>NZ_JBVIPK010000007.1:0-93710 GCF_055577965.1 Streptomyces sp. NPDC033165
CCGCAGCCACCTCATAGACGGCTGCCTCGCCGAGACCGGCCTGACCATCAGACCCACCTGAGCAACCATGTGACATCACGAGTTCAACCTCAGTACTTGCGGATGGCGGCTTCGAGTTCCTCATCGATGGGCACGGCCGCCTCGCGCCTCATCTTGGTGTTGAAGAGAAGGCGCACGTCCGTAACCTCGCACTCCGCGACAAGGTCGACAACCAGGGCGAACGGGAAGCGATGGACATGATCGTGCTGACTGGATCGCGTGGCTGCGGCCGGGCTTTGCGCGCCGCCCTGCCGCGACGGACCACGTCCCTGAGGAGCCGTTGCCGCGGACCACGATGACGGGTGTGTCTTCGGTTCCCACCACGCCCGGCCACGACAGCTGCGGCCGCTGACATGACCTGCCCGCACTGGGCTGCGCAATGCACAGGGCCCGTCTCAGTCCCTCGCCGTCGGCCCTGCGCTCAGCCGCACCCGGGTCTCGTGGAAGTGATCCCGATCCATGACCGGGAGGAAGCGCTGATGCGCTGATGCGCCTCCAGCCGTTCCCCGTCCGGATCCCGTCGAGCCGATGTGGGTCAGGTAAGTGTCCAGAGGCAGTAGGTCACCGGGCAGCGGCCGTACGGCGGGCATGGACCATCGGGTGCCGCCCCGGTGACTCCTCGCGGCGTGCCCGGCCTCGCATCAGGTGGAGCTCGGACAGGTCCCGCACAGTCATGGGCGACGGGAAGCCGACAGCCGCCAGTAGGGGGCCGACCGTCTCCCGGCGGTTCGCCTCATTCGCTCCGCGCACCTTCGACGCCTCGGTTCAGTCCCCTTCCCCGTCGGGCCACGAGAACGTGCGCGCGTTGTTGAGGGCGCTGGCGATCATGGCCCAGTGATCCTCGAAAGGCTCTTGCAGGAGGCCGTCCGGAGAACCGATGACATCAGGCCGGGCTGGGGTCACGACCAGCATCGTCAGCGCGAAACCCTGGCAGGACAGGGCAGGGCAGGGCAGGGCAGGGCAGGCCAGGGGACAGGGCAGGGCAGGAAACAGCCCCAGTCCCAAGCCGGATCCCAGGCCCACCCTCACGTGGTCACAGGTCCAGGACCGCCCACACCCGGCGACCGCCCACCGCCACGTCCGACCCGCACGACACGGCGCCCAAGCTGGTCAGTTGCGGCAGGAGCTCAGTATCCGTGGCCGCGGCGCACGGACGGTGCGACAGGGCGACGATCAGCGCCCGGCGGTCCTGGTCGGCCAGGTGTACCGAGATGCGGCGGCCGCCGTCCGCGACCGCAGTGCGCACCAGGAGCTCCGTCAGGTCGGTGACGGCCCGGTCGGATTCGCCGTAGCCCCACTCGTTCAACCGGGCCAGTACATCCCTGGAGGCCTTCCTCGGTGCCCATGGGGCCGCCTCCAGAGACCAGTTCGCCGACCTGCGGTTCCGTACATGCATCCGCGCAGAATCCGTGAGCGGCGTCTCCGGGCGCGGGGGCTGCACCGGGCGTTTGGGAGGAGGCGGGGACCTCGGAGGGAAGTCCGGGGTGTGCTCGACGGTCATGCGGGCTCCCAGGAATGGCATGGGATGGACATCCGGGGTGGAGCTGCGCGCTCGCAACGGAGTTGACGCGCGGCACACTGGCTGCTGAGACCGCCGCTCCTCCGGTACTTCTCCTGCTCCAGGTCGTTGGAATCGGTATGTACCCCCAGTCCGGCTCGGGTACCCCTGCCGTCCGGGTCCTCCCACCTGACCCGGTGACGTCCACCAGCATTTTGCTGTGCGGAAACGGATCATGACATAGCGTCATGGGTTGGGGGCGGGGGGCACGGACACCCACCCTGGGGCCCTGGGCCCCAGGAGCAGCAGCCGACCGGTCCCCGGGCCGCTGCGCGCCCGGCGGGCCTGTCCCCTGCACAGTCAAGGCGCGTATCAGGAACAGCCAGAAAGGCGTCACGGCGTGGAAAACACCGTAACGAGTGAGTTGGACGAGCGGCTGCCGGGCCGCAAGTGGACCGTGCGACTGGACCCGGCCGGCGGGGGCAGTCCCGCCGTGCGCGTCTCGTGCAGCCGACCGGTCTGCGCCACCCAGCAGCTTCCCTCCGCCGCCGCGGGCCGTGCGGCCGCCGTCGCGCATCTCAAGGCCCACCTGCAAGCCGCACCGGGGCCTCGGCCGGAAGCCCACTGCGCCTGCAAAGCCGAGGACTGCCGTCTGCACACCCCGCCTGCCGGGCCCCGCCGTGCCGCACCCTGGCGGTGCGGAGGGCCGGTCGTTCTCGCCGTCATCACCGACCGGCAGAGCCGCTGGTGGCAGATCCTGGAGTGCTGTGCGCGGTGCGCGGCCGCCCATCCCGCCGCGAAGGTCGTCGCCACCGCCACGACCACCGCTGGCCCCGGACGCACCACCGGCACCCGGACGGGTCCCGGTCGCACGGCCAACTCGGCTGTGACGGCACCGCGGTTCTCCGACCATTCCCCGCCCCCCGCCGACGTGCCGCACGGTGTTCCCGCTCCCCGCTCCGCACCGCCGCGGCGTCGCCCCCGGTACGGGAAGATCGCGCAGCGAATCGTCCCGCACGATCTGCACCCCGTCGCCCTGCGCGACGAGCTCATCGAGCTGGGCGATCTCTTCCGTGCCTATCAGCAGCGCACCGAACCCGATCTGGCGGTCCTCGCCGACCTCCACTCCCGCAAGTCGAAGGCGTTCACCATCTGGGCGGACGTCACGGGCGACACTCGGCTGCGGCTGGAGGCCCAGCGTGCCGAGCAGGCCGCCGAGGCCGCTCGCCTCCAGCACCGGTTCCGCACCGGGCATGGCGGCGACGGTGAGGCGCCAGCGGTGAAGCGGCTGCTGACCGGGACCGCGCAGCAGCATGCCCGAAGCATCCTCGACCACGTGGCCGCGCACTCGCCCCTCCCCGGAGCCCAAGCACGCCTGATGGTGGTGATGCTGACCCTGCGCACGGTACTCACCGGCACCGGCAACCTCGTCGGCCAGGACGTCACGTCCCTGCCCCTGGAGAAGCCGGAGGACCTGATCGCGCAGCTCATCGACTGCGGTTGGCTGCGGATCCCCGGCACACCGGAAGATGTACTCGCCTCACGGCCGGAGTGCCCCACTCAGATCACCATCCCCTCCCTGATGCCCGGCGACGACGGCGAGGGCCTCTTCACGTTCGGCAGGAAGACCCGCCCCAAGATCAGCGGATGGGCCCAGAAAGTCGTCGGCGACAAGAAACTCCGTAAGCGCAAGACCAGTGCCGAGACCCGTCTGCTCGCGTTGGCCCTGGCCACCCGGACCACCACCGACGGGCAACTCGGGCCCGGCGGGCAAGGTCTCGTCCTGGAGGACCTGGCTTCCTGGTGTGCTGTTGCCCCCGATGAACTGGACGCCTTGGTAGAGCAGTTGACCAATGCGCAATGGCTGACCGACGCCGAAGTCACCGACACCCGTCTCACTGGGCAGCTGGCCGAGCGGGTGCTTCCTCTCAGCTGCCCACTGGCCCTGCCCCAGAACCCGGCGGAGTAGCCCGCCCGGCCGCCCGTGCTTGATCAACCCGCTCCGGTAGCGGTGGCCTTCGTGCTTCCCGTACGGGTGGTTCCGCGAGGGTGCGGAGCAGCAGCCAGCTCAGGGCGGGCACGGCGATCAAGAGGGTCAGGGCGGTTTGCAGCGAGGTCGCGTCGGCCAGGCGTCCGATCAGGGGGCTGAACAGGCCGCCGATGCTGATGGTCAGCCCGAGAGTGATGCCGCTTGCCGTGCCGACGCGGCTGGGCAGGTAGTCCTGAGCCAGGGTCACTTGGAGCGAGAAGGGGGTGTAGAGGGCTGCTGAGGTCAAGGCGACGAACGCGTAGAGCGCGGCCCGGGGTGAGGACGAGGCCGGCCACGGCGGCCACGGCCAGCATCGAGGACCTGCGCACCAGGTGACGCGGTCCCAGCGCTCGGCGAGGTTGCCGCCCAGGACGGTGCCGACAGCGCCACCGAAGTAGAGCACGACCAGGGCCGCGGCGCCTGCCGCCGTTCCTCCGCCTGTGCGCTCGCGTACGTAGAACGAGATGAAGGTGCTCAGGCCGATGGAGATGACGGACCGGCAGACCACCGCTAGGGCCAGCTTCACGATGGAGGGCAGGTCGTCGGAGACTGCGGGTGCCTCCGTGGGCGTCGTGGAGGAAGGGGAGCTTCTGCGTTCCAGGGCGCGCAGTACGGGCAGGGTGAGCACGCTGCCGACCAGGGCCAGTATCACCAGCAGTGGGGGGGGGGAGCTGGAGACCGCCCGTACCGACGACCACGGCTACGAGGACCGGGGCGAAGGCGAAGCCGAGGTTGCCGCCCCGCGAGAACCAGCCCATCGCCGTGTGGCTGCCTCCGGCCGCGAGGCGGGCGACCCGGGCGGACTCCGGATGATAGGCGGCGACGCCCACCCCTCCGACGGCGACGAACAGCAGGGTCAGCGTGTAGGAGCCGCTCAGGGCGATCCCCAGACCTCCGACGACGGTGCTCACCGGGAGGAGCCAGGGCATCGCCCTACGGTCCGTCACCGCTCCGAACAGGGGCTGGGCCACGGAGGACAGCACGACGTGGCGAGCACGATCCCGAAGGGCCGCGGCATGGGTGTAGGCGCGTTCGGCGACGAAGTGGGGGACGAGCACGTCCGCCGCCCCCTGGTAGACGTCGACACAGGCATGTCCGACGGACAGCAGGCTGATTGGTCTGTTCTTCGCCATGGGGGCCATCGTCACGGTTCACGGGGTGGCGAGCTTCCGATATAGGGACAGGGCATGACTGAGATCCGCCATGAGCCGGTAGCGCCGACCCGCACGCAGTGGTTGCTCCCGGGAGCGGAGATCGGCGCCCACCGCCACGACGACCACCAGATCGTCTACGCCGCACGTGGCGTGGTGGCCGTCACCACCGATCTCGGCACCTGGGTGGCACCGGCGAACCGGGCCATCTGGATACCGGCCGGTACCGTCCACGCACACCGTGCCCACGGGTCGCTCGAACTGCTACGGGCCGTACTGCTCGACCAGCTGGTGGCCTCACCGCAACAGCCGGTCCATGTTCCCGGCCCCGACCGATGCCGGCCTCCGCCTGGTCTGCGACGTCCTGTGCGCCGATCCCGCGGACCAGCGCACCCTGGATGCCCTGGGCAGGGAGACGGGTGCGAGTGCCCGCACGCTGTCGCGGCTCTTCACCTCGGACCTGGGCATGACGTTCCCCCAGTGGCGCACTCAACTGCGCCTGTACAAGGCCCTGGCCCTGCTGGCCGAGGACACTCCGGTGACCGCGGTGGCGCACCGGTGCGGCTGGTCTTCCGCCAGCGCGTTCATCGATGTCTTCCGTCGTGTTTACGGTCGCACTCCGGGCACCTACCGGCCCCGATGAGCCGGGAATCCTCGGCGCGGGACGGGACGGTCAACGTGTGTCGGCGCCTTCGAGGCCGATCACAGCACGCTTCAGCCGTCGAGTGCGGCCGTGATCTGGCGGGTCGTCTGCTCGGCTACGCGGCGGTCGGAAGCGGCGTACGTCGTGTACGCGTTCAGGCCCGTGGCCAGGGCCCAGCCCCGGCCTCGTAGCCAGGTCGCGTCGTCCACGCCCAGTGCCGTACGGAAGACCGCGCGGCTGTCGGCAGACAGCAAGGTGAAGGCGATCATCAGGTCGCGGGACGGGTCGCCGACGCCGAGTTCGCCGAAGTCGATGACCGCGCTGAGGCGGCCGTGGGCGGTCAGCAGGTTCCCGGTGTGGAAGTCTCCGTGGTACCAGACCGCCGCGCGGTCCCAAGGCGGGGCGTTCCGTGCCGCGTTCCACAGAGCGGTCATCGCCGCCGCGTCGAACGTGTCCGCCGTCCTGGCGATGGCGGCACGGGTCGCGCGGTCGCGGGCGGCCAACGGTTCCGCAGTCGGGTCGTCGCGGGCGCCCACGACCCGGGCTGTGTCAGGCTCGAAGTGCTGGAGGGCGGTGAGGAATTCGGCCAGCCGGACGGCGGCCGGGGTGGATTCGGCCAGTGTGTCCACGCTCGCCACTTCGCCGTCCAGCCAGCGGGTCACCGCCCACGGCCAGGGGTAGCCGAGGGCGGGCACGCCGACCTTCACCGGAACGGGGACGGCGAGCGGCAGATGCGGGGCAAGCCGGGGCAGCCACTCGGCCTCCTTCCTCGCCTGCCCGATGGCGTCGGCGTGGCGGGGCAGCCGTACGGACAGTTCCTCGCCCAGACGGTAGATCACGTGGTCCGAACCGGCCGGGTCCAGCAGTGTCAGGGGCAGTTCGCTCCACTGCGGAAACTGCGTGGCGATCAGGCGCCCGACGAGTGGGGCGTCGAGGAAAACCGGGGCGTCGGCCCTGAGCCTGGCATCGCCGTCAAGCCCGGGCGGTCCGGGCAGTACGGGCGCTACGGGCGGCACGGCTTGCTCGTTCACTTCTGGGCTCTCCCCCAACGGCATTGGCCGGCGCCCCGAGGGCGGCATGTTCGTCCTGGACTGGACAACCAAGTCGGCTGGCTGCCCTCCTCGAAGCTGCTCCACATCGAACAGGACCTCTTCTTCAACCACTGCACCAACCCCTCGGGCCCCTTCGACGCCGAGCCGGTGACCAAGCCGGCAACCAAGCCGATGCTGTGACTGCCGCAGAACGAGATAGCCAACTCCCCCAGCACTCGATTCTAGTTGAGCGAGGGCTCGGTTCGCCGAACAGATGCTGTTCTGGGACGTCTCCTACGGCGGCATCCAGCGTGCCTGCCTGGAGAAGGTCGACGGCGGTTACGAGGGTGCGGTCTTCCGTCTCACCCGTGAGGTCTGGAGGTGGGTGTCAACCGCATCAGCATGGGGCCGGACGGGGCGATCCACGCCGGCGGGGCTCGGTGCGGGCGGCAACTGGGACCAGGCGGGCAAGCTGACCTACGGGCTCCAGAAGCTCGCCCCCAGCGGCGGCAAAGGCTTCGACATCCTCCGTGACCACGGCAGCGAGATCCGCTGCCGGAATGTGTGGGTCGAGCCGCTGACCCGAGCCGCCTGCCGTCCCTCAGGGGTGGCAGCGTTCTGCCGCCGTCCCTCGCGCCGTTGTCGTTCTCGCGTAACCACCCCGCCCGCGTTCGCGTTCGCGTTCGCGACAGGGTCAGCCGATGCGCTGCCGTCGGCAGGAGACGACGACCAGGAAGGGCCACAACGCCTGGACGAACGTCACCACCCGCTCGGCGACACCGGGCGTCCGTCCGCTCTGCAGTTCCGCCAGGAACCACAGCGCGGTTGCCCCCATGAAGGCGCTGGCGGCGAGCGACACATCCCACCTCAGACCCCATGGAGCCGATGGTGTGCCCCGGACGGCGGCCAGGGGAGGCCATACCGCCAGCAGGACGAGGCCGACCGTCGCCACGGCCCCGTGCTCAAGGGCTCCGCCGCTGCTCGGTGCGGGCACCAGGGTCAGGGCCAGCGCGGACAGCCCGCCGCCGGCCAGGGCCACACGCCCGGCGAGCGCCGCCGGGCGGAGCGCGTGCGCCGTGAGCACGTAACAGGAGCCCAGCACCACCAGCATTCCTGTCATCAGCCAGTAGCTGCTGGCGCCATACGCTGCCAGCACGCTGAGGGTCTCTCGCGCCGGGTCGTACTCCGGGCCTTGGCGCACTTGCGCGATCGCCCAGGAACCGACCAGGAGCACAGGAGCACACCCGGAGGAGAGGAGGGCCCACCAGGGAGCAAGTCGCATTGAAACAGCATAAATGGGTAAGCCTGGCGTGGTCGCGACTCTCGACTCCCCGCCCTCAGGCCTCGGGCCTCGGGCCTCGGGCCTCGCAAGTGACTCAGTCGCCCTGGGAATCGGCGCGCCGGACGGGCAGCATCGTCCCCACCGGCCCTGTGCGAGGTGGTCGAGGATCAGCCGGTTGACGAGGGCGGGCTTACCCAGCGGGACCAGGTGGGAGGTGCCCGGGACGACGGCCGATTGCGCGGCCCGGATCGCCCGGTACAGCCCGGGGTTGTGCCCCGGCGTCATCAGGTCTCGTCCCCGGCCATGCCAAGAGGCGGTGCCGCGACCTTGCGGACCATGCCAGGCCAGGCGATGGCGACGAGTCGGGCGACCAGGCCGGCGCCGCTCCCGCCAGCCAGATGCGCGGGCCCCACGACGGCCTCCAGCAAAGCCACGGTGTCGTCGGCCATGTCCTGGTGGGCGGACGGCCCGGGACGTCCGGGGTACGCCCGTGCGGACGCCGCTCGGGCGGGTACACGCGGTGGGCGGCGGCGAGGTCGGCGCGCTGCGCTCCCCAGGTCTCGTTGGTAGGTCTCGTTGGTGCAGAAGCCGCCGGGCAGGAGAACCAGAGAGGGGCGCCGGTCCCCTCGGTCTCGTACCAGGTGCCGGCCCCAGGAAGGTCCGCGTACTCGCCCGTTGTCCCCGGCCTCTATGGATCACGGTCGTCCCAGCCAGTCCGCCCCGTGTTCCCGGCGTCCGCCACGCGGGCACATGGTGTGTCGCCTCGCACTGGAACGCGCCTGCGAGGGAGGACGCCTTAGGCCAACGGCGTTGGCGTCGCTCAAGTTCACGCCGTTCCTGGACGAATCCCAGGGCAGCGCTCTTCGACGAGATCTGACAGAAACCGATGAAAGGTGTACCTGCCATGGGCGTGCTGCTTGTCGGTGCGGGCGGCGTGGGCACCGCGATCACCAGGATCGCCGCCCGCCGCTCGTTCTTCGACCACATGATCGTCACGGACTACGACCTCTCCCGCGCCGAGGCCGCGGTGGACGCCCTCGGCCGGGAGGAGACCCGGTTCAGCGCGCTGCGCGTCGAGGCCTCGGACCGGGCGGCGGTGGCCGCGCTCCTCACCGAGCACCGGTGCGACATCCTCGTGAACGCCACCGACCCCTGGTTCGTGATACCGCTGTTCGAGGCGGCGCCTGCCGCCGGTGTGCACTATCTGGACATGGCCATGTCCCGGTCTGCCCCACATGCGGAGCGGCCGTACGAGGAGTGCGGGATCAAGCTCGGTGACCGGCAGTTCGAACGGGCCGCCGCCTGGGAGGAGGCGGGCCGTCTCGCGCTCGTCGGCGAAGGCGTCGAGCCGGGTCTCTCCCATGCCTTCGCCCGTTACGCCGCGGACGAACTGTTCGACGAGATCGAGGAGACCAGCGTCCGTGACGGCGCCGAACTCACGGTGGATGATTACGACTTCGCCCCTTCGTTCTCGATATGGACGACCATCGAGGAGTGTCTGAAACCACCGATGATCTGGGAGAAGGACCGGGGCTGGTTCACCACAGCGCCCTTCAGCGAGCCGGAGGTCTTCGACTTCCCCGAAGGGTTCGAGCCGGGCGAATGCGTCAACGTCGAGCATGAGGAGGTGCTGCTGATCCCGCGCTGGGTGAACGCCCGGCGCGTCACCTTCACGTGCGGGCTCGGCAACGAGTTCATCAATGCGCTCAAGACCCTCCACAAGCTCGGCCTCGACCGCACGGACAAGGTGTCGGTCACCGGTGGTGAAGTGTCGCCACGCGATGTGGTCGCGGCGTGTCTCCCCGACCCGGCCACACTCGGCGACCGTATACACGGCAGGACCCGCGCCGGAACCTGGGTCAGGGGGACGAGGAACGGTGCGCCCCGGGGCGTGTACCTCTACCGCGTCGTCGACGAACCAGTGGTCGATGCGCGAGTACGGCTCCCAGGCGGTGGTCTGGCAGACGGCCGTCAATCCCGTCGTCGCGCTGGAGCTGATGGCGGACGGGGCCTGGAGCGGTACGGGCGTCCTGGGCGCCGAGGCCCTGCCCCCGCGCCCCTTCCTCGACCTGCTCGTCGCGTACGGGGCACCCTGGGCTCTGCGCGAGCAGTGATCGCGCCTGGCTGAAGAGGGGCGAAAGAAAAGCGGAAAAAGATGGGGCCGCCATGTCGAGAACCCGTGTCCGGCTCCGTCCCCGTAGTGAACGCGACCAACGTGGTCGCCCGCACCGAGGAGAACAACCATGGCAAAGTACCTGCTGCTCAAGCACTACCGAGGCGCTCCCGCCGCGGTCAATGACGTACCCATGGATCAGTGGACGCCGCAGGAGATCTCCGCTCATGTGCAGTACATGAACGACTTCGCGGCCCGGCTGGAGAAGACCGGGGAGTACGTCGACGGCCAGGCGCTCGCCCCCGAGGGCGCGTGGGTCCGGTACGACGGTGAGGGGCGGCCGCCGGTCACGGACGGGCCGTTCGCCGAGACGAAGGACCTGATCGCCGGGTGGATGATCATCGACGTCGACCGCTACGAGCGGGCCGTCGAGCTGGCCGGGGAGCTGTCGGCGGCCCCGGGCGCGGGCGGGAAGCCGATCCACGAATGGCTGGAGGTGCGCCCGTTCCTGACCGCGCCGCCCACCATCACGGAGTGACGTCCTCGATGGACGAGCTGATGCTCCGGAGCCTCACCCCGGGCGTGCTCGGAATCCTCGTCCGCCGCGGAGCCGACTTCGCGGCGGCCGAGGACGCCGTCCAGGAGGCGCTGGTCGAGGCGGTCCGTGTCTGGCCCGCCGACCCGCCGAGGGACCCGAAGGGGTGGCTGGTCACCGTGGCCTGGCGACGGTTCCTCGACGCGACGCGGGCGGATGCGGCCCGCCGCCGGCGTGAGGAACGCGTCGACGAGGAGCCAGCGCCCGGCCCGGCGCCCTCCGTGGACGACACGCTTCACCTCTACTTCTTGTGCGCCCACCCGTCGCTGACCCCTTCCTCGGCGGTCGCGCTCACGCTGCGGGCCGTCGGCGGACTGACCACCCGCCAGATCGCCCAGGCTTACCTGGTGCCCGAGGCGACCATGGCGCAGCGGATCAGCCGGGCCAAGCGCGCCGTCTCCGACATACGGTTCGACCGTCCCGGGGATGTCGCCACCGTGCTGCGCGTCCTCTATCTGGTCTTCAACGAGGGCTACTCCGGCGACGTCGACCTCGCCGCGGAGGCCATCCGGCTCACCCGCCACCTCGCGGCGGCGATCGACCACCCCGAGGTGGCGGGGCTGCTCGCCCTCATGCTGCTGCACCACGCCCGGCGCGCCGCCCGGACCGCGCCCGACGAGGGTCTGGTGCCGCTCGCCGAGCAGGACCGGAGCCGGTGGGACACCGGGGCGATCGCCGAGGGCGTCGCGATCCTCCAGGGTGCCCTCGCCCGTGACCGGCTGGGTGAGTACCAGGCGCAGGCCGCCGTCGCGGCGCTGCACGCCGACGCACCCACCGCGGCGGAGACCGACTGGGTGCAGATCGTCGAGTGGTACGACGAACTCGTGGAGCTCACCGACAGCCCGGTCGTCCGGCTGAACCGGGCGGTGGCCGTGGGTGAGGCCGACGGTCCGCGGGCCGGGCTGGCGGAACTCGCCGATCTGGACGGCTCGTTGCCGCGCCACACGGCGGTGGCGGCGTATCTCCACGAACGCGACGGCGACCCCGCGACGGCAGCCCGGCTCTACGCCGAGGCGGCCCGCAAGGCCTCCAACCTCGCCGAGCGCGACCACCTGACCCGCCAGGCCGCCCGCCTCAACTCCGGTCGTCCTACGAAGCGGCCCTCCCCAGGTCCTCCGCCGGCGAGCTGATCGCCGCCGGAATGCGCGGGGCTCGGACTGCGCGGGCTCTCGACGAGGTCGGCGTAGTCGAGGACGGCGATCCGGTCGTCCCCGATCGTCGATACGTCGGCGAGCAGCTTGTAGGTCTTCAGGACTTCCGCTTCTGCCCGGGGCTGGTGTCCCCGTAGCCGGTGATGACGATGACCTCGGGGGCGGCCAGGCGGCAGCTGATCAACGGCATACGGTGGCGGCCCCGCGCCGGGACACTGTGGAGGTATGTGCCCGAGCGGCACGGGCTGTGGAACCGGGTCTACGACATGTTCCGGCGCTGGCAGCGCAACGGCACATGGAAGCGGGCCTTCACCCGGCTCCGGTCACGGGCAGACGCGGACGGCCTGATCAGCTGGGATGTGAGGGTCGACACGACGGTGTGCCGAGCCCGTCAGCACGCCGCCGGAGCGGCCAAGAGGGGAATCTCCAGAAGGAGCCGCCCGGCGGCGCTGAGACCGAGCCGGACGGGCCACGGCCTCGGGCGTTCACGGGGCGGAGTGACCACCAGGCTCCATCTCGCGGTCGAGCAGGGCCAGGAGCCCATCCCGATCGTGATCACGGCCGGACAGCGCGGGAATTCTCCGCAGTTCGAACCCGTCCTGGAACACGTCCGGGTGCCCCGACAAGGGCTGGGGCGGCCACGCGAACGGCCCGACGAGGTACGTGCTGACACGGCGTACGGTTCCTGGAAGGACCGCGTCTAGCTGCGCAGGCGAGGGATCCGCTGCACGATCCCGGACTCGCCGCCCGCTACGGGCCACCGCCCCCGTCGCAGCCATCAACGAGTGGCTGTGGTGCGTACGTCTGTCGGTTGCGTCACGGCTCGTACAGGGGAAGGAAGTGGATGACCGCTTCCTCGTACGGGTGAGCGTCGCGGACCGCTTGCTGGACGGCGCGGGCCTGCTCCACATCACAGACGGATTCGATCCTGCATTCCTCACCGTGCTGCACGACGCCCTCCTCGCCGTCATACGGCTGCGAGCCGGGCAACGGCAGCCAGTTGCCGGTCACCCTCCACACGCTGGAACACCGCGCGTACTCACCGACCCGGCCCGCCCCAGCCGCATGGAGAGCATCGATCACTACATCTGCATGACTCTCCGGAACGGATATCTCAATCTTCAGACGCGCCATGACCAGACCCTAACAACCCGCCCACCAGCACTTTCACAACAGGCCCTATTAGTTTACTGAGTCAGGAATTCTGTCCAGATGTGAGGCGAGGCGTTCGAGCATCTCGTCTGCCGTCTTGGTCCAGATGCAGGGCAGGCCTGGGGCCGGTGTTCCAGGCCGTGATCCAGGTGCGGATGTCCTTGCCAGGGCCTGGGCGGTCCTGTGGGCGCCTCGTGGTATCTGTTTGTTCGTCAGCTCGGCGAACCCTCGCTCCACCAGGTGAGCCAGGACGATCCAGTCGGGGTGAAGCGCGGATGGAACCGCAGGTGAGCCCAGTAGCCAGATCTTGATCGCCGGGCAGGTAGCTGCGGCGTCCGTGCACAGGGCGAGCGCGTCCAGAACGGCAGGCTCATACCCGGCTGGCGAGAGCCCGCCTTCCGGCCGCCCGAGTGGCTCGAACTGCCCGACTTCCTGGAGCCGCACTGGTGGGGGTTACCCCCTCGGAGTTGGGGGGTCAACTGTAGTGAGAGGTGCGGCCGTTCCGCCTAGCGTCTGAGGGGTGAGAGAAACACGGCTGGTACCCCCGACCGCAACACCCCACGCCCACCGCCCCGAGGAGACTTCGTGATGACCGCCGCCTCGGCCCTGCGCCGCGCCTCGGCGGTGGGCCTCGCCCTCGCCGCCTGCCTCGGGGCCGCCCCCGCCACGGCCACTGCTGTCCCCAGCACGCCGAAGTACGCCTTCGGCCTCCACCGCTACTACAACCAGCCACTGAGCTGGGGCAGCTGCGCCGATGGCCCGGACGACACCGTGGGCCGTGGTCTGGACGCGGCCGGTGTGCAGTGCACGGACGTCACCGTGCCGCTCGACTACACCACCCCCCGGGGACGTACGATCACCGTCGCGATATCCCGGCTCAAAGCCACCGACACCCGCCACCGCATCGGTTCGATCCTGCTCAACAACGGCGGTCCCGGCGGCACCGCCTTCGAATCCCCGCCGGAGTTCCACACCTGGATGAAGAAGACGGGACGGCGGTACGACATCGTCGGCTTCGACCCGCGCTTCGTCGGCCGCAGCACCAAGCTGGACTGCGGCTGGCCCGTCGGCACCACTCTCTCCTCGGCCGGCCTCGACCGGGCGGCCTTCGAGCGCCAGGTCGTCCTCCAGAAGGACCTGGCCGCCAAGTGCCGTGCCACCGACGCCGCTGTGCTGCCGCACGTCAGCACCCGCAACACGGCCCGCGACATGGACGTCATCCGCGGGGCGCTCGGCGAGCGGAAGATCTCATACTTCGGCTACTCGTACGGCACCTACCTGGGCACCGTCTACACCCAGATGTTCCCGGGCCGCACCGACCGCATGGTCCTGGACGGCGCCATCGATCCGCGCAAGTTCGGCCCCCGGCTGTTGCGGGAGGCCGTCGACGAGAACGAGCAGGCGCTTGCCGACTGGGCCGCATGGGCCGCTGTCCGCCATGACACCTATGGCCTCGGCCGTACCCGCGGCCAGGTCCTTGCCACGATCGACCGCCTCATCGAGCAGTCCGCGAGCCGCCCGATCACCGTTGGCACGGGCCCGGACACCTTCCACCTCGACGACACCCTGGTCCCGTTCGTGCTCGTCGCCGGGATCGACAGCGACACCGACGCATCCCGGGCGACCCTCGGTGAGCAGGTGTCCGTACTGAACCGGGCGGCGGCAGGGCAGCCGACCCGACTGTCGCCGCAGTTCGCGGGGATCCTCCGCCTCGTGACGACCGGCGAGCAGTCGCACCACGGCAGCGTGCAGTCCGCGGTCATCTGCGGGGACGTAGCTGCCCCGCGCGACCCCGAGGTCTACTGGCGCGACATCGAGAGGAGCCGAGCCGCGCACCCACGCCTCGGTCCTCTGGTGAACAACATCAGTCCGTGCGCCTTCTGGGACCGGCCCCGCGAGAAGCCCACCACGGTGAAGCGCGACGCCAAGGTGCTGATCGTGTCCGCCACCGGAGACCCGCGCACCACGCACACCGGGGCCGTCGCCCTGCACGGCCTGCTGCCCAGCTCCAAGCTGCTCACCCTCAAGGGCGCCAACCGGCACGCGGTCTACGGCCTCTACGAGAACGCCTGCGTCGACAACCAGGTCAACCGGTACCTGGCCACCGGCAAGCTGCCTGCCACCGACAAGACCTGCTCCCAACAGGACGGCAGGCGGGAGCGGACCAGTGACTCGGCCAGCCTTTCCCAGCCGTGAGCGTGGCTCGTCGGCGTTGTGTTCCTCGAAGGCGTCGGCGACTCGGTCGATGTCGCCATCGAAGAGACAATGGCGGTGGAGCGGGTCGAAGTCGCCGCCTTCGTCCAGGTGGAATGGGGCCAGGGCTGTTGCGTCGGTCATGTGGCGATGCCCGACACCCGCAGCACCCAGCTCCAAGGAAGGCGGCCGACTGGCGAGTAGGTACACGGTAGGCAGCGAGGCGTCGAGGACGGCGGCGGGACTGAGTGTTCACCTCTGACGTGTCGACGTCAGGTCCGCGGTCCGCGGATGGGACAGCAGGCCGGCGACGGCTTGGACGGTGTCGCTCACTGCTCGCGGCGGCTGAGGTGGCGGGCCAGAGCCCGCCGACTCTTCAAATGGGCGATGCCGTGCCCGACCCGGATACGACGTCCCGGATACGACGTGAGGAGTGTTCCATGCGCTGGCGTTTATGCATCTCCTCGTACCAGTCCAGGGCATTCTTCTTGAACTTGCGGAGCGGTGGTGTCACCACCCGGTCGGCGGTCTGCACGCCCAGGTCCTGGTAGCCGGCATCGGCGAGAAATCTCCATTGCAGGCCCGTCGGCCAAGAGCTTGGCCAGCCCCGATTGGCGGGCATGGATGATGTCCACGCAGCTTGCGTGACCTGTCGGGCTGCACCACAGCATGCGGCCTTCGCCGTCCGTGACCAACATGGACTTGACAGCGTTCTGCTTGTTCTTGCCGGAGATGCACTTGTCGCGGTCCTTGCGTCCGGCGGCGGGCCGATGGACCCGGATCTCGGTGCCGTCGACGATTCCGGTCGCCCCGCCGACGCCGAAGTGGTCGACGAGGTCGGCCAGAGTACGCAGCCGCACGTCGGGGCTGACGGTGCAGCCTCGCTCGGCGAGTAGGGGCGGCACCTCGCCGACGGCGCGGGGGACCGTGGAGCGGTCGACGCCGAACCAGCAGGCCAGCACGGTCAGGCCTTTGACCCGCCGATTGCTGATGACACCGCACGTGGGGATTCCCCGTCACCTGACCGTGATCAACCATCCAGGCTCGACGCCTCGCTGCCTACCGTGCACAAGCTCCAAGCTCGTTGCCCACGAGACCGGCAACCAGTACTCCTACCGGGATCGCACCACGCACCGGACCTTCGCAGGCGTCAAGTGGGCCTGGGCCAGCGGCTGGAGTGGCACCGCAGCTCAGGCTGCTGAAAGACGCCCCCCGGCTGCGCGGTCGGGCCGAAGCCGACGACGACAGGCCGCCACACCATCGGGTGTCGCGGCTCAACCAGGCGGGTGACAGCTCCCGGCACGGACTGCTGCCGGGCGGGCCGGTGGTCCAGGATTTGGTGCCGCCGCCACCCCGGCGGAGCGTGCATCGACCGCGTCCGCGCCGGTGATCGGCGCGACCACCGCTGTTCAGAGGAGCCCCTTTCCCATGCGTTCACGCGTCATCGCAGTCCTGGCCGCCGTGGCTGCAGCCACGGCGACCCTTGTTCAACCAGCCTACGCCGCCCCGGTTGTCGACGGGGTCTACCGGTTCGCTGCTCTGCAGGACGGCAAGTGCCTGGTCTGGCCCAAATCGCACGCGAGCATCGGCTCGGTCGAGTTGGGCGCCTGCACGGAGACCGCGTCGACCTCGGCGAACTGGCAGGTGCGCAAGCGCCCCAACGGGACGATGGAAGTCTCGACGCCGGGCTCGAACCCGCTCACCTGCCTGGGCGTGAACACGGCCTACAAGGTGAGGGTCACCGGCTCCTGCGCCGACAAGTACGCCGAGTGGACCGTGTCCTTCGGCTCCGCCGGGCCCGGCAGCGTGGTGTGGGCCGACATCGAGCACACCCCCGGCGATCGATCCGAATCGTGGGGGAAGGTGGTCGACATTCCTGAGGTAACCGGTCGTGTCGAGGTGAGGCGGGTACCCATCGAACCGCACTACTGGGAATTGCAGCAGGTCGGCTAGTCATCTGAGTCAGTCAGGATTCTGTTCAGGACGTCGCTGCCCGGCTCGGCTCGACGCCGCAGGCGGTGGGCCGTTGGCGGGCGCGTTTCGTCGGGCATCGGATCGCCGGCCTGGGAGACATGCCCCGCTCGGGCGGTCCCCGGGCAATGACCGACGAGCAGGTGGCCGCGCTGGTGACCAGGACGCTCTCCGCCGCCTTGGAGGTCGCCACCGGCAAGGGTCACCCGTTCCCTGCACCGCCGCCACAGGGCTGCGGAGTTCAACAAGTTCCTCATCAAGCTCTACCGGGAGGTCCGGGCCGGTCTCGACGTCCACCTCGTGCTGGACATCCGCACCTGGATCACGGCCTGGAACACCGGCCCCAGGCCTGCCCTGCATCTGGACCAAGACCGCAGACGAGATGCTCGAACGCCTCGCCTCACATCTGGACAGAATTCCTGACTCGGAGAACTGGAAGATGCGGGCGCCCAGGTGACGGGGGACGTCATCGAGGATCTCGCGCAGCCACGGGCTGTGGATGGCCGGTAGCCGCGCCATGGTGTGGCGGAACGTCTCGGCATCGGTCCGGAAGAGGGAAGGAGGGCGTAGAAGGGGTGGGTCGTCGCGGAGGACGCCGTCGGGCATGCTGCCGGATGCGGGGAGGGAGAGGTCCGGCTCGGGGAACGCCAGCCACCGCCACACTCCGTACGGGAGCGGCACCGGGTATCCCGACGCCTGCGGGCCGGACGCTGTCCGGGCTCCCCCGTCTGCGGTTGGACCGGGGCCAGGAGGATGTCGGTGCCCGCGTCGGGGGCGGGCGGTCCGGGTCCGGCCAGGGCGGCTTGGATCGGCGGCGGGCCTGCGGGCAGCAGGGCGTCGAGAGCCCGTTGGAACACTTTCCCGGTCAGGCCGTCCGGGACGGTGACCGGTCGGCCTTGCGAGGCCGCCAGCAGGTGGGCGAGAGCCCGGTCTGCCGCTGCCTCCCACTGCGGGCTCCATGACCACCAGCGGGACTCCGGGCGCGTCCCCCAGGTGGTGATCGGCTGGAACGGAGGTGTGCCCTTCGTTTCCGCCCTCGACTCCGCCCACGAGAGCGGTACGTCGTCGATGTCGTCCACTCGGGTGCGGTGCACGGCGTGCGGGGCGAGCCGCGCCGACTGCCAGAGCGAGCAGTCGTCGATCCTGCTCGCCACAGGCAGGCCGCACGCCTCGCAGACCACGTTGGGGCCGTCGGTCCCGACGAGGCCGCAACAGCAGCCGCCGCCCTTCTCCGGGATCAGCAGGGTGCCCCGGGTGTCTCCGGGAGCGATGACGATCGCGCCGGGCGCGCTGTCGGGCCGGTCCCCCAGGGCTCCGGGTCCACGGCGGACGTGCCCGGCTCCATGAGTGCCTGAAGCTGAATCCCGTTCCCGTACGTCTGATGAGCGTGGACCGGCAGGACGACTTGGGACAGTGGGGCGGTGAGATCGGCACCGCACCCCGCACACACGAAAACGAACAAATGTCCTCCGTTGGGGAAGGGCGTATCGTCGCAGCTCGTCCACGGCGGGCCAACGGGATTTCGTCCGCCGCGTCGGCCGGGGGCCGCTGCTCCGCCCGCCGGGCCTCGTACGGCAGGATGAGGCCATGAGCGTAGTCAAGATCAATGTGCTGACCGTCCCCCAGGAACAACGCGAGACGCTGGAGAAGCGCTTCGCTTCGCGGGCCCACGCGGTGGAGAACTCCGACGGGTTCGAGTGGTTCGAGCTTCTCCGGCCCGTCGAAGGAACGGACGACTACCTCGTCTACACGCGCTGGCGCGACGAGGCATCCTTCCAGGCATGGATGGAGGGCCCCATGAAGGCGGCCCATCAGGGCGGCGACGCCGGGAGCGGCGAACGGCCGAAGCCCGCGGCGAGCGGCTCCACCGTATGGTCCTTCGAGGTCGTGCAGCAGGCCGCGCCGACCGGCGCGTAGTCGGTCGACCGGCGCGTAGTCGGTCCGGTGGTGTGAGTTGTGAGTACGGGGCTCGCCCGGTAAGGGCGGGCCCCTGCTGCCGCCTCTTTCGCCCATCGCCACTCCTCTTGCCGCTCCTCACCACCCCTCTCCACTCCTCGCCGCACCCTTGTGCGGACGTCAGTCTCAAGGAGCAGGTCCTCTCCTCCCGTCGGTGGACTCCTCGCGATCAGCACGTTTTTATGATCATTCCGGGGAATTCGATCAGTGCGTGCGTTGCCGCGCGTGCGTGAAGAACGGACCGACGGACCGGTGGACCACGACATGACACTGCTGGATGTACTGCTGGGCGCGGTCCGTGAGGCTCCCGGGCAGGTCGTCGTCCATGTCCGCGGTGACGGCAGCGAGCTGACCGTCACTCTGCGCGAGCTTCTGGACGATGCGTTGCGGGTGGCGGGCGGGTTGCGGGAAGCGGGGGTCGCGCCGGGTACCTGTGTGCCGTTGCTCGCCGATCGCAGCGAGGACTTCCAGCCGATGTTCTGGGGTGCGCTAGCGGCCGGTCTCGTTCCGGTACCGCTGGCCCCGGATGCCCGGCGAGTCCTGCCGGTCTGGGAGCACCTGGGCCGGCCTCCCGTCGTCGTGGATGCGGCCAACGCGCCGCTTGCCGGTGAACTACCCGGCGGTGTAAGTGCTTTGAGCCTCGATGCGCTGCGGGAAGGGCCGGAGCTACCTGAGCCTGCGACCGGGAACGCCGGGCAGGACGAGGTCGCGTTCGTGCAGTTCTCCTCGGGGAGCACCGGTAGGCCCAAGGGGGTGGAGGTGACGCACGGCGCGGTGCTGGCCAACCTGGAGCAGATACGCGGCGCCTCCGCACTCGGCGCCGAGGACGTGGTGGTCAGCTGGATGCCGTACTTCCATGACATGGGGCTCATCGGTACGCACCTCGCGCCCCTGGCCGCCCGCGCCAAGCAGGTGAAGATCGGGCCGCTGTCGTTCGCCAAGCGGCCCCGGATGTGGTTCGAGGTGGCCGACCGGCACCGGGCCACCGTGCTCTCCGCGGCCAACTTCGCCTTGGCTCTGGCCGTACGACGCGTTCCCGACGAGGTCGTCGAAGGGCTGGACCTGTCGGGCGTCCGGCTGATCCTGGTGGGGGCGGAGCCGATCGCGCCCGCGGTGTGGCGCGACTTCGCCCGCAAGATGCGTCCGACGGGGCTGGCCCCGGCGGCTGCCCAGCCGGTCTACGGGCTCGCGGAGGCCACATTGGCGGTGACGTTCCCGCCGCCGGGGGAGGTCGCCGAGCCGCTGGTCCTGGACCGTGAGGCGCTGAGCGTCGGGGAGGCCGTCGACGCCGAACCCGGCCCAGGAGCCGTCGAGTTGATGGACGTCGGCGTGCCGGTGGCGGGGTGCACCGTGCGGATCGTCGACGACGCGGACTCCGTTCTGGGGGACCGGCGGGTCGGGCACATCATGGTGAGCGGTCCGCAGCTGGCCCGTGGCTACCACGGCCTCCCCGAGGTCAGCGCCGGGGCCTTCGCCGACGGGTGGCTGCGCACCGGTGATCTCGGGTTCCTGCGGGGCGGGCGGCTGTGCGTGACGGGACGCCACAAGGACGTACTGTTCCTCAACGGCCGTACCTTCCATGCCCCGGACATGGAAGAGATCGCGGCGGCGACACCCGGGCTGCCTGCCGGTGCTCCCGCGGTGATCGGTTCGACCGATCCGGTGAGCGGCGGGGAACGGGTCGTGGTGTTCGTTCCCTGGGCCCGGCCGCCGCACGACGCGCCGGACGTTCTGGAACGGGTCGCCGCCCGTGTGCGTGAGGCGCTGCTGCACGACGATGTGCGGGTGCTGACGCTGCCCCCGGGGGCGTTCCCCCGGACGACGAGCGGGAAGCTGCAACGGCAGCGGTTGCGTGAGCGGTTCGAGGCGGGGGCCTGGGGGGCGGGGGGTCTGGGAGCGGCGGCAGTCTCTTCCATACCTTCTGCGGCTTCCGTACCTTCTGTAGCTTCCACTTCTTCTGCGGCTTCCGTATCTTCTGCGGCTTCCGTGGCTTCCGTTTGCGTGGAAGCGGGCTCTTCGCGGGCGACTGCGTCCCCCCGAGCACGTACGGAAACGCCCACTTCGAGGGCCGAGGCACCTCTCCCTCGGGCCCAGGCCGAAGCCGTCGTGCGGGACGTGTGGGCGCGGGTGCTGGGGCTGCCTGCACCGGCGGTCGGCCGCGACGAGCGGTTCGGGAGCCTCGGCGGGACGTCCCTCAAGGCGATGGAGGTCCTGGTCGCGCTGGAGGAGGCGTTCGGCGTGACGCTCCCACCCGCGGTGATCCGCGACCACGGAACGGTCGCGGAACTCGCCGCCCACCTCCTGACGGTCGCACCGAGGTCCCGGGCCGGGGAGCGTGAGTCCCGGGCCGAGGGAAACGCCGTACCGCCGCGTGCCATGGAAGGTGACAACGACGGGGCCGGTCCGCATGGCTCCCCCGCCCCTGCGACCGCCGTCATCGGAATGGCCTGCCGTTTCCCCGGCGCCGACACCCTCGACGCCTTCTGGGACCTGCTCACCGACGGGCACGACGCCGTAACCCCCGTACCGGAAGGGCGCTGGGGCGCTGCCGGGCAGAGCGAGGCGACTCCGGACGGCCCTGACGGACAGCGACAGCGACAACGCTGGGGCGCGTTCCTCGACGACACCGCCGGTTTCGACGCCGCGTACTTCGGCATCGGTGACGACGAGGCCCGCGCGCTCGACCCGCAGGCCCGGCTCTTCCTCGAACTCGCCCATGAGGCCCTCGAACGTGCCGGTTACGCGGGGCCCCGTCGGCGCGGCCGCAGGATCGGGGTCTTCGCGGCCGTCGGCGACAGCGGCTACCGGGCGGTCCTGGACCGCGCCTCGGCCGACGGGTCTCCGCTGCCCGCCTCGCTCACGGGCAACCTGCCCAACCTCATCGCCGCCCGCGTCTCCCAGAGCCTCGACCTCGACGGTCCCGCGCTCGCCGTGGACACCGCCTGTTCCTCGGGGCTGGTGGCCCTGCATCTGGCCCGGCGCAGCCTGCTGGACGGGGAGTGCGACCTCGCCGTCGTCGGCGGGGTCAACCTGCACCTCACGTCCACCGGTCACCACCTGCTGGAGGAGGCGCAGTCCCTCTCCCCCACCGGGCGCTGCCGGGCCTTCAGTGCCGATGCCGACGGCTTCGTGCCCGGTGAGGGCGGCGCAGCCCTCGTCCTGACCCGCCTGGACGCGGCCCTGCTCGGCGACGACCCCGTGCTCGCGGTCGTCGGCGCGACGGCCGTCAACAACGACGGCCGGTCCTTGAGCCTCATGGCCCCCAACCCCCTGCGCCAGCGCGAGGTCATCACCCGGGCGTACGAGGAGGCAGGCGTCGACCCGGCATCGGTGACCTACGTGGAGGCTCACGGAACGGGCACAGCCGTGGGCGATCCGATCGAGCTGCGGTCGCTCGCCCACGCGTTTCCGGTACGACCCGGCGGCGAACCGCGGCTGCTCGGTTCGGTGAAGACGAACATCGGTCATCTGCTGAACGCGTCCGCTCTGCCCGCCCTGGTGAAGGTGGTGCTGGCTCTGGGCCATCGCAAGCTGCCCCCTTCGCTCCATCACACGCCGCCCTCCCCCGGCCTCGCGGCCGCCGGTTTCTCCGTGGTGACCGAGGCCCACGACTGGACGTCGGCCGGGCCGCTCGTCGCGGGGATCAATGCCTTCGGCTTCGGCGGCACCAACGCCCATGCCGTCCTCGAACAGGCCCCGCCCCCACCGACCCGCACCGGGCTCGACCGTACGAACGACGGGCCCCACCTGCTGACCCTCTCGGCCCGCAGCGCGGCCGGGCTGCGGGCGGCGGCTTCGCAGCTCGCCGACCACCTGGACCGTCACCCGCAGTTGGGCGAAGGGGACGTCTGCCGGACGGCGAGCACCTCCCGGGACGACGGTCCGTATCGCCTCGCTCTCGTCGCGGACGGAGACCTGCGGGGCCGGCTCGCCGACGCGTCTGCTGCGTCTGTTGCACCTACTGCACCCGTTGTGCCCACTTCGTCCATTACATCTGCTTCACCTGTTTCACCCGCTGCGTCTGCTGCGTCTGTTGCGGGGCGTCCCGCCCTGTCCCAGCCGCGCGTGGTCTTCCTCTTTCCCGGGCAGGGGGCGCACTTCCCCGACCGGGGCGGCGCCCTGTACCGGACGGCACCGGTGTTCCGGGACACGCTCGACGAGGCGTCCGCGCTCCTCGGTCCGGTGCGGGGGCGGCCTCTGCTGGCCTGGGGCCTGGATCCGGACGGGGAGGCGGAGGCCCTCGCCGCCATGACCGATGTGGCGCAGCCGTTGCTGGTCGCTTCCGGGGTGGCGCTCGCCCGTCAGCTGCGGAGCTGGGGCGTGGAGCCCGACGCGGTCGCCGGGCACAGCGTCGGGGAGATCGCCGCGGCCTGTGTGAGCGGGGCGCTGAGTCTGGCGGACGCCGTACGGTTCGCGGCCGAACGCGGCCGCCTCATGGACGAGTTCACCGAGCACGGTGCGATGCTCGCCGTCCGTGGGGGCGAGGAGGCTGTTGCCTCGGTGGTCGCTGAGTCCGGCGGGGCCCTCGTCGTGGCCGCGTACAACGGTCCTGGGCTGCTGGTCCTCTCCGGCGGCGTTCCGGCTGTGGAACGCGCCGCCCGCGACCTCGACGCTCAGGGCGTTCCCGTACGCCGCCTGAGCGTCTCCCGGGCCTTCCACTCACCGCTTATGCGGCCCATCGCGGAACGGCTCGCCGACGCGGCGCGGAAGCTCACCCCTCATACCCCGTCCACCCCGCTGATGAGCACGGTCACCGGCGCCTGGCAGCCGGTCCTCGACCCGGACTACCTGCGCGACCACGCCCTGCGGCCGGTGCGGCTCGGGGACGCCGTGCAGCGCATGGCCAGCGAGGGTTACGACACGTTCGTGGAGCTGGGGCGGGGCGGGACGCTCTTGGGTGCGGTCCGTGCCGCGAGCCGTGGTGGTGACGGTGGGCGCTCCGGAGCCGCCGGTGCTACCGGTGACTCCGGAGCCGCCAGAGCCGCCAGAGCCGCCAGAGCCGCCAGAGCCGCCAGCGGTGATGTTAGTGATGGCTCTGGCCGCAGTGGCCGAGTCGTCGTGATGTCCGCCCTGTCTGCGGATTCCGACAGCCGCTCGTCCTCCGCTTCGGCTCCCGGTGACGGGCATCTCGGGCGCGGGGCGCTTCTGGAGACCGTCGGACGACTGTGGTCGAGCGGTGTGCCCCTGGACCGTACCGCGCTCGACGCCGACCGCCGCATGGTCCCCCTGCCCACCTACCCCTTCCAGCGCACCCGGTACTGGGCGGACCCGCCCACCAGCCCGCTGCTGCACCGGGTCCAGTGGCAGGACGCTCCGCTGACCGGGCCCCCGGCAGCCGTACGATCGGTGCTCCTGACGGGTCCTGACACCGCGTCTGTCAACGCCCTCTCCGCGCAGCTCGCCGCCGAGGACATCCAGGTGTACGGCAGCGCGGACGGGCAACCGGACGCCGTGGTCCTGGTGGCCGGTCCCGCTCCGGAGCAGCACGACGGCGAGACCCTCAACCGCGCCCAGGACGCCGCGCTGGCGGCCTTCGACACGGCGCTCGCTCACCTCGACGAGACCGGCGCGAGCCGGCTGCTCGTCCTCACCGAGGACGTTCACACCACGGGGGCCACACCCGAGAGGCCGCGACCCGCCCATGCCCTCCTCACCGGGCTTCTGCTGGCTGTTCCCCAGGAGACGCCGGGCAGTTCGGCCATCGGCGTCGACCTCTGCTCGCTGGACACCCCGGCCCTGCGGCTGGAGGCCGTGCTCGCCGAGCTGAGGGCGGACGGCACTCCCGGGGAGGCCGGGACCATCGCGTGGCGTGCGGGGCGCAGGCTCACCCGCGCCGTCCCGCCGCTGGCCCGTGCCGACGTACCTCCTCCCGGCGGCTCCTCGACATCGACAGGTTCCCCACCGTCCTCACTCACGCCGGGGAGCGCCACGCTCCCGCCGGACGGCACCTTCCTCATCACCGGGGGCGGCGGCGGAATCGGAGCCGCACTCGCCCGCGACCTGGCCTCGAAGGGGCGGCCGACACTCGTGCTCGCCGGGCGCTCCCCCGGTCTGCCCACCGGTCTGGCCGAGGAACTCCGCGCACTCGGGGCCACCGTCCGCTACCACATGGCCGACGTGTCGCGGGAGCCGGACGTCGACGCCCTGATCGCCGCACTGCCCCGCCTGGACGCCGTCTTCCACGCGGCGGGAGTCATGCGGCCCGGCACCCTGCGCAGCAGGACCCGCGAGGAGGCGGCGGCGGCTCTGGCCGCCAAGACGCGTGGCAGTCTGCTGCTCTCACTGGCTCTGCGGCGGCACGGGCTGCGCCCTGCGGTCTGTGTGGCGTTCTCCTCCGTCTCCGCCGTCCTGCCCGGTCTGGCGGGCGCTCTGGGGGACTACGCCGGGGCCAACGCCTTCCTCGACGCGTTCGCCGCCGCGGAGCGGGCGTCCGGCCGCCCTTGGCAGTCCGTGAACCTCGCCGCGTTCGCCGAGACCGGCATGGCCGCAGGCCTCAGTACGGGGGCAGGGGCAGGGGCGGGGGCTGTGCCCGGTACGAGTCCGGGGGCGCGCGCCTCCGTCGTGTCGCGGCCCGGCGGGCGGCCCGTGGCCACCGCGCCCGCGCTGGCCGCTCTCCGTACGGCATGGGGAGTCGATGCGGCGCAGCTCGTCCTCGCCGACCTCGCGTCCTCCTCCGCGTACTCTCCCCCGCCCGCCGGGCGCCCGGAGCGACCGGCCGGGACGGTTCCGGTGCGCGGCACGACACCCGGGTTCGTACCGGACGCACAGCCCCGGCCGTCGCCCATGGCCGGGGAGGGAACGACCGGCTCCGGCACGGACACCGCTGCCCTGCTGCGCAGGCTCCTGGCCGCGGCGCTGCGGCTCTCTCCCGCCGAGATTCCGGACGACGAACCGTTCCTCACCCTCGGCCTCGACTCACTCGCCGCCGTCGACCTGGTCAGGCAGCTCGAACGGGAGCGGGGCACCGCGCTGCCCGCCACCCTCTTCTTCGAGTACCGGACCGTGCGCGAGCTGGCCGCGCACCTCGACGCCCCGTCACCGGAATCCCCCTGCGCATCGGGGCGCGGGCTGCCTCCCGGCCGGGAACCCGCCCCCGAGGGCGTACCGTTCCCGCTCACCCCCGTCCAACTGGCCCTCCACACCAGCAGTCGGCTCCATCCGGACGTCCCCGCCCACGGTTACGTCCGCCAGACCGTCTGCGGCCCTCTGGACACCGGGCTCCTCGGCCGGGCCCTCGCCCTGCTCGCCGACCGGCACTCCATGCTGCGCATCCGCATCGAGAGCGGTACGGACGAGAGCGGTACGGACGGGAGCGGTACGGAAGGAAGCGGTACGACGCGGCCGCAGCAGTACGTCGCGCCCGCCGTCGACGTCACTGCCTGGTACGCGGTACGTGACGGGGGCGGCGGCCGCGTCGAGGAGCTGGAGACCGCCCTGTGCAACCGGCCGTTCGACCTTTCCTCCGAGCCTCCCGTACGTGCCGTCCTCGTACGGGAGAACTCCGAGCTGGCCCATCTGCTGCTGGTCATCCATCACGCTGTCGGGGACGGTTACAGCCTCAACATCCTCGGCGAGGAGCTCTGGTCGCTCTACACCTCCCTCGCCCACGGGGACGAGCCCGCGTTGCCCGCTCCCGGAACGGATTTCGCCGGGTACGCCTTCGCTGCCGCCGAGGAGCGTGCCTCCTCGGCCGGTGCGGCGGCCCTCGACGCCGATCGGCGTTACTGGGCGCACCGGCTGGCCTCCCGGAGTGAAGCACCGCGGCTGCCGTTGCCGTACGACGGTGATCCGTCCGCTCTTCCGGCACCTCCCCTGACCACCCACCAGAGCGCCCTCGACGCGGTGCTGACCGGCGCATTGGAGGAGCGGGCCGCCGCGCACGGTGTGAGCCTGTTCCACCTGCTGCTCGCCGTCCATGTGCGGTGTCTGGCCCGGTGGAGCGGGCAGCGAGAGATCGCGGTGAACGTCGCCCGCGCGCGGCGGGACGTCCGACTGGCCGGTGTGGACCGGCTGGTCGGGCCACTGGCCGACACCCTCCCGCTGCTGTGCGAAACGGACCCGGACGAGTCGGTGTGGGCGCTGGCCGAGCGGCTCGGGCGGGTATGGCTGGAGAGCGAACAGCACGCCGCGCCGACCAGCCTCGATCTGGCCCGGCTGGTGCCGGCCGGACTCACCGGAGACGGGCTCCGGACCGTGAGCCCTGCGGGTTTCAGCTTCGCGCGCTTTCCGGCCGCCCTCGACGAGCGGTGCCCCGTGACCGTACGGCCGACCGCGGCCGGAACCGGCACCCCCGCGACCCGGCTGAGCCTGCTGTGCTGGCAGGACGGGCCGATCCTGCGCTTCTCGTGGAACTTCCCCGTCCGCCTCTTCGATCCGGCGACGGTGGCGCGGCTCGACCGTGACTTCCACGACGAGCTGACGGCTGCCGCCGGGACACCGTCCGATTCCGGCTCCGGCTCCTCGGCGACCCTCGTGCGGCGGCTGCTCGACCGGTTCCGGGCCACCCCGGACGCGGTCGCCGTCGACACCGGGACCGGGACCGGCACCGGGACCGGGACCGGGACCGGCACCCTGACGTACGCGGAACTCGACCAGGCCTCCCGCTCGGTCGCCGCCCGGCTCGTAGCCCACGGCGTCACCCCGGGAAGCCTCGTCGGGCTGCTCACCGAACCCGGCGCGGACACCGTCGTCTCGGTCGTCGCGATCCTGCGGGCCGGGGCGGGCTGGGTGCCGCTGGACGCCGGGCACCCGACCGCGCGCCTCGCGGACCAGATCGCCCGCACGGGTGTGCGCACGGTGCTCTGCCACGCCCCCACCCGGGCGGCGAATGACGCACTGCCCGACGTCACCCAGGTGCCCGTGGACGTACCGGCCCCCGAGTGCGCACAAGGGTCCGAACAGGGGCAGGACCACGTACGGGAGCTGCCCGAGGGGGCCGTCGACGCGGAGTCGATCGCGTACGTCATCTTCACCTCCGGCTCCACGGGCCGCCCCAAGGCCGTACCCATCACGTACCGGTCGATGGAGAACTACCTCGACTGGGCGATCGGCACCTTCGGATACGACGCCCGCGACCGGCTCGCCCAGACGGCGTCGATCTGCTTCGACGCCTCCGTCCGCCAGCTCCTGGCCCCCCTCCTCGTCGGAGCGACCGTGGTGGCGGTGCCGTGGAATCTGCTGCGCGACCCCGGCCTTCTGCTGAGGCACGTCGAACGCACCCGGATCACTGTGTGGAGCTCGGTGCCGACGCTGTGGGAACAGTTGCTGACCGCCGCCGAGGAGCGGATACACAGCGGCGGCCCGCGGCCGGACCTGGGCGCGCTCCGGTGGGTTCATGTCGGCGGCGAGGCTCTGCCGCCCGCTCATGTGCGCCGCTGGTTCGACCTCCTGGGCGACGGTCAGCGCATCGCCAACCTGTACGGGCCGACCGAAGCGACCATCAACACGACCTGCCACATCATCAGCGCCCGGCCCGGCGACGACGTACGGCGGCTGCCCATCGGCCGCCCGGTGGCCGGTACGGAGGTGGAGGTCGTCGGCCCCGACGGTCGGCCCCTCGGGCCCGGTGAGGCCGGTGAGGCCGGTGAGCTGCTCATCGCCGGGATCGGCCTGACCTCCGGTTACCTCGGCGAACCGGACCTGACCGAGGCCGCGTTCACGACGCGGCGGGGGCGGCGCTGGTACCGCAGCGGGGACCGTGTGCGGTGGTCGGCGGACGGCGACCTGGAATTCCTCGGGCGGCTCGACGACCAGGTGAAGGTGCGCGGTCACCGCATCGAGCCGGGTGAGATCGAGGCGGTGCTCCAGACGCACGAGGACGTCACGCACGCCGTCGTCCTGCTCCAGGACGGCCGCCTCACCGCGTTCGTGACGCCCAGGCCCGGGACGTCCGGCGCGGACGCGGTCGAGCTGCGGCTGCATCTCGGGAAGACCCTGCCGCCGTACATGGTTCCGTCCCGGATCACCTCGGTCGACAGCCTGCCGCTCACGGGCACGGGCAAGATCGACCGCCGACAGCTCCTCGCACTCCGGCCCGCGGCGGCGTCGGGGTCGGCCGGGCCTGCGGAGACGCCCCGGCGGACGCCACCACGGACGCCGACGGAGATCCGGCTGGCACGTATCTGGTCCGAGCTGCTCGGGACCGACGACGTGTGCCGCGAGGACGACTTCTTCGCCCTGGGCGGCGACTCCCTGCTCGTCCTGGAGGTGTTCGCCCGGCTGGAGGGGGCGGCGGGCGGGCCGCTCCCCCGGCCGACTGTCATCTACCGCCACCGCACCCTCTCGGCCCTCGCCACCGCCGTGGACAACGGGGCCTCCGCGACGCCCGGCACGGAAACGGATGCCGATACGGGCATGGCGGCCGTTGGGGAGCTCTCCTACGCAGGGCCAGGCCCCGGGCCCGGCCCCAGCCCCTTCCCTCTGACGCCCACCCAGCGGGGGTTCCTGCTGGCCGAAGCCATCGCCCCCGGATCGACCTCGTCCTGGCTCACCCGGCTGCGGCTGCTCGGCCCCCTGGACACCGCTCGTTTCCAGAGCGCGGTGGACGTCCTCGTCGCCCGTCATCCGATGCTGCGCACCGTCTTCCCCGCCGGGGCGCGCCCGGTCGTCCAGCAGGAACTCCCGCCCTCACTACGCCTGCCGGTCGAATTCGAGACGCTCACCGAACCACACCACCTGGACGAGAGGATCGACTCCGAGCGGGCACGCCGCTTCGAACTCTGGGCGTGGCCCCTGCTGCGTCTACGGGTGTTCACCCTCGCCCCCGACGAGCACGTCCTCGCGGTGCACGCCCACCACATCATCGGTGACGGTTACAGCGCCGCCCTGCTCGTACGGGAGCTGATGGCCGTGTACGACGCGCCGGCCGAGGGCGGACAGCCGGTGCTGGCTCCGCTGCGCGGCACCTTCCGTGACTACGCCGTGCGTGCCGCCGTACCGGCGGACACGACCGGTACGCCGGGCGGGACGGACGCGGCCGATGCCACCAGCGACCGTGCGGGCGATGGCGGGGGCCGGTGGGCGCGGCTCAGCGCTCCCTACCCCCGCCCCGCCCTCGGCTCCGTCCTCGGCTCCGGGAACGGGGCGACAGGAGAGGAGGGGGAGGCCGAAGGCGTCGTGCCGGGCGGCCTTCGTCCGGTGTTCCACGCCCACAGCTTCGTGGTCGATGCCGGTCACGTGACGGAGTTGCGCGGACTCGCCTCCCGCTTCGGCACCACCCTCCACGCCCCGGTCCTGACCGCCTACTACCGTGCCCTCGTGGCGGCGACCGGCCGGGCGGACCTGGTGCTCGGTCTGGCCGTGAGCGGCAGGGATCATTCCGCTCTGCCCGATGTCCACCGGGTGTTCGGGCCCTACGCCACGGCTGTGCCGCTGCGGCCGGCCGCCGGTACGGAGGCGGAGTCCGGGCGGCCCGCCGAGGCGGCGTTCGAGGACGATCTGCGGCGGATCGCCGCCGAGGCCACGGCGGCACGGACCCACGAGGGGCCTGTGCCGTCCCTGCCCAACGGGCTGCCCCTGGCCTCGCAGTTCTTCTTCACCTATCTGGACTTCTCCGCCCTGGGGCCGGAGAGCGGACGGACGTTGCGCGTCGCCCAGGAGGACGGGGACAGCGCGTACACACCGCCTCCGGTCGGTACGGACGTGTTCCTGTCGGCCCGCCTCGACGCCGGGCGACTGCGGTTGACCGTCCGCGCGGCCGCAACGGCGTTCACCCCGGAGGGGCTGGCGGCGTTCGCGGAGAGGGTGCGCGAGAACCTGACACGCGCGGCGGCTTCCTCCGCGTCGGTTCATGCATCGGCAGGTGTCCAGGGCCGTGCCCTCGGACGCCCGAGCGGCCCCGGCCCCGGCCCGGTCCCAGGCCCGCGCCCCGGCACCGGCACCGGCCCGGGCCAACAGCGCATGGATGCCGCGCTCGTCGGCTACCTCCCGTCCCCGGTCCAGCTGGCGCGGCTGGCTGGGCTGCCGGAAGAGGCGCTGCCGCGTGAGGAGTTGCGGACGCTGCTCTTCCCCGGTGGCCGCCCGCGGCTCCTGGAAACGCTGAGTACGCCGTTGGGCCGGTCGGGCTTCGTGTGCGTCCCGCTGTTCGCGGACGAACTCGCTCCCGGCGACTCGCTGCTCGGGCACACCGCCCGCGGTGTGGACCTCGCCTCGTCGCTCGGCGCGCGGTCCGTGTCTCTCGCCGGGATGATCCCGTCGCTCACCGGTTACGGGTTCGACGTCCTGCGCGCCACCGGTACGACCGGTGCCGCCGTCACCACCGGGCACGCGGCGACCGTCGTCTCCGTCGTGAAGACCGTGCACGCCGCACTCGATGCGCGACAGCAGGAACTGTCCGGCCTGACCGTGGCGTTCGTGGGCCTCGGTTCGATCGGCTCGTCCTCGCTGGAGCTCCTGCTCGGCCTGGCGGGCCGCCCGCCCGCCCGGCTGCTGCTCTGCGACGTACGGGGCACCGGACCGCGCCTGAAGGAACTCGCCGGGGGCCTCCGCGAGCGCGGGCTCGCCGGCGCGGTGGACGTGATCGAATCGGATCGGGGGCTTCCGGGGAAGGTGTACGGGGCGCGCCTGATCGTGGCGGCGGTCAGCGGGGGCGGCACGCTCCTCGACGTCGACCGCCTCGAACCCGGTACGACGGTGATCGACGACTCCTTCCCGCACTGCTTCGACACGCATCGCGCCATCGGCCGGATGGGGCGGTCGAGGGATGTCCTGATCGCGGGCGGCGGACTGTTGACCGTCGGCGCCACCGAACGGCAGGTGGCCGACGGGCTGCCCGCCGCCGCGGCGAACGGGTACGCGGCACAGCCGTGGCTGCCCGGCACGATCGCGTCGTGCCGCCTGGAGTCCCTGCTCCACGCCTCCGGGGCGGGCGTTCCACTCGTCCGCGGCCCGGTCGACAGCACCACCGCCCTGGCCTACTGGGAGGCGGCGGAGGCGACCGGGACACGTGCGGCACCCCTTCACCTGCTCACCCACGCGATCGACATGGACTCCCTGGTTCCGTGGGCGGGTAAAGCGGTCGCGCCCGGTGGAGGGAGCCGTTAGCTTCCGCGGGAGCGCCGCGGGGCGCGGGACACGGCGGGGATGGGAGCCAGGCATGGAGATCCGCGGCGTACGGACCGACCGATCGGGCTTGCTGCTCGAACAGTTCGACCAGACCAGGGAGATGGTGGAACGCTGAGTACGAAGTCCCTCCGGCTGCCGGGCAGCGGTTCAGAGTGCGGTGCCTCCTGTGGCGTCGATGCACTGGCCGGTGACCCAGCGTGCGTCCTGGGAGGCGAGGAAGGCCACGACGTCGGCGATGTCCGCCGGCTGGCCCATGCGTCCGAACACGGAGTGCGCCGCCAGGGCCGCCGTGGCCTCGGGGGTCTCGCGTCGTCTGGCGTTCATGTCAGTCTCCACGAAGCCCGGCACCACCGCGTTCGCCGTGATGCCCCGCCCTGCCACTTCCTTTGCCACAGCAAGCGTCAAGGTCTCCACCGCTCCCTTGGTCATGGCGTAGGTCACCGACTCGGGAAAGGACCGGTGGGCTGCGGCCGACGAGATGTTGACGATCCGTCCCTCATCGCGCATCAGCGTCAAACCGTGCTGGATAAGGAACATCGGTGCTTTCACGTTCACCGCGAAGAGCCGGTCGAAATTCTCCGGTGAGGCGTCTCCTATTCGTCCGGATCCGCTGACACCGGCATTGTTGACCAGAATGTCCAGTACCGGTTCCTCGCCCCGGTCCGCCATTCCCTCGCCGAACGCCTCGTACAGCGCCTCGGCGTCGCCCGCCACTCCCAGCAGGGAGCCCACCGCGAAAGCCTGACCACCGGCTTTCCCGATCTCCTCGACGACCTCCTGCGCGGCTTCCTTCCGCGCGCCGTAATGGACGGCGACCAAGGCCCCGTCACGTGCGAGCCGCCGGGCGATCGCCCGGCCGATTCCGCGGCTCGCACCCGTGACCAACGCGACCTTTCCCGCCAACGCACCCATGAATCCATCCCCCTACGTCGAACATTCCGCCGTTTTCGCGAAGCGCAGCCACCCTACCCATCACCCCGGGGCGAAATGTGCTCCCGCGATGCGCCGGCCGGAAGCGGGGCGAGCGCACGCGGGTGCGAACACCCCTGGGCCCGGGGCGCGTCGGCCGGGCGGGTGCGGGGCCGGACGGTGCGCGCCGACCGTGCGGCCCCTTGCACACAGCTGCTTGATACTGATTGAAACACTGGCCTAATATGCAGCTTCGAGCATCGATGCTGTCGGTGGAGCGCGGGGACAGGGAGACGAGATGACGTACGTGGCTCAGGAGCTGGCCAGTCAGCCCGACTGCTGGCAGGTGGCCGCAGGCATGGCGGACGGGCTCGCCCACCGGCTTCCGGCGGCCGGCGAGCGCATCGCCGTCGTGGGGTGCGGTACGTCGTACTTCATGGCCCAGGCCTACGCGGCCCTCCGCGAGGGCAGCGGCCAGGGCGAGACCGACGCCTTCGCGGCGTCGGAGTTCCCTGCCGGGCGGCCCTACGACCGGGTCGTGGCACTGAGCCGTTCCGGGACCACGACCGAGGTGCTCGGTCTGCTCGGGCGGCTCGGCGGAACGACCCGCAGGACGGTGGTGATCGGCGATCCCGACACCCCGATGGCCGCGATGGCCGATGACACGGTCGTACTGGAGTTCGCCGATGAGAAGTCTGTCGTGCAGACCCGCTTCGCGACCTCGGCGCTGACCCTGCTCCGCGCCCATCTCGGCCTGCACACCGACGCCGTCGTCGAGGACGCCCAGGTGGCGCTCGCCGAGCCGCTGCCCGTCGGGCTGGTGGAGTGCAGTCAGTTCACCTTCCTCGGACAGGGCTGGAGCGTGGGCCTCGCCAACGAGGCCGCGCTGAAGATGCGTGAGGCCGCCTTGGCCTGGACCGAGGCGTACCCGGCGATGGAGTACCGGCACGGCCCCATCAGCATCTCCACCCGCTCCACCGCGACCTGGATGCTCGGCGAGGCCCCGGCCGGGCTGATGGACGAGGTGCACGCGACCGGTGCCCGATGGGTGGCCGGCGGCCTCGACCCGCTGGCCGAGCTCGTCCGGGTCCAGCGCCTCGCCCTCGCCATCGCACAGGCTCGCGGTCTCGACCCGGACCGGCCGCGCCATCTGACCCGTTCCGTCATTCTCAGCAGTACGGCCTGACCGCCCCCCTGACGGACCCTCTGACGGACCCTCACCCGGAGTTGCCATGCCCACCGCCGCCACCGGCGAACTGGTCGCCGAGGCCGCCGCACAGCAGCGTGCGGTCGCCGCGTTCAACGTCATCACGCTGGAGCACGCCGAAGCGATCGCCGAGGGCGCGGAGGCCGCGGGGGCGCCGGTGATCCTCCAGATCAGCGAGAACGCGGTCGCCTACCACCGGGGGCGGGCGCGCCCGCTGGCCCTCGCCGCGGCGGAGGTGGCGGACCAGGCCGCCGTCCCCGTCTCCCTCCACCTGGACCATGTGCAGTCCGTCGAGCTGCTGCACCAGGCGGCGGACTGCGGTTTCAGCTCGGCGATGTTCGATGCCGCCCGGCTGCCGTACGCGGAGAACCTGACGGCCACCCGCGCCGCCGTCGTCTGGGCCCACGAGCGGGGTCTCTGGCTGGAGGCCGAGCTCGGGGAGGTCGGCGGGAAGAACGGGCAGGCTCCGCTCGACGCCCATGCGCCCGGGGCCCGTACGGCCCCCGAGGAGGCGCGGGCCTTCGTCGAGGCCACCGGGGTCGACGCGCTGGCCGTGGCGGTCGGTACCTCGCACGCCATGACCTCGCGGGACGCCCGCATCGACCACGGCCTGCTGGCCCGGCTGCGTACGGCCGTGCCTGTTCCACTGGTGCTGCACGGGTCGTCCGGGGCCTCCGACGAGGAGCTGGCCCGCGCCGTGGCGGGCGGAATCGCCAAGGTCAACATCGGTACCGCGCTGAACATCGCGATGACCGGCGCGATACGGGACCGGCTCGCCCGGGATGATCAGGGCGTGGACCCGCGCCGCTATCTGGCGGAGGGCCGGGACGCGATGGCCCGGACGGTGGCCCGGCTGATGGCCGTGCTGCCTCAGAGCCTGTGAACAGACCCCGTCTGCGCGCAGCGGCGTCCGGTGCGCCCGCCCTTCGGGCGGACGGCGGTTTGTTCACAGGCTCTGATCCGAACCGCTGACGGGAGTTCCGCAATACGCCGGAGATCTGCCTTCTGCCCACGGCAGAACACCGGCCCGCCCGGGCTCGACGATCACTACAGTCCAGGCTCATGACGACAGTGACAACGCGCACGATCGACTACGCGGCCGACGGACTGACGATGATCGGGCACCTCGCGCTCCCGGCCGGTGTCGACCGACGGCCCGCGGTCCTGCTCGGGCCCGAGGGGGTGGGGCTCAGCGACGTCGAGCGCCGCCGGGCCGATGCGCTCGCCGAGCTGGGATACGTGGCGCTGGCCTTCGACCTCCACGGCGGGCGCTATCTGGGCGACCCTGAGGAGATGTTGGCCCGTTGTATGCCGCTGCTCGCCGACCCCGACCGGATGCGAGGCATCGGCCACGCGGCGCTCGACGTGCTCCGCGCCGAGCCGCGGACCGACCGGGACCGGATCGCCGCCGTCGGCTACGGCACCGGGGGCGCAATCGCGCTGGAACTCGGGCGCGGCGGCGTTGACCTGCGCGCGATCGCGACAGTCAACGGACTGACCACGGGCCGACCAGGCGAGACGGCGCGCATTCGCTGCCCGGTGTGGGCCGGGGTCGGGTCGGAAGATCCGATCATGCCGCCCGCGCAACGGGACTCTTTCACCGCCGAGATGCAGGCTGCGGGCGTCGACTGGCGCCTCGTGGTCTACGGCGGCGCCTTGCACGCCTTCCATCACCCACCGGTCGACCACATCGTGCTTCCGGGGGTCGGTCATCACCCTCAGCACGCGCAGCGAGCTTGGCGGGACGTCGTCGACCTGCTCGCCGAGTGCCTGCCCATCACCGAGTGATCTGGGCAGACTGCGGTCTATTCACAGGCTCTCAGCTCGTCGTTCGACCTCTGTGCGCTTCAGTTGGGTCTGCGGGTGCCTCTCCGCAGGGCGGGGTTTCTGATCACTCGGGAGGGGAGAGCTGTTCGCGCACCCATCTGGGATCGGGGTTGGTGTGTGGCTGGCCCGTCACGACGACGGTCGGCACGGTCTCGTCGCCGTCGTTGGCTGCTCTCACCGCTGCGGCTCCTGCCGGGTCGCGCCAGATATTGACCCAGTGCAACTGGCGGGCGCTGCGGCCCAGTCGGATGCGCAGCCGTATGCAGTACTTGCAGCCCGGCCGCCAGAAGACGACCGGTCGGCCGTCGACCGCGCTGCGGCGTTGTGCCTCCTGCGCACCGATCGACCTCGGGAAGATCAGGGGTGAGTTCACGCTGGCGAGCACCAGAAACGCCAGCAGGAGTGCTGCGGCTGTGCCGGGGCTCCCCTTGAAGATCTGCGCAGCCGCGACGGCTGAGCCGCTGAGTACGAGCAGCATCGGCAAGGTCCAAGCGCGCATCATGGTGACACAGGCTACCGATGAGTCGAAATGCTCCTCGAACCAGGCCGCTCACCTGGGCATTCGCCGGACAGGCGGGACGGCCCCCGCATAAGCATGCGTTCCGTCACAGAACCGTACTCATGCGAAGGCCGCAGGGGTGAGTCCGCTGCACCACGATGCCCGGCACGAGGCATTCGACTTCACGTCCCACCTTCGGGAGGACTTCTCCGGATGCCTGACCCGGCGCGGTGACACGTTGTTCGAAGTCACGGACGCGATGCTCTGCGGGAACGGGCCGGTGACCTCGCCGGTCGACCTGACGCTGCTGGCTGAACACCGGCGTGGGCGCGGCGCGTTGCACGACGCGCTCAACCAGGGCCGCATCGACGCGGACAGGCTGCGCAGGGCACTGGCCGTGCTGCCGCGGCCCAAGGCCGCCGACGGGCGCCTGGTCCTGGCCGCCGGTGTCTCGCCGTGACTGCGTCCGGACGCGCCGACGAGCCCCGACCGGCTGTTCTGCCACGTCTACGGACGCTCAGGACGGTCCAGTGACCAGTTCATTCCCGGCTGGCCCTACTCGTTCCTCGCCGCGCTGGAGAAGGGCCGCACCTCGTGGCCAGCTGCTGCACGCGGTCCGCCTGGGCCCCGAAGATGATGTCGCCGAGATCTCCGCCGCCCCTGGGAGAAGCGGGCCGAGCCCGCCCTGCTCACCCCGGCCCGCGTCCGCCGGGGATTCAGGAACATCCGCCCTCACCTGCACAGTCCGGGCCATTCCCCCAAACCCTCAACTACCCTCCCGTGAAGCCCACTTGGCTCGAAAGACCAGCAACCCGCCAACCGTTGCGACGTGGGCAGATAGACCAGGCGCCAGCAAGCTCAGCGGGTGCACACCGCTTGACGACCCCCGTCGTTTGCCGTGCTCAGGTCAGGCAGGCGTGCCCGGTTCCCGCCTCCTCCGGGCCGTTCCCCACTCCCGCGGCAGTACCCCGAGGTCGCGCTCTACCCGTCGGCCCGGGGCCGGTGTGATCGGCGCGGCCGAAGGGACCGCCAGCACCCGGCAGCCCGCCGCCTCGGCCGCGGCCACAGCGTCGGGGCTGTCCTCCACCGCCAGGCAGGCCTCGCTCGGGAGGCCCAAGCGGGCGGCCGCCTTCAGGTAGGGGTCCGGGAAGGGCTTCGAACGGTCGCTCTCGCCGTCCGCCACCGTCGTACGGAACACCTCACCACCCAGCGCCCGCAGGACCGTGTCCACGACCCTGCGCGGGAAGGCCGACACCAGGGCGGCGGGCACGTCGTCCCGCACCAGCCGGTCCAGCAGCGCGCGGGCTCCCGGCCGGAGTCGTACGCCCGCTTCCACAGCGGCGAGGAAGGTGTCCTCCAGTTCCGATTCCAGTCCGGCGAGGGTGGTGGGCTCCGGACACAGCTGTACGAGGAGGGTCGCCGTGTCGGCGCGGTTGCGGCCGAGCACCCCCGCGCCCTCCTCGTCCGTGAGGGCGTGGCCGTGCGCCGATGCCACCTCCCGGGCGGCCTCCAGCCAGAGGGGTTCGGTGTCGACGAGCGTGCCGTCCATTCCGAGGAGCACCGCGCGCGGCACGGTGGGCACCGCGCCGCCGTCGAGCGTCCAGTGGGCGTCCGGCGTACGGTCCAGGGCCGCGTACACCTGGGCGGCGACGTCCTCGTGCCGGACCGGGCGGGCGGGGCGGGCCCCGGCCGTGATGTCCGGGCCGGCGCAGGCCAGCCACGCGGTGCGCTCCGCCGCGCTACCGCCGCCGTGGCCGCCCTCGTCCCGGTGCCCGTGGTCGGTGACGACGAGGACGGTCCAGGCCTCCCGTTCGCAGGAGGGACGGGCGCGCAGGGCGGCGAGGAGGTCGCCCAGGCGGCGGTCCGCCGACGCGATCGACGCCTCGTAGGCCGCCCCGCAGCCCAGGTGATGGGCCGTCTCGTCGGGGGCGCCGAGGTAGACGAAGGACGCCTCGGGGTCCTCGTGGGCCAGGATGTTCACCGCGTCGCGCACAGTGGACTCGTCGGCCCGCTCCCAGGCCTCGGGGGTGTCGGCGGCCGGAGCGTGGTGGGTGAGCCGGGTGGGGTGCCGGAACATCGGGCCGCCGTCGGCGACGGTGACCAGGGGTTCCCAGGCGGCCGCGACGTAGGTGCGGCGGCCGTCCTGGCGGGACAGGCGGGTGGCGAAGTCAGGGAAGACGCCGAGGCGGTGGCCGCTGAGGTCGTTGCTCCACACGGCGTGCTTGGTGACGCTCACACCGGTGACGGTCGTCGCCCAGCACGGCCCCGACATGGTGGGCGTGCCCTCCGCCACGGTCACGGGGGCCAGGAAGCCCGCGCCGGCCACCGTGTCGAGGTGCGGGGTGCTCACGCGGTTCAGGGTGTCGAGGCGCACCCCGTCGATGCCGACGACGAGCACCCGGCGGGTACGGGACATGGCGGTCTCCCACGGCTCCAGGTGTACGGATACGGGTCAGGCCTGCTGGTGCAGGGTGCTCGGGTCCACCCCGTGGGCGAACGGCAGGCCGTGGGCGTACCGTTCGAGCTCGTCGACCGCGGAGTCGGCGAGCCGGTGGAGTTCGCCGCCCTGGGAGCCCGCGATGTGCGGGGTGAGCAGCACGTTCGGCAGGTCGTAGAGGGGCGAGTCCGGGGGCAGGACCTCCGGTTCCGTGTGGTCGAGCACCGCGTTGAGGCGTCCGGCGGCCAGCTCCTTCACCAGCGCTTCCGTGTCGACCAGCGAGCCGCGTGCGGTGTTGACGAGCGTCGCCCCGTCCCGCATCAGCGCGAGGCGCGGGGCGTCGAACAGGTGCCGGGTCGCCGGGAGTTCGGGGGCGTGGATGCTGACGACGTCACTGCGGGAGACCAGGGCGTCCAGGCCGGTCCGTTCGACGCCGAGGGCGCGGGCGTCGTCCTGGTCGAGGTAGGGGTCGTGGACCAGGACGCGCAGGTCGTGGGGGCGGAGCAGTTCGACGACGCGGCGGCCGATGCGGGAGGCGCCGACGATGCCGACAGTGCGACGGTAGTTGCCGATGGCCGGGAACCGGGTGAGGGGGTTCACGTGGGAGCGTTCCTCGCGGTAGAGGCGGGCGCTGTGCAGGACGTGCTTGTTGGACAGGAGGATCGCCGCGACGGTGTATTCGGCGACGGGGAGGGCGTTGGCGGTGGCGGCGGTGCTGACGGTGATGCCGCGGTCCCAGACGTCCTGGGTGATGTGGTGCTTGACGGAGCCCGCGGCGTGGATCACGGCCCGCAGGCGGGGCATGGCGCTCAGGGCTGCGGGGTCCAGGGGCGGGCAGCCCCACCCGGTGAACAGGACCTCCGCGTCGCGCAGTCCGGCGCGCTGGGCCGGGTCGTCGGCGTCGAAGTCGGTGACGAGGAGTCCGGGGTCGAGGTCGGCGATCCGGGCGATCCGGTCCAGCGCCCCGGGGCCCAGGACCGCCGCACGGGTCTCGCCGCTCATCGCCAGGACGGTGCGCGGGCGGGGTCGCCGGGACGGGGCGGGGTGGCTCACTTGACGGCTCCTGCGGTGAGGCCCGAGCGCCAGAAGCGCTGGAGGCAGAGGAAGGCGACGATCAGGGGGACGACGGCGACGAGCGACCCGATGATCACCAGCGGGTACAGCTCGGGCTGCTGGTAGACGTTCTGGTTCCACATGAACAGGCCCAGGTTGACGGGGTAGAGCCGGTCGTCGTTGAGCATCATGAGCGCGCCGTAGAAGTTGTTCCAGCCGGCGGTGAACGAGAACAGGAAGATGGTCACGAAGCCGGGCGCCAGCATCGGCAGGGAGACCTTCACGAAGGTCCGCACCTCCCCCGCCCCGTCGACCCGGGCCGCTTCCAGGACCTCGTCGGGGACGTACCCCTCGGAGAAGACGCGGGCCAGGTAGACGCCGAACGGGTTGACGAGGCTGGGGATCAGGACGGCCCAGTAGGTGTTGACGAGGCCGAGTTCGGAGGCCATCAGGTACAGCGGGAGCTGGACGACGGTCGAGGGGATGAGAACGCCGACGAGGACGACCCCGAAGAGCTTCTCCCGGCCCCGGAAGGCGTACTTGTCGAAGGCATAGCCGCAGGCGACCGAGATCAGGGTGGAGAGTCCGGAGGCGACGACGGTGTAGAGGAGGCTGTTGAGCAGCCAGCGGACGAACACCCCGTCGTTGTGGGCGAAGAGGGCCTCCAGGTTGGACAGCAGGGCGAAGTCGCCCAGGCTGAACGGGTTGGTCGCGAACAGGTCCCGGTAGCTCTTGGTGGAGGCGATGAGCAGCCAGGTCAACGGCATCAGGGTGTAGACGGCGACGACGGCGAGCACCGTGTTGACCACGACCCGTGAGGTGAGGCTCCCGGTGCGGCCTCCGCGGACGGGGGGCCGTGGCGCGGTGCGGCGGGCGGTCCGGGTGCTCCGGGTGCTCCGGGTGGGGTCGGACGGGGCGTCGGGGGTGGCTGTCTGGGTGCTCATGAGGCCTTCCACCGGTTGCCGAGCTTGGTGACGACGAAGGACAGCAGGCCCGCGACGAGGGCGAGCAGCAGCGAGCTCGCGGCGGCCAGGCCGTAGTCATGGCCCTTGAAGGCGGCGGTGTAGATGAACATGGTCGGTGACCAGTCCTCGCCCATGGTGTTGGCCCGCAGTTGTACGAGTTTGGGGGCGTCGAAGAGCTGGATGGCGCCGACGCAGGTGAAGAGCAGGGTCAGGACGACGGTCGGCCGGATCATCGGGATCTTGACCTGGAGGGCGGTGCGCAGGGCTCCGGCTCCGTCGACGGTGGCGGCTTCCAGCACTTCGCGGGGAACGGCCTGGAGACCCGCGTAGAAGATGATCATGTTGTAGCCGGTCCACTGCCAGGCGGAGATGTTGACGACCGAGAGGATCGCCTCGTCCTCGCCGAAGAAGTTCCAGCTCGCGCCGAACGCATCGAGGGCGTCGGTGACCGGGCTGAGGCCCGGGGTGTAGAGGTAGAGCCAGATCAGCGAGGCGATCAGGCCGGGCACGGCGTGCGGCAGGAAGTAGGCGATCTGGAAGAAGCGCCGGGCGCGGGCCATGGTCGAGTCGACGAGCAGGGCGAGGATGAGCGCACCGCCGACCATGGCGGGGATGTACAGCGCGCAGTAGAGCGCGATGTTCCCGAACGAGCGGAGGAACGCCTCGTCGCCGAGGGCTTCGGTGAAGTTGCCGAACCCGGCGAAAACGCGCTCGGTTCCGCCGAATCCGAGGCCGGAGGACTCCTCGCGGAAGAGGCTCATCCACCCCGCGTAGAGCAACGGCAGGACGGTGACGGCGATGAAGAGGGCGAAGAACGGCACGGTGAAGAGCGCCACGGCCCGGCGCTGTCCGCTGCGGGTGCCGGGGCCGCCCGGGGCGCCGGGCCTTCCCGGTCCGGCAGTGCCGGCCGCCGGCGGTGCGGGCCGGGGCGGCGGGGTCTTGGCCGGCCGGGCGAGTGGGGCTGCCACCTGATGCTCCTTCGGCTGGTCGGGAGGGAGAGGGGACGGCCGGAGGTCGGGCCTCGGTGCGGTGGCCGTCCTGCGGGCGTCGGCGGGCCCGGGACGGTGCGTCCCGGGCCGGGCGCGCGGCTACCGGGCCAGCTTCAGGCCGCGGTCGGTGACCGCCTTCTCGCCCTTCGCCTGTCCGGTGTTCAGCATCTTGGTGTGGTCGCCGCCCGCGGCGAGCTGCGCCGAGGTGACCTGCTGCTGCACCGGGCCCCAGGTCCAGCCGGGCACGATGGTGTCGGCGGCCTCACCCGCCAGGGCGTAGACGTCCTGGTCGCCGAAGTAGGAGTTGTCGAACTCCTTCGCCGCCGCGGCTCGCATGCCCTCGTTGGCGGGCAGGGCGCTGCTGGGGGTCTTCAGCGAGCTGAGGCGGGCCGTCATCGCCTCGGGTTCGGTCGTGACCCACTTGATGAACTCGGCGGCGGCTTCGGTGTGCTTGCTGCCCTTGGGCACGACGTAGGAGGTTCCGCCGTACATGCCGGTGCTCGGCTTTCCGTCCCAGGTCGGCAGCGGGGCTATGCCCCACTTGCCCTTGGCGTCGGGGTAGCTGACGGGGAAGTTCCCCGCGCTCCAGGCGGCGCCGATGATGGTGGCGACCCTCCCGGTGGCACGCTCCTTGGTCTCACCTTCGCCCCACAGCGGGGTCCTGGACGCCAGGCCGTCCGCGAGGAGGCCGTCCCAGTAGGCGGCGACCTTCCGGGAGGCCGGGTCGTCGATGTTGACCTTCCAGGCGTCGCCCTCGGTGCCGTACCACTGGGCACCCGCCTGCCAGGCCAGGCCGGAGAGCAGGGCGGGGTCGCCGCCGCCGAAGTTGGTGATGGTGATGTCCGGGTCGCCTCGGTGGATCTTCTCGGCGGCCGTACGGTATTCCGCCCAGGTCTTCGGCACGTCGACCCCGTGCTTCTTGAACAGGTCCTTGCGGTAGAAGAGCTGAATGGGCGTGACGTCGAAGGGCACTGCCCAGGTGGAGCCGCCGAGGTTGACCAGGGACTGGACCGCCTCGGGGAACTCCTCCCTCACCAGGTCGCCGGAGCCGGAGGTGAGGTCTTCCAGGTTGCCCTCGCTGGCGTACTCGGGCAGGGCGGAGTAGTCCATGGTGGCCACGTCGGGGGCGTTGCCGCCCTTGACCGCGTTGGACAGCTTGGTGACGCCCTCAGGTCCCGCCGGGACCAGTGAGAACGTCACCTTGATGCCGGTGTGCGCCTTGTTGAACGCGTCGGCCGTCTCCTTGGCGCCCGCGGTGGCCGACCAGAAGGTGAGGGTGACGGGTTCGCCGTCGCCGGGGGCCGAGGAGTCCGATCCCGAGCCGCCGCAGGCGGTGACGAGCAGGGTCAGGGAAGCGGCGGACGCCGCGAGGGCGATGCGGGACGTACGGGCGTTACGGGGCATGGGCCGACTCCTACGAGACCTCGGACTGCGGGAGATGAGGCGAACGCCACACATCATTTTGCGCAGAACCGATCACCGTCAAGAGCAAATGACCAATTCAATCGAATCGATCACGAAGGCAGTGGGGTGCGGCCCCGCTGCCCGTCGACATCACCTCACCGCAGGGCCCCGCGTCCCGCACCGGCATCCCTCTCGGCATCCTGGACTGACGCCCGGTCAGGAAGCGGCGGCTCCGCACGAGACCCGGATGCGCAGGGCCGGCAGGATGTCGAGGTGGCGGCGGGCTCCGGGGCCCGCTGTGCGGGCGGCCGGCGCATCCGGGTCCGACGCGCCGAGGCGGGACAGCAGGAGCCGTGCGGCGGCGGCGCCCACGGCGCGCTTGTCCGGGGCCACGGCGGTGAGCGGCAGGTCGGCGAGCGAGGCGACCTCGTCGTCGTACGCGATCACCGCGAGGTCCTCGGGCACCCGTACGCCCCGGGCCTGGAGCCGGGGGATGAGGACGATCGCGTCGGCGTCGCTGTGCACGATCGCGGCGGTCACATGGCCGTTCGCCACGCCCTCACAGAGGTACTCCAGCGTCCGTTCGAACCGGTCCTGTTCCGTTCGCGAGGGGGTGTTCTCCAGCGGTGAGGCCGGGACCGGGCTCAGTCCCAGCGCTTCGACCGCGGCCCGGTAGCCGACCTTGAGACGGGGGGCGGTGGGGCTGTCCTGCACGGCGAGCGCGATCGCCCGGTGGCCGAGCCCGGCCAGGTGCGCCACCGCCTCGGCGGCCCCGTGGGCGTGGTCCGAGCGCACCCGGTCCAGGCCCGCCGCCGGATGGCCGAGCGGGGCCCAGCGCTCGACCAGCACCACCGGTGTCTCCTGCTCCACCGTCCACAGTCCTTCGCCCTGCTCCGGGCAGCCGTGCTCCCAGCTCGGCGTGAGCAGCAGCCCGTCGGCTCCTGTGGACAGCAGGCGGCGGGTCTGGGCCGCGTCCTCGTCCGGGAGGTAGCGGGAGAGCCCGATGGTCAACCGGGCACCCGCGGCCTCGACGGCCTCCCGGGCGCCGCGCACCACATCCGCGTAGTAGTACTCGGTGGTCGGCACCACCATGCCCACCACCAGCCCTTCGGCGGAGGGCGCGGCGGGTGCGGGCCGGGGCTGTCCCGAGGGCCACACCACGGCACCGTGCAGCCGCTCCACCAGCCCCTGGGCCGCCAGTGCCTCGACGTCCCGGCGCAGGGTGACCGCGGACATGCCGAGTTCCGCGGCGAGTTCGGCGACGCGCAGGCTGCCCCGCTCGCGGACGAGCTCCAGTACTCGTTCGTGGCGCTGGTCGACGTGCAGTCGCATGGATCCCCCTGGGCTCGGAGACGGCTGGGCTCTGACCTGTGACAACCATATCGATCACATCCGCTCGAAACGATCCGAGCACGGATTTGCCTCGATGCGGCGAGTTCGGGACCGGTGGCCACCCGATCGCGCTCCGCGCGCTTTTACACGCCCCCGCAAGCGATCGATACGATCAATTCAGCCAAAGTCATTGAGCGAGTCGTCCGGCGACTGCTAGAAAGTGGCCGCCCGCTCAGAACAGTCGGATACCGGGATCAGGTCCGCACTCGGCGCACCGGTTCCCCCCGGACACACGTCACCGACCCGGAGCCCTCCCATGACTTCTGCCTGGTCCCGCCGTACCTTTCTGGCCACCTCCGCGGCACTCACGGCCGCGGGCGGCGGCGCGCTGGTGCTCCCCGCGCCCCACGCCGCCGCCGCCGACGATCCGTACACCGCCCTGCGCACCACGTGGAGCGCGCTGATCCTCGGCGAGGGATTCAGCCCGACCGCCGAACCGTTCAGGAGCCGGCTGGCCGACCTCGGCACGCAGGCCCGGCAGTTGCTGGAGACCATGGCCCCGGCGGACGGATCGCTGTGGCCCGACGCCGTGTTCGCCGACCCGGACCCGGACACCGACCCCGAGTCGTACGTCCTCTCCGGGCGGATGGCCGACAGCTTCCGTCGCCTCAGCACCATGGCGCAGGCCTACCGCCAGCAGGGCACCGGGCTGACCGGGGACGCCGGACTGCGCGAAGCCGTGATCAGGGGCCTCGACCACCTCCACAGCCAGGTGTACAACGACCAGCAGACCCGGTACGGGAACTGGTACAGCTGGCAGATCGGCGCGCCCCAGGCCCTGCTGGACGTGTGTGTGCTGCTGTACGACGCCCTCACCCCGGAGCGGCTCGCGCGCTACTGCGCCGCGGTCGACCACTTCGTACCGGACTCCGCCGTCGCCTCGTACACCGGGACGAGCACCGGGGCCAACCGGGTCGATCTGTGCCGGGTGCTGGCCCTGCGGGGGGTCGTCGGCGGGACCTCGGCGAAGATCGCCTTGGCCCGGGACGCCCTCTCCCCCGTCTTCCCGCTGGTGACCAAGGGCGACGGGCTCTACGCCGACGGCTCGTTCATCCAGCACACCACCGTGCCCTACACCGGCAGCTACGGATCGGTGATGCTGGGCGGGCTCGGGCTGCTGTTCGCGCTGCTCAAGGGGACTGCGTGGGAGGTCACGGACCCGCAGCGGCAGGTGGTGTTCGACGCGGTGGAGAACGCCTGGGCCCCCTTCCTCTACAACGGTCTTGTCATGGACTCCGTCGCGGGCCGGGCCATCAGCCGCGGCGAGGGCGACGACCACCGGCGCGGACATCCGGTCCTCGCGTCGATCGTGCTGCTCGGCCGGGGCGCGTCGGCCGCCGAGAACGCCCGCTGGCGGGGGCTGGTCAAGGGCTGGGCGCAACGCGACTACTACAGCCCGCCGCTGAGCAACCCCTCCCTCGGGCTGACCTCGCTGGCCCGGATCAAGAGCGTCCTGGACGACGCCTCGCTCACGGCGGTGCCCGAGCCGGACGGCCACCGGCTCTTCCCCGACATGGCCCGGGCCACCCACCGCCGCCCCGGCTGGGCCGCCGCGCTGAGCATGGCCGATAGGCGGATCACCTACTACGAGACCGGCAACGGCGAGAATCTACGCGGCTGGCACACCGGGGCGGGGATGCTCTACTGGTGGGGCGACACGTTCGCCAACGGCCAGTACAGCGACGCCTTCTGGCCCACTGTGGACCCCTACCGGCTGCCCGGCACCACGGCCTCACGCAAGCCGCTGGCCGACGGGGCGGGCGGTGACTGGGGCGCGTCCCTGCCCGATGTGAACTGGGTCGGCGGGGTCACCGACAAGAAGCGCGCGGCGGTGGGGCAGTACCTGAAGGGGCTGTCGAGCACGCTGATGGCGAAGAAGTCGTGGTTCTTCCTCGACGACACCGTGGTGTGCCTGGGCGCGGGCATCCACGGCCGGGACGGCGCGGCCGTGGAGAGCACGGTCGACAACCGCAACCTGGGGCCGGTGGGCAACGCCCCCTTCACCGTGGGCGGTTCGGCCACACCGATCACCCTTCCCTGGTCGGCGACGCTGGCCGACACCTCCTGGGCGCATCTCGCCGGACACGGCGGTTACGTCTTCCCCGGCGGGGCCACCGTGCAGGCTCTGCGGGAGAAGCGGACCGGGCGCTGGAGCGACATCAACACTGCGGGTTCCACGGACCCGGTCTCGCGCAAATACCTCACCCTCTGGTTCGACCACGGCCAGAACCCGACGGACGCCACCTACGCGTACCAGGTGCTGCCGGGCGCGACCGAACAGCGGACCGCGGCGCGGGCGGCGGACAGCAACTGGCTGCGGGTGCTCGCCAACACCGACGACCAGCAGGGCGTCGCGGTCCCCTCGATCGGGCTGACCGCCGTCAACTTCTGGTTCGGCGGGAGCGTCGGTCCGCTGGTGGCGGACGCCCCCTGTTCGGTGATGGTCACCGAACACGCCGACGGGACGGCCACCGTGTGCGTCAGCGACCCCATGCGCATGCGGACGAGCCTGACCCTCACGTGGGACCGGGTGGTCGCCTCGGTCGTCTCGAAGCCGTCGACCGTGACATCGGCGGCCACCGGGGCGTCGCTGCGGCTGGTCTTCGGCGACCTCTCCGGTACGCGCGGGGCGACGCAGACGGTGAAGGTGCGGCTCTCCTGAGCGGCCTGTCACACGGAGGTGTTCAGGTGTTCCTCGATCCAGCGGACGCCGAAGCCGACGGCGGGGCCGGCCTCGAACAGACAGCTCCTGGCGGCGCCGACCGTGCCGTCCCGGCCGATGCCGGCATCGAGCATGCTCCGGACGATGACCGCGAAGGGGTCCTGTCCCGCGGGCACGACGGAGGAGTAGTCGAACGCGCCGTCCGTCGAGTCGATGTCATGGAAGGTGCGCCAGACCCGCTCGCCGTTCACCTGGACGGGCTGCTCGTACGTCACGAACCGTTTGCCGGGCGCCCGGGCCAGCGACTCCGCGAGGTGCAGCAGCGTCATCGTCTCCCAGGGCGCCCCGAGCAGCAGCACCCGTCCGCCGAGCGCGACGAGGCGCGCCAGCGGGCTGTCCGGGCCGTGCGGGTCGTCCCAGGGGTGGTCGGCCATCAGCGCGGCCGCCGACGGGCCGAGCGCCGCGAGGCTCGCGTCGGGGTGACGGCTGCGCACCGCCCCGGGCCTGCGGCGCAGGGCCTCCGGGAGACGGCCGTTGCCGTGCTCGGCCTCGCTGAGCTCCGGGTCGTACGCGGGGTGGTGGGCGCGCAGGGCGTCCTGCCAGGCGCGGGGCCAGGTGGTGAAGTCGTACGGCGGGGCGTCGTTCCAGCCGCAGGAGACCATCAGTGTGCCGGTCGTGCCCACCACGTCGAGGAGGGCGTCGATGACGGTCTGGGGGCCGCCCGGGACGTAGCCGATCGCGGACAGCCGCGTATGGAACATCACGGTGTCACCCCGGCCGAGGCCCAGCGCGGCCAGATCGTCCCTGATCCGGTCCCGCGTCACCGGTCCCCCGGAGCGCCGCAGCAGCTCATGTACGTCCATGCCCCCACAGCCTAGGACGCTACGTACGGGGAAACCGGCTGCCCCGCAGGCGCGGGACGGTCATACTGTCGGCCGGCACCACGGACCGAGGAACATGATCATGACGAGTGACGACCGGGTCGGGCCTCCCCTGTCCGGGAGCGAGCGCGAGACTCTGCGGGCCTTTCTCGACTACCACCGCGAGACTCTGGCCATGAAGTGCGCCGGGCTGAGCGACGAGCAGTTGCGCGAGCGGTCGATGCCGCCGTCCACGCTGTCGCTGCTGGCTCTGGTGCGGCACCTCACCGAAGTGGAACGCGCCTGGTTCCGGCGGGTGTTCGAGGACGGCGATGCGCCGATGGTGTGGTCGCAGGAGCCTTTCGACTTCCAGGCCGCGTACGACGCGAGCGCCTCGAACCGCGCCGAGGCGTTCGCGGCCTGGGAGGCCGAGGTGGCGACCTCGCGCCGCATCGAGCGGGAGGCGGCGTCGCTGGACCTGCCGGGCCGTCAGCCCCGGTGGGGCAAGGACGTCTCGTTGCGGATGGTCATGGTTCACGTCCTGCTGGAGTACGGCCGCCACAACGGGCACGCGGACCTGCTGCGCGAAGGGGTGGACGGGACGGTGGGCGCCTGAACGCGCGCACCTCCCGTGGGCAGGCCGTGGTTTCACGGAGCGCCGGTGGTGCGGGCGTAGTCCGCGGAGCGCCGACGGGCCGCCTCGTAGACTCGGCCGTATGACTCAGCAGCCGGTCTCCCCCGACCTCGTCTCCACGTTCGCGCCCGGAGGCACCCTGCGGGCCTCGATCAATCTGGGCAACCCGATCCTGGCGGGCCGGGACGCCGAGACCGGTGAGCCGGCCGGCGTCTCCGTCGACCTGGCGCGGGAGTTCGGGCGCCGGCTCGGGGTGCCGGTCGAGCTCGTGGTCTTCGAGCGGGCCGCGCTGTCGGTGGACGCGGTGAAGGCGTGCCGGGCGGACCTCGGCTTCTTCGCGGTCGACCCCGCGCGCGGCGAGGGGCTCCGGTTCACCGCGCCGTACGTGCTCATCGAGGGCAGCTATCTGGTGCCCAACGCGTCCCCGGTCACCGAGAACGGCCAGGTGGACCGCGAGGGAACCCGGATCTCGGTCGGTTCGGGGTCCGCGTACGACCTTTTCCTCACGCGCGAGATCCGGCGCGCGGAGATCGTCCGGTTCCAGGGGGCCGGTCCCGCGCTCGCCGCCCTGCGGGCGGGCGAGGTGGAGGTGGCGGCCGGTATCCGGCAGCTGCTGGAGGGCGAGGCCGCGCGGGCTGCCGGCGTACGGGTCCTGCCGGGGCGGTTCATGGTGATCCAGCAGGCCATGGGCACCCCCGAGGGGCGGGGCGCGGCGGCGCAGGAGCTGCTGGCGGCGTTCGTGGAGGAGATGAAGGCGGGCGGCTTCGTCGCCGGCGCTCTCAAGCGTCATGGCGTCGAGGGCGCGACGGTCGCGCCCGTCGGCTGAATCTCCTCACGGCGCCCGGTGGTCCAGGGCGAGACGGGGGGGCCGTTCGGCGTCGGCGAAGGCGACGTGGAGGCGAGTTCGGCGGCCCAGCGCGGGTCGCCCCTGGCGGCGCAGGCCCGGACCTGTTCGAGGGCCCGGTCGGCGCTGCCGGGGGTCCGGACTCAGCGTGCGTCCTGGGCCTGCGCCGGATGCTGCCGCAGGCGGGCGGGGTTGCCGTCGGACGAGCCCGTGCAGCGCCGGTGGCCCGCCTGCACGTTGGAGGAGCCGGAGCCGTAGCAGCCGTGCACGTGCCGTGCGGCTTCGAGAGCGGGGCGGGATCTCGATTGCCGGTGAGGCCGGTTTTCATCATGCGCAGCGTCTGGTCGCGCTGACAGCCGTACATGTCGTGCTGCGGGGGAAGGAAGTTGACGGTCCGGTCCCCGCCCCGGACCGGCCAGGGGCGCGAGGTGAAGACGGCATCGGCCTCGTACGTGTACAGCACGATGGCCTCGTCGATGCAGCGGGACCGGGCACGCGCCTCGCGGACCCGGTCACCGCGGGGACGGGCCGAAGGGTGACGGGCGGGGTACGGATCGCCTCGCCCGTTCAGGAGCGGCGGCGGGTCAGCACGCGAGTGGTGCTGCCGTCGTCCTCCTCAATGTCCCGTACGTGCTCGAAGCCGATGCGGGCCAGCAGTGTCAGCGAGGCCTGGTTCGCCGCGGCGACGGTGGCGTGCACCTCGGTGAGCCCGAGGGTCTCGAAGCCGTGGGCGACGAGGGCCTGTGCCAGCTCGGTCCCCAGGCCGTACCCCCAGGCCGTCGGCGCGAGGGCGTAGATGATCTCGTGGCCGCCGCCGACGGCCTCGGTCGGCTTGATCTCCGCGTGCCCGACCAGGAGACCTTCACGTCGAACGGCCCAGACGGCGAACAGGTCCTGGGCGTAGACCTTGCTGAAAACCCGTCCGAACAGGGCACGGTCCTCCGCCTCGGAGGCGGGGCCGTCGCCCATCCAGCACGACACGCTGGTGTCCTGGAACAGGGCGACGAAGGCCTGTTCGTCCTCAGGGGCGTACGGCTCCAGCAGGAGCCTGCGGGTGCGCAGAGTCGGGGTCACAGGCGGTGACGCTACCGGGGCCGTACCCCCCTCGGCGAACGCCTTTCGCCCGCGGGTCGGGGGGCCGGTTCCCCTGAGGGGCGGGGGCCTGCCGCCGAGTCCTCCCTCAGCAGCCGCAGGGCCTTCTCCCGCAGCCGCCTGCGGTGTTCGGGGTCGGTGGCCCGGTCGGCGGCGCGGTCCAGTTCCTCGGCGCGTTCACGGGTGCGGCGGGCTCGTTCCACCGGGGTGTCGGGCAGGTTCATACGGGTGTCCTCCGTCGTGGGTCCTCCGTCGGCGGCCCGCGCGGTGCGTGCGACCGGCGTCGGGTGCGCGACCGGAGCACCAGCGTCACCGGAGCCGGTCCGGTCCGCATCTCGTGCGGCTACGCTCAGTGACTCCTGGCGGGGCTGCCGACGGGGCTCCTGGCGGGAACCGACACTCAGGGGCGAACGACCGTGCGTGGACCGGACGGTCAGTCGACGGTGTGGGCGGGGTGGCCCTCGGTCCGGCGGGCCCCCTTCATCTCGGCCTCGTAGAGGTGGTCGCGGCCTTCGGCGAGTTCCTGTCTGATCTGCCGTTCGATCGCCCGGAACACGTCGTAGTAGGTCGCGTTGTACTCCTCGACGATCTGGAACGTCCAGTGCCCGGGAATGACGTTGCGGCCGAGGATCTCCCGTTCGACCTGCTCGGCCTGCGGCCCGTGCCCGGCCTCGCGCAGCAGGCGCACCGCATCGTCGAGGCAGAGGTCGGCACTCCCGGTGAGCTGATGAAAATCGTAGAGGGCACCTCGGGCCCGCTCGGCGGTCTCCAGCGCTTTCGAGAGGGCCCCGAGGGCTTCGACGGTGGTGTCGCTGACGCCTTCCGGGCGCCGGTGCCGCGGGGCGGGCGGCCGCGCTTGGGCGTTCATCGGGGCTCCTTCTCGGCATGGAGGCGTTGGATCACCTGCCCACCTTCCTACCCCGAGCGGCGTCACTCCCGCCGGTGGGCCGCCCGGACGGAGGAGGCCGACGGCAACCGCCCACATCCCTAATGTTCTCTATCACTCCCTAAGAAACCATCCATAGAGTCTTTTACGTTATGATTCAGCAGCATGGAGAGCGATGAACGCGAGCTGTACTCGATCGGCGAGGTGGCCGAACGGCTGGGCCTGCATGTGCGGACCGTCCGGAACTACGTCCGCGACGGAAAGCTCAAGGCCGTCCGGATCGGCAAGCAGTACCGGATCAGCCGGGAGGACTTCGAAGCCCTGACCGGCCGGACCGCCGACGCCGCCCCGGGTCCGGCCTCCGCGCCGGCACGCGGCCACCTGGAGGTGTCCAGCATCGTCCAGATCGACGGGCTCGCCCCGGACGCAGCACGCCGCTTGGGCACCTTGGTCACGGCGAGCGCCCAGTCCGCCCGGAGCCCGTCGGACTCCCTGCGCATCCAGACCGTCTACGACCAGGAACGAGCCCGAATGAAGATCGTCGTCCTCGGTGGCGCCGCCACCACTGCGGAGCTGCTGCACCTGATCGACAGCGTGACGGGCCCGGACAGCGGCCTGTTCCCCTCCACGGAGAACGGACAGGGGGCAGACCATGGCTGACGCCATCGAGGAGCACCACGGCGTACCGGTCCTGGTGTGCGACGCCGACGGTGTGCAGATCGCCACCGTCCAGGACGCCCTCGACCAGCTGATCGGCATGGCCTTCCAGGGCGCGGAGGTGGTGGCCGTGCCGGCCGCGCGCCTGGACGACCGCTTCTTCGACCTCAGCACCGGTTTCGCCGGGGACGTGCTCCAGAAGTTCTCGGCCTACCGGCTGCGCCTGGTCGTCCTCGGGGACATCGGCCGCCACCTCTCGGCCAGCGCCGCCCTGCCCGACCTCGTGCGCGAGGCCAACCGGGGCGGGGACGTCTGGTTCCTACCGGACCTGGACGCCCTCGCCGCCCGGCTGGCCTAGGACTTGTCCGGCGGCGCACCCCCGGCCGCAGCCCCCGGCTCAGCCCTCCTCGTCCCCATCGCCCTCGAACGCGTCACCGATCTCGTCGACCACTTCGGCAGCGACCATGCCCCCGACCACGCCGACGGCCACACCCGCCGCGACTCCGGCCACCACCGCACCGGTGCCGGGGCCCGAGCGGCGGTGGGCGTCGTGGTCGTAGTGACCGCCGCGGTGACTGCCGTGGTGTTCTCCGTACGGGGGCGGGGCGGCGTACGCCTCGTGTCCGGCGATGACCTGCTTCAGCCAGCCCTCGACCCGGTCGTTCCAGTCGGTCTGCGGGGCGGTGTGGTGGGAGGCGGCGAAGCGGTGGACCGTGTCGTGTCCCCCGGAGAGGAGTCCGGCGCGCTTGTCCGCCTCGATCACCACCTCCAGGCCGCCCTGGGCGGCGAGGAAGGTCACCTCGATCTCGTTCACGGCGTGGGCGTGACCGGCGGGCGGAAGGATCTCGATCTCCTGGTAGCAGGGGAGCTGCCGGCCGGTCCCCCGGATGTGGCCGAGCTCCAGATCGGCCGATCCGAACCCGTAGCCGAGCTGCCCGAAGGCCTCCAGGATCGCTTCCTGGGCGGGCAGCGGGCCCACGGCGAGCGCGTCGAGGTCGCCCTTGTCCCGTGCCCCCGCGATCTCCAGCTCCGTCCGGATGCCGAGGACGGGGCCGAGGTGCTGGCCGTGGAGTTCGGTGATCGGCGTCTCCCAGGGCAGGGTGACGGTGAACGGCACGGTGTGCTCGGCCTCCGCGGCGAGCCGGAAGCCGCCGCCGACGGTGAAGCTGTCGAGGACGACCGTGCCCTCCTGCTCCTCCTCCTGGCCCTCCATTTCCACCCGGGCGAGGAGGAGCAGAGTGATCCGGTCGATGGTCGCGTCGCTCCCGCCGCCGCGCAGGCGGACCTCTCCGGACAGCGGCCCGCCGGGCAGGGCCGGGCCGGGTTCCAGGACGGTGTCGACCGAGGGGCCGCCGACGCCGAGGGCTCCGAGCAACTTCTTGAGCACCATGGGCGGCGCCCGCTCCTTCTGTGACGATGTGATCAGTGACGGTGTGGTCCGTGACCGTGTGGCCGGTGACGGCTGTGACCGAGGAGGCCTGTGCCACCCCGCCGGGCGAAACCGCCCGCGAAGGTATTGGGGTTTCCCAACCGCACGACCGTTACGCGCAGTTCCGGCCATCAAGATCACCGGGCGCCGCCCACCCGTCGAGCACTCACGCCACCTCCCCCTCCGCCGCGGCTCTTCCCCAGGTGACACCCCGTGTGATACCTGCCACTCCCGTTTGCTTTGCGGTCCCTTTAATATCGACGGGGTGGGTTTCAGAGCCCACCCCGTCGTCGACCGGACGACCCGAACAGAGAAGGAGCTGCGGTACCGCAATGGGTGAACCTCCCAGTACGAACCGTGTCATCACCGCCCCGGCACACCAGGGGATGGAGGTGACACGGTGAGCGAAGTGATATTGCTCCTCCTCGCCCTCGGGCTGACCCTGGCCTGCGCGGTGTTCGTAGCGGCTGAGTTCTCGCTGACCACCGTCGAGCGCGGCGAACTCGAACGAGCCACGCAAGCCGGTGAGCGCGGTGCCGAAAGTGCGCTCAAGGCCGCCAAGCGGCTCACTTTCCAGCTCTCCGGCGCACAGCTCGGCATCACCGTGACCTCTCTGGTCATCGGCATGCTGGCCGAGCCGTCCATCGCCGTGCTGCTCCGCGGCCCGCTGGAGGCTGTCGGGCTTCCCACCGGCGCCGTGTCCACAGTCGCCACCCTCCTCGGTGTGGCCCTGTCCACCGTCGTCCTCATGGTGATCGGTGAACTGGTCCCGAAGAACTGGGCGATCTCCAGCCCGCTGGCGGTCGCCAAGGTCGTCTCGACCCCGCAGCGGGCCTTCACGGCCGCCTTCGCCCCGCTGATCCGGCACCTCAACAACACCGCGAACCGTGCCGTACGGCGGATGGGCCTGGAGCCCGCCGAGGAGCTGGCCTCCGCCCGTACGCCCCAGGAGCTGATCGCGCTCGCCGAGCACTCCGCCCGCGAGGGCGCCATCGAGGAGGACTCGGCCGAACTCTTCGTCCGCACCCTGAACCTGGCGGAGCTGTCCGCCGAGAACGTGATGACGCCGCGCGTCGACGTGCGGGCGCTGGAGGCCCACGCCACCGCCGCCGACGCCGCAAACCTCACGCTGGCCACCGGCCTGTCCCGGTTCCCCGTCTACCGCCACAGCCTGGACGAGGTCATCGGTACGGTCCACATCCGCGACGTCCTCGCCCTGGACGAGTCCGAGCGGGCCCGGACCCCGGTCACCGCGCTGGCCACCGAACCCCTGCTCGTCCCCGATTCGCTGCCCGTGGACCGGCTGCTCGCCCAGCTGCGCAAGCACCGCACCATGGCCGTGGTGATCGACGAGTACGGCGGCACCGCGGGTGTCGCCACCGTCGAGGACATCGTGGAGGAGGTCGTCGGCGAGGTCCGCGACGAGCACGACCCCCACGAGCGCCCCGACCTGGCGCCCGCCGAACCCCTCGGCGACGGCCGCCCCGTCTGGGAGGCCGAGGGCAGCATCCGCCTCGACCAGCTCGACCGGATCGGTTTCAGTGCGCCGGAGGGCCCCTACGAGACGCTCGCCGGTCTCGTCGCGACGCAGCTCGCCCGCATCCCCGTCCGCACGGACCGGCTGGAGCTCAACGGCTGGCAGTTCGACGTCCTCGACATCGAGCACCACCGGGCCGACCGGGTCCGGATCACCGCGCCCGCCCCGGCGCTGGCCCTCGTGGAGGAGGACGCCCGATGACCGCCATCCAGCTCGCCATAGGCGCGCTCACCCTCCTGACCAACGCGTTCTTCGTCGGTGCGGAGTTCGCGCTGATCTCGGTGCGCCGCAGCCAGATCGAGCCCCAGGCCATACGCGGCAGCCGACGCGCCAAGAGCGCCCTGTGGGGCCTCGAACACCTGTCGGCCGCCATGGCGACCGCGCAGCTCGGCATCACCATCTCCTCGCTGGTGCTGGGCGCCGTCGCCGAACCGGCCATCGCCCATCTGCTGGAGCCGCCGTTCGACGCGGTCGGCGTGCCGGACGCGCTGGTCCACCCGATCGCGTTCGTGATCGCGCTGACCCTGGCGACGTACCTGCACATGCTCATCGGCGAGATGATCCCGAAGAACATCGCGCTGGCCGCCCCCGTCGCCACGGCCCTGGCGCTCGGGCCCTCGCTGGTGGCCCTGACCCGGGCGCTGCGCCCGGTGATCTTCGGCATCAACGCCTTCGCCAACACGCTGCTGCGGCTCCTCAAGGTCGAGCCCAAGGACGAGGTCGCCTCGGTGTTCACCGACGACGAGCTCGTCCGGCTGGTGAAGGACTCCAGCGACGCGGGTCTGCTCGCCCCGGCCGACGGCGAACGCCTGCGCGACGCCCTGGAGCTGGGCACCCGGCCGGTCGGAGAGGTGATGGTCCCGCTCGGCCGGACGGTCACCGTCGACCTCGGCATCACCCCGCAGGGTCTGGAGCGGGCCGCCGTCGCGTCCGGCTTCTCCCGGCTGCCGGTCACCGGACCGGACGACGGGATCCTCGGCTACCTCCATATCAAGGACGCCCTCGGTGTCGCGGAGCGCACCAAGCCGCTGCCCACGAGCGCGATCCACCCCGTCATCCGGGTCGAGATCGACACCCCGCTGGACGACGCCCTCACAGCGATGCGCGCCGCCGGTACGCATCTCGCGGCGGTCGCCGGGGACAAGGGCACGGTCATCGGCTTCGTGGCGATGGAGGACGTGCTGGAGGAGCTGGTGGGAGCCGCCGCGGTCTGACGGCCCCGGGACCACCCGGCAACGAAGCGGAAGCCGAGGCGGCCCGTCGCGCGCACCTGCGCGGCGGGCCGCTTTCCGTGTGCCTCCGCGCGGCGGGCCGCCTTCGTCCTCACGTGCGCGACGGGCCGCCTTCGTCCGTGCATGCCCGGCGGGCCGCTTTCCGGCCGTCGGGCCCGACCGCCGTACGGGCCCGCCCCGAACGCGTAAGCTCGGCGAATGGCCAAGTACCTTGACGTACACCCCGAAAATCCCCAGCCGCGCACCATCGCCACGGTGGTCGACAGCATCCGCTCCGGTGCGCTCGTCGCGTACCCGACCGACTCGTGCTACGCGCTGGGCTGCCAGTTGGGCAACCGCGACGGCATCGGCCGGATCCGGTCGATCCGGAATCTCGACGACCGCCACCACTTCACGCTGGTGTGCCACGACTTCGCGCAGCTGGCGCAGTTCGTCCGTGTGGACAACGACGTGTTCCGTGCCATCAAGGCGGCGACGCCCGGCAGTTACACCTTCATCCTCCCGGCGACGAAGGAGGTGCCCCGCCAGCTGATGCACCCGAAGAAGAAGACGGTCGGCGTGCGCATCCCCGACCACGTCGTGACGCAGGCCCTGCTCGCCGAGCTCGGCGAGCCGCTGCTCTCCAGCACGCTGCTTCTGCCGGACGAGGAGGAGCCGCTGACGCAGGGCTGGGAGATCAAGGAGCGGCTCGACCACGAGGTGGACGCCGTGGTCGACTCCGGCGACTGCGGCACCGAGCCGACCACGGTCATCGACTTCTCCGGCGACGAGCCCGAGATCGTACGCCGGGGCGCCGGGGACCCGTCCCGCTTCGAGTGATTCGAGTGAACGGCCCGGCGGTGGGTGCGGCGGGTGCGCTGCTGCGGACCGCCCCCGCGCACCTCCTCCCCCGTGCGTGTCACCACAACGGTGGAACTCGCACCGGCGGGCGGCCGAGCGCCCGCGCCGAGCGGGACGCGAGCCCGTTCGCCGCCGGACCGTCCGGGCCGGGGATGCGCGGCCGCGAGGCGCGTCGCAGGGTGGACCCATGGCAAATCCCCCGATCGTCATCCACCGGCCGACCCCTTCGGGCGGCCGCCGGGTGACCGTGCACTACGAAGGCCGGGACGAGATACTCGGGCTGGCCCACAGCGACCACGACGTCACCGTGTTCCTGACCGAGGCAGGCCTGGAGGAACCGGACCGGATCCTCGACAACCCGGTCTGGGTGGAGTGGCGGGGCGGCAGGGCCCACCGCTACGAGGCGGCCTGAGCCGCCGCAGCGCCGCCGAGCAGGTCGTGGACCTCCTCGGCGCTGATCTCCCGGAACTCCTCCGCGAGCAGAATCCAGCGGGTGATACCCACGCATTGGAGGAACGCCAGGTCGTGCCCGGCGATGACGAGGGCGCCCTCGTAGGACTCCAGAGCGCTCGTCAGCTGCCGCACACTGGCCAGGTCGAGGTTGTTCGTCGGCTCGTCCAGCAGAAGCAGCTGCGGGGCGGGGGCAGCGCGCATCGTCGCCGCGAGTGCGGCCGGAAGCGTTCGCCGCCCGAGAGGGTGCCCGCGAGCTGCTCCGCGCGGGCACCCTTGAAGAGGAACCGGGCCAGCTGGGAGCGGATCTGGTTGTCGGTGGTGCCGGGAGCCGTGCGGGCGACGTTCGCGGCCACGCTCGACGTGTCGTCGAGGACGTCCAGCCGCTGCGGCAGGAACTTCAGCGGCACGAACGCCGTCGCCTCGCCGGAGCTCGGTGCGAGCTCCCCGGAGAGCGTGCGCAGCAGGGTCGTCTTGCCCGCTCCGTTGCGGCCGACGAGGGCGATGCGTTCGGGTCCCGTCACCTGGAGGCCGGCCTCACGCAGCCGGCCGTAGGGGAGGCTCAGGTCCCGTACGGTCAGGACCGTACGGCCCGCGGGTACCGCGGTGTGCGGCAGGCTGATCCGGATCTCGGCGTCCTAGCGGACGTCCTCGGCGGCTTCCTCCCGTCGCTCCCGGGCCTCGTCGAGGCGGTCCTCGTGCAGCCCGCGCAGCCGGCCCGCGGACTCCTGGGCGGAGCGCTTGCGCTCACCGGCGACGATGCGCGGGGCGCGCCTCTGGGCGTCCAGCTTCTTGTCGTGGCGTCGACGGCGGGCCACCTTGACTCGGGTCTCCTCCAGTTCGCGCCGCTGACGCCGTACGTCGGCCTCCGCGGCGCGCAGCGTGCGCCCGGCGGCCTCCTGCTGGGTGGCGAGGGCCTCCTGGTAGGCGGACCAGCCGCCCCCGTACCAGCTCACCGAACCGGAGCGCAGTTCGGCGATGCGGTCCACGCGCTCCAGAAGGTCCCGGTCGTGGCTGACGACGATCAGGATGCCGGTGTGCCAGGAGTCGACGGCGTCGTACAGGCGGCGACGGGCGAACAGGTCCAGGTTGTTGGTGGGTTCGTCGAGGAGGAGGACGTCCGGGCGTTCCAGCAGCAGCGCGGCCAGGCGCAGCAGGACGGTCTCCCCGCCGGAGAGCTGTCCGACGGTGCGGTCCAGTCCGACACCGCCGAGCCCGAGGGAGCCGAGAGTGGCCAGGGCGCGTTCCTCGACGTCCCAGTCGTCGCCGACCGTCTCGAAGTGCTCCTCCCGTACGTCTCCGGACTCGATGGCGCGCAGGGCTGCTCGCCGCGCCGCGATGCCGAGCGCCCCGTCGACGCGCAGGTCGGTGTCCAGGGTGATGTTCTGGGGCAGATGGGCGAGGCGGCCGCCGGCGGCGACGGACCCCGCGGTGGGCCGCAGCCGTCCGGCGAGCAGGCGCAGCAGGGTCGACTTGCCGGTGCCGTTGGCACCGACCAGGCCGGTGCGGCCGCGGGGGACGGTGAGGGAGAGACCGTCGAAGGCGTTCGTGCCGTCGGGCCACCGGAAGGTGAGCTGGGAGGCGGCCACGGAGGCGCCGGGTGCGGTGGGATGGCTCATGGGGTTCTCGCAGTCGCAGAAGCGGAAGAAACAGGGCTTCGTATGCGAACAGCACGCGGCGACCGGGCCGGAGACCGGAGGAAAAGGTGGGAGGAGCAGTCCTGCGGAGGCAAGGAACGGCTCGGCACCGAGGTCGCATCCACGCGGAAGTCACGGGCGGCAGATCTGCCGACAACGTCGTGACCAGGTACGGGCCTGGGCCGTACCGCGCGATGATCGCGGACCTCAGATGCGCAATGTCCACCTCTATCGGAGACAACAGGACCCGGTCAGGGTAGCGGAGGCTCTGCCCGGGCGTCGAGGACGTTTCCTACGGGGTGCTCTGCGGGGCCGGTGCGGGGGCCGGCTCCGCGGCGGCGGGTGTGCGCGGTGCGGGCAGGTGGGCGCCGGGCGGTACGACGGGGGTCCTGCGGATGGCGAGGGTGCCGAGGACGGCGGCGAGGCCCGCCAGGGCGAACCCGTAGGGCGGGGTGGCGCCCATGGGGTGGGTCTCGTACACCAGGGCGGCCGACAGCACGATCAGGATCGCGGAGACCCTGCCGTAGGGTGCGGCGGCGGCGATCACCGCCATGCCCCACAGCAGGTACCAGGGCTGGACCATGGGCGAGAGAGCGACCAGGACGAGCAGCGAGAGGCCCAGGGCGTGGGCGGGCGTCATGCTGCCCCGCATCGCGCGCCGGGCCAGCAGGACGATCACGACGAGCGCGGCGGCCAGGCCCAGGGTCTGCACGGCGGACTTGACCGGTGCCGGGTCGGTGCCCGCGAGCATGTGCAGCAGCTCTCCGAGGCCGAGGCCGAGGTCGCTGGGGACGGAGAGCGCGGTGTGGATGTTCGCGGCGACGCCCTGGGTGTGGAGCCAGCCGAAGCCGGTGCCGCCGATGAGCGTCGCCGCTCCCGCGACCGCGCACGCGACCAGGCCGGGCGCGAGGAGCCCCTTGGCCCAGCGGCGCGGCTGGGGTCCGGTGGCGGAGGCGTGCACGAGGACGCCGATGAACAGGAGCGCCACGGCCGCTGGGGACTTCACCATCATGGCGAGTCCGACGAGTGCGCTGCCGGTGATCCACCGGCCGCGCAGGGCCGGCACCAGTCCGGCGAGCATGAGGCCGATCATCAGCCCGTCGTTGTGCAGGCCGCCGATCACATGCATCAGCAGGAGCGGGTTGAGGGCGCCAAGCCACAGGGCGCGGCTCTCGCTGTGGCCGTGCTCGCGCGCCAGGCGGCGCAGCGCCCAGACGATCAGGATCAGCGAGGCGAGCGCGATGAGGCGCATGGCCAGGACGGCGGGGACGATCGTTCCGCCGGTGGTCCAGGCGACGGCGGCGGACAGCAGCAGGAAGAGGGGGCCGTAGGGGGCGGGGGTGTCGCGCCAGTGGTTGCCGACGCTCGCGGCCGCGTCGCCGCCGATGCCTCCGGGGTCCAGGGCCGAGGGGCCCACCGTGTAGACGTCGTGCCCTTCGACGACCATCGCGCCCTGGGCGATGTAGCTGTAGACGTCGGCGCTGTAGAGCGGGGGCGCGAGCAGGAACGGGGCCGTCCACCAGGCGAGGGTGACGAGGGTGTCGCGGACGGTGGAGGCGGTCCTGCCGTACTGCCACCAGGCGACGACGAGCGCGGTCAGTCCGAGGTAGGCGAGGACGGCCGCGGCCGCCTTCGTGGCGGAGCCGTGGTCGGTCCACAGGCCCCAGGGGTCGTGGGCCGGCAGCTTTCCGGAGAACCAGCCACCGACGGCGACCGCCAGAGATCCTGCCGCACCCAGCCGCCGGTGTCCGACCGCACTCATAGCCCACATGACCGGCCAACCTATCGGACGACTCGCCGGGCACCCGGGGGAGGTCGGGAACGCGCCGGGGCGGGGCTCGTCGAGGTCGGGGTCGGGGTCCAGGGCGGGGTCCAGGACGGGTCCGAGCGGCTCGCTCTTCTCGAACGGCTCGACCAGGACGTGCGCGACCGGTCTGACAGTGCGGGTCCGCACGGCCGCGGGCGGCCTGCCACCGCACCGGTCTTCGGCCGGCCGTCCGGGCGCTCCGCGCCACGGTGGCCAACGCGGCGCCCGCGTAAACCTGTTGGCGCGCGAAACCGGGCGTGCCAAGCTGCACCCGTAACGAAGGGGCGTAGCTCAGTGGCCAGAGCACCGGTCTCCAAAACCGCGCGTCGCAGGTTCGATCCCTGTCGCCCCTGCCCATCGCGTGCCGTCCGTCACCGCACGTCGCCGCGCCAGTCCCACTGGTGGCTGTCCGGTGCGCGCGGGCCGTACTCGGCGCGCCCGCCCGGTCCGTACGCACCGATCTCGGTGACCAGGCCGACGCCCTCGCGCAGGTCGGCCTCGCTCCAGTCGGTGACGTCCAGCAGCAGCCCGTCGAGCGGGCCGCCGACCAGCTCGCGGTAGTCGTGGCCCGGCCTCGGCCCGGGATGGGGATCGTCGTGATCGGTGCCGTACACCCGTCGCTGCCTCATCAGCTCGTCCATGCGGGCAGCATCCCACCGGGCACTGACAACGGCTCGGCACCAGCGTCCATCCGGCCCTTTCCCGGGCCCCCGCACGGCCCCGGGAAATTGGGTGAGCACGCGCCCGCGCGGTGTGGCACGCTCCGTCGAATGAGCCTTCCACCGCGTCTGTACCCTCTGCTGGAACAGTTCGACTTCGCCTGCGAGCGGCTCCTCGGCCGGCTGGCCGGCCCTTTCATGGACAGCGGCAACGGTGTCGAGATCGGCGTCACCGCGCTCGGCGACGACGAGTATCTCTGGGAACCCGTGCCCGACTGCTGGTCTGTCCGTCGCCGCCGCGACGGGCCCGGGGCCCGGGCGACCAGCCTGACGGGAGCCGGGGACTGGGGCCGGGACTCGGCGGACTCGCCGCATCCCTTCCCGCCGCCGTTCACGACCATCGCCTGGCGGCTGAGTCATCTCAGCGAGATGCTGACACTGCGGGCCGACCACACGAACGGCAGCCGTTCCCTGACGCGTGCGGGCTACCGCACCCCGGGGGACGCCGCCGGGGGCCTGGCCGTCTTCGAGGCCGGGGCCGCCGCCTGGCGCGAAGCCCTGCTCGCCGCCGACGACACGGCGCTCGACACCGTCGGACACAGCACCTACCCCAACGGCAGCGACGCCGAGGATCCGTTCCTCGACATCGTCTGGTGGGTCAACCAGGAAGTGCTGCACCACGGCGCGGAGATCGCCCTGATCCGCGACCTGTACCGCGCGCAGCACTCCTGAGCGGCGGGCCGGGCGGCCCCGGTTCCCGTCGAGGTCCGTCGGTCGCCGCAGTCGCCGCCCCCGGACCCCCGCCATATGATTCAGGGACCAACGCACCGCGGAGCAGCCCATGAACCGGCGTCGGACTCCCCGCTCAGTCAGCGCCGAGGACCTGCTCAACACCTTGCAGAACCTCACTGCCCGCGCTCGGCGGGAGGTGGAATTCCACCAGGCCAGAGTGGAACTCGCACAGGCCCTTCAGCGAGACATGCTTCCGGCGACGCTGCCCGCGCTCCCCGGCCTCCAGTCGGCGGCCCGCTACGCGCCCGCCCGGCACGGCCTGGACATCGGCGGCGACTGGTACGACGGATTCGCCCTCGCGGACGGTGCCCTCGGGTTCGCCGTCGGCGACGTCCAGGGCCATGACGTCGAAGCGGCCGCCTTCATGGGGCAGGTCCGGATCGCGATGCGTGCCATCGCGGGCACGGCGTCCGATCCCGGCGAGGTCATGGGCCGGACCAACGATCTGCTGCTGTCCGTGGGCTCCGGGCTCTTCGCGACCTGCACGTTCCTGCGGCTGGACCCCGCGACCTGGGAGTTGCACAGCGCCCGGGCCGGGCACGTGGCCTGCGTGTGGGCCACCGTGGACGGGCGGTCCGGCGTCACGGAGGACCCGGGCGGTATACCGCTGGGCATCCAGCCCCGGGAGGAGTACCCCGTCACCCGCCGAACCCTCGACTCGGACGGTGCGATCGTACTGCTCACCGACGGGGTCGTCGAAGGCCCGTCGCTGCTGATCGAGGACGGTCTGGACCGGGTGCGCCGGCTGGTCGCGGCGCACGCGGGGGCCAGCGCGGAGCTGCTGGCCGACGAGGTTCTGGGCGCGGCGGAGCTGACGGGCCACGAGGACGACGCCGCCGTACTGGTCCTGCGGCACGCCGCCGCCCGCCGCGGACCGCGGTGACGCCGGAGCGTGCCGCGCGTGTCAGCTGCCGCCTCCCGCCGAGGTCGGTGTCTGATGAGTGCTGTGATCCGCAGCAAGAAAGCCAGACGTCGGGCCGTGTACGTCGCGCAGGTCCTGGGTGTGACCGGGGCCTACTACCTGTCGGGGCGGCTCGGGCTGATGCGCCAGGTGGTGATCGACGGCGCGGTGGTCACGCCCCTCTGGCCGCCCACCGGTATCGCCCTGGCCGCGCTGCTGTGCCTGGGGGTGCGGGTCTGGCCGGGCATCGCGCTCGGCACGCTGATCACCGTCGCCGACATCGGGGACGCCTTCACCATGAGCCGTCTGGCGATCATGCTCGGCAACACCCTGGCTCCCCTGGCCGCCTACGCCCTGCTCCGGAAGGTGGGGTTCCGCAGTGAGCTGGTCCGGCTGCGGGACGGTATCTGTCTGGTCTTCCTGGGGGCGTTCGCCGGGATGCTGATCAGCGCCACCGTCGGCAGCATCACGCTGCTGGCCGACGGCAAGGTTCCGCCGGGCCGGTTCTGGCTGGTCTGGTCGTCCTGGTGGGCGGGGGACGCGATGGGGGTCCTGGTGGTCACCCCCGTTCTGCTGGTCCTGCGCCGGGTGCGGCGGCCCCGGCTGGACGACCGGTGGCTGGAGGCCGCCGTTCTGGCGGTGGTCGTGGTGGTGGCCGCACTGATCTCGACTCGCAGCTCGCTGTCCATGATCTACCTGGTGTTCCCGGTGATCATCTGGGCGGCGCTCCGCTTCCAGCTGCCCGGCAGCGCCCCGTGCGCCCTGGTCGTGTCGGTGTTCGCGATCATCGCCGGTACGGACTCGCTGGGGCCGTTCGCGGGCCACACCCTGATGGAGATCATGGCCAATCTGACGGTGCTCAACGCATGCGTGGCGCTGACCGCGCTGCTGCTCGGGGCGACCGTCGCGGAGCACAAGAACATCCGCCGGGAGACGGAGCACGCGGTCGAGGAGCTGGAGGCCCTGGTCGATCAGCTCGCCCCGCTGTCCGGACCGGGCGCGGGGCGGCCGTACGGGGACGGTCGGGAGCGCCCGCTCGGCGGTGGTTCGCACCCGGGGCGCTGAGAGCCCACCGGGGACGCGCGTCCCCGGTCAGTACGGCAGGGGGCGGCCGGACGGGGTGCGCAGATCGAGCGGGGGCGGCCCCGAGGGGGGCGGGGGACGACGGACGACGACTCGGATGCGGCCCATAGCCACCACCTCCTCCTGGTCAACCGGTATGTGCCCAGTCGGCGCGGCTTCACACTTCCTGTCGTCCCCGACGGCTCAGGGGCGCTCCTGCCGCCGGTGGCGCGCGGATGCGGGGCGAGCCCGGTGCGGTGACCCTTGATGAGTGGGGGTGAGCCGAGGAGGAGGACGCATGTCCGCACTGGACAAGATCAAGAAGATGTTCAAGGGCCACGAGGACCAGGTCGGCAAGGGTGTCGACAAGGCCGGAGACATGGTGGACGACCGGACCCAGGGCAAGTACAGGAGCCAGGTCGACACCGCCCAGGACAAGCTGAAGCAGCAGTTCGGGGCGGACCGCGACGAGGACGGACCGCCGCGCACCTGAGCCGCTCCGCGGTTCACCGGTCGGCCGCACCGCACCGTAGACCGGCTCCTGTCCCGTACACCCGTTCCATACACCTGTCTCTCGTACCTGCCCCGCGCACCGGTCCGTGCCACGGAGAGTGATCTGTGGCACGGACCGGTGCGTGTGGCGAAGGTTTTCGGGGCCGTCCGCCGGATTCTTGTTATCGTCCCGCCCGCACCGCATCTCCCGAGTGTGGGAAGTGACAGCACCGGACCCCGGAAGAGTGAGCACAGCATGGGCAAGGATCTCCCGACGGCTTTGATCTCCGCGGCGCGGAGCGGCGATCAGCAGGCCAAGGACCGGCTCGTCGCGGCGTACCTGCCCTTGCTGTACAACGTCGTCGGACGTGCGCTGGACGGTCATGCGGATGTCGACGACGTGGTGCAGGAGACAGTGCTGCGGATGCTCCGGGGCCTGCCCGAACTCCGTGAACCGGAGCGGTTCCGTTCCTGGCTGGTGGCGATAGCCATGAACGAGATACGCCAGAACTGGCGCGAGCGGCAGTCGGGGGCGATGCCCGCCGACCGGCTTGACGACGCGTACGACCTCCCGGACCCGCGTGCGGACTTCGTGGAGCTGACCATCCTGGAGCTGGGGCTGACGGGCCAGCGACGCCAGGTGGCGGAGGCGACACGGTGGCTGGACGAGGACGACCGCGCTCTGTTGTCCCTGTGGTGGCTGGAGACCGCCGGGCATCTGTCCCGCGCCGAGGTCGCCGCCGCCCTGGAGCTCACCCCGCAGCACACCGCCGTACGGGTGCAGCGGATGAAGGCCCAGCTGGAGGCGGCGAGGGTCGTAGTGGGCGCGCTGGCGGCCGATCCGCCGTGCGTTCTCCTGGAGGACCTGGTCGCCGGATGGGACGGGGTCCCGTCCGCTCTGTGGCGCAAGCGGCTGGCCCGGCACGCCCGTGAGTGCACGGTGTGCTCGGGGCACGGTTCGGGGCTGGTGCCCGCCGAGGGGCTGCTCGTGGGGCTGGCTCTGGTCCCGGTGGCGGCGGCCGCCGGGGCGGGCGCGGCGCCGGAACTGCTCGCCGCGGCCGGTCTCGCGCCGCTGGGACAGCTCCCCGCGGATGGTGTCCCACCGCTGGACCAGTACGTCACAACCGGTGCCACGGCACCCGAGCTGGTCACGACGACCGCGCATCTGCGGGTTCCGGGTGGCGCGGGCGCCGATGCTCGCGCCGATGCGCTGGGGACGGGGCGCGCCGAGCGCAGACGGGTGCAGGCCCGGCGCCGCCGCCGGAACTCCGCCATCGCGGCGGTGGTCGCGGTGGCGGCCCTGGGCACCGGCGGTGCGGCGGTGCACCTGTACACCGACGGCGAGGACCGGGACGCGACGACCGTCACCGCCGACGCTCCGGCCCCCCGTACGGAGGACCCCACGCCGGCCGCGGCGTCCCCGTCCGTGCCGGCCTCCCCGTCGGCGTCCGCGTCCCCCAGCGCCTCCGCGTCGCCGAGCCCTTCGCCTACGCCCAAGGCGAAGCCGAAGAAGAGCACCCCGCCGCCGCCCGCGCCCAGCTCCGCTCCCCGGGCGCCCAAGCCCACACAGCCCGCGCCCGCGCCGCCCGCCCCCGCTGGAACCGCCGCGCAGGTCACCGAGCTGGTCAACGCGGAACGGGCGAAGGCGGGCTGCGGGCCGGTGAGCGTCAACGACCTGCTCAACACCGCGGCCCAACGGCACTCCGCGGACATGGCGGCCCGCGCCTACTTCTCGCACACGTCGCCGGACGGCACGGACCCGGGCGACCGGATCACCGCCGTCGGATACCGCTGGTCCACCTACGGCGAGAACATCGCCAAGGGGCAGCGGACGCCGGCCGATGTGATGAAGGCGTGGATGAACAGTCCGGGACACCGGGCGAACATCCTCAACTGCTCCTTCAAGGAGATCGGTGTGGGCAAGCAGGAATCGGGCGACGGTCCGGTGTGGACCCAGAAGTTCGGAGCGCGCTGAGCCCCGGGGCCGGGCCGCCCTGCACCTGGGCCTGGCCCTGGCCCTGGCCCTGGCCCCGCGATCGCGCGGGACTCACCCGCTGATCCGGGTGAGCTGGCTGATCCGGGTGATCCGGGTGAGCTGGCTGAGCTGGCTGAGCTGGCCGAGCTGGCTGATCAAGGTGCCATCCGGTGGAGATGCGTTGGAATCACCTGCTCCACCTCGGTGCCGAACCGGACTCCACGCGCAGCCCGACGAACTCCCCCGGCAGATTCCCCTCCCGCCCCCGTGGACTGGAGCCTGCGCCACCCGCCCTTTGCGTCGCCGACCGTCGTCTGCCGCGCTGGGCGCGATGTTCGCCGGGATCAACGACCGGCCGGGCGGCCGCAGGTCGTCTGTCTCACGGATCGGCAGCCCCGCGCTGACGGGGGCGTCGGGGCTGCTGGTCGCGGTCGGGGGCGTAGTGGTGGGGGGCCGGGATGCCGTTGCGGAGCCGGGGTGGGGGGGGCGGGGATGCCGTTGCCGGAACCGGGATGGCGACGTTGCCTGCGGTTCCTGGCGGGGGCGTGCTGGGACCTGTTCCTGCGCCTTGCCCTGCCCGCATCGGTACGGGCCCGGCGCCGTCGGTCTGCTCCGCCCGCATCGGTCTGGTCCCTGCTCCCGTGTCTGGCCTGCCCTCATCGCGCCTCGGCGGGTCCGGACTGCCCCGCTCCGATCCGTACCTCTACGACGGGAGCTCCCCTACGACGGGAGAGCGAGGCGGTGGCTGTCTACGCGGCGGCGTTTCCGTACGGAGGGGTGCCCTGCGTCCCGCTGCCAGGGCCGGAACGCTCGGGGGCGGAGCTCCGCGCCTTGGACGACGCCCTGCTAGCGGCGCCGGGCGCCTTCGTCAGCCGGAACGGTCAGCCGTTGCGTACCAGCGGGGGCGCCCGGCCTCGTCCCGGCACTGCGGAGGGCCTACGGCCCGGCCACGCACGAGTACGGGGCCCGGGTCTCGCTCTGCTGCGCGGTGAGTACGGTGGTGGCCCTCGGCCTGGACCACGGGCACTGGTACGGGATGCCCGCCACCGCGGTGCTCCTGGTGAGGCCGGATTTCGGGCCGCTCGTACCCCGGGGACTGTGCCTGGCCGCGGGGACCCTGCTGGGAGCGGCTGCGTTCACCGGGTACTCCACGGCAGTGGGCGGTCCGTGGGCCGCGGTCGCTGCCGTCGCCCCGTGCGGCGCGCGCGTGATAGGGCGGTTGCCGCTGATACGGCCGTGACCCCAGCGCACCGCAATCTGCGGCATGTGCCGGCCCGACCCGGTGACGGTGTGCAGCGGGGTGCGCCGCGGCGTGACATCCACCGCTCGCCCGCCGTACGGCCGCTCCGGAGGGGTGACTGGTGCGCTGGAGCAGCTCGTGGACACGACGACAGCCTGTGCGGTGCAGCTCGACGACCGGACGGCGACACCCCCCGTCCCCACGCCGACGGCTCGCGGCGCTCGACCGGCACACCGGTCGTCCGCGCGCTGCGACTCCCTGTGCCCCCTAGGATGCGGCGATGATCACTGAACTGCAGTGCGTGGTCCTCGACTGCCGCGCCCCGAGGGAACTGGCCGACTTCTACACCTCGTTGCTCGGAGGGGAAGTCGACCGGCCCGACCGGCGGTGGGACTGCGATGCGGACTGGTCCACGCTGCACACGCCCGGTGGGCTCGTCCTGGCCTTTCAACGGGTGGCGGACCACCGGCCGCCCCGCTGGCCCGATCAGGATCCACCCCAGCAGCTCCATCTGGACTTCGGCGTCGCCGACCTGGACGAGGCCCACGAACAGGTATTGGCCTCCGGGGCGTCGTTGCTCGACGCGGGGGACGACCGGCGAGGCTGGCGCGTGTACGCCGATCCCGCCGGTCACCCCTTCTGTCTGGTACGCCACTGAGGGGCGGACCCGTGGAGCCCGCCCGGGCCCGGGTCATCGCAGAAACAGGGTCAGTACCGGTACTGCGTCACCCGAGGAACGGCATCGCCCCACGAACAGCGTCACCTCAGGAGCAGCGTCAGCACCGTGCAGAGGCTGGTGGCCGCACCCACCGTCACGGTAGCCAATGCGACGCAGCGGGTCCGCAGCCGTGCGTAGCGTTCGGAGTACTCCTCGCGCAGTTCGTCAGCTCGGTCGCGGATGCGAATGAGCGACTCCCGGGAAGCGTCCACCCGTTCGGTGGCGTACACGCGCTCCACGTCCTCGCGCTGTGCCGTGGTCAGCCAGGGCAGTTGATCGGTGAAGCGGCGTGCCTCCCGCCGTGCCCCTTCGACCTCGGCGTTCCACAGCAGAAAGCCTTCGAGCTGCGCCAGGCCCCGGGCACTCTCCTTGTCGGGTTTCACCCGTCCTCCTTGTCCGTCGGCCCGTCCTTCCCGGTGGCCGCCCTCAATTCTGCTTGTCGCCCGGTGCGATGACCGTGGAGCTGTGAGGACGGTTGGACGCCTCGTCCAGGGCACGGAACGCGGGGTGGTGCAGGTCGAACGCCGGGGATTCGGACCGAATTCGCGGCAGGGTGACGAAGTTGTGGCGCGGCGGTGGGCAGGAGGTCGCCCATTCAAGCGAACGACCGTATCCCCAGGGGTCGTCGACCTCGATCTTCTTACCGTACTTGGCGGTCTTCCAGATGTTGTAGAAGAACGGCAGGAGCGACAGCCCGAGCACGAAGGACGAAATGCTGGAGATCGTGTTCAGCGCGGTGAACCCGTCCGCCGCGAGATAGTCGGCGTAACGCCGAGGCATTCCCTCGGCACCAAGCCAGTGCTGAACGAGAAACGTTCCATGAAATCCAACGAAGAGCGTCCAGAAAGTCACCTTTCCGAGCCGCTCATCGAGCATCTTCCCAGTGAATTTCGGCCACCAGAAATGGAATCCGGCGAACATCGCGAAGACCACGGTGCCGAAGACCACGTAGTGGAAGTGGGCAACCACGAAGTACGAGTCGGAGACATGGAAGTCCATCGGCGGCGAGGCGAGGATGATGCCGGTCAGTCCGCCGAAGAGGAAGGTGACGAGAAAACCGACCGACCACAGCATCGGGGTCTCCATCGAAATGGACCCCTTCCACATCGTGCCGATCCAGTTGAAGAACTTCACACCGGTTGGTACGGCGATCAGGAACGTCATGAAGGAGAAGAACGGCAGGAGTACGGCACCGCTGACGAACATGTGGTGCGCCCATACGGTCGCGGACAGGCCCGCGATGGCGATCGTGGCCGCGACCAGGCCGATGTAGCCGAAGACCGGCTTGCGGCTGAAGACCGGGAAGATCTCGGTGACGATGCCGAAGAACGGCAGGGCGATGATGTACACCTCGGGGTGGCCGAAGAACCAGAAGAGGTGCTGCCACAGCAGTGCGCCCCCGTTGGCCGGGTCGAAGATGTGGGCACCGAACTTACGGTCCGCCTCCAGCGCCAACAAGGCTGCGGCCAGAACCGGGAACGCCAGCAGAACCAGCACACCGGTCAGCAGAACGTTCCAGACGAAGATCGGCATGCGGAACATCGTCATACCGGGTGCGCGCATGCAGATGATCGTGGTGATGAAGTTGACCGAGCCGAGGATCGTACCGAAACCGGAAAAGGCCAGGCCCATGATCCACATATCGGCGCCGATGCCCGGCGAGCGGACCGCGTCGTTCAGCGGCGCGTAGGCGAACCAGCCGAAGTCGGCCGCACCCTGCGGAGTCAGGAAACCCGCGACCACGATGAGCGAGCCGAAGAGGTAAAGCCAGTATGCGAACATATTCAGCCGCGGGAATGCCACATCCGGCGCCCCGATCTGCAGCGGCATGATCCAGTTCGCGAACCCGGCGAACAGCGGCGTCGCGAACATCAGCAGCATGATTGTGCCGTGCATCGTGAACGCTTGGTTGAATTGTTCGTTCGAAATCAACTGGGTTCCGGGACGAGCCAGTTCAGCGCGCATCACCAGGGCCAGCAGCCCTCCGACGCAGAAGAACACGAAGGAGGTGACGAGGTAGAGCGTGCCGATCGTCTTGTGGTCCGTGGTGGTCATCCACTTGATGACGACATTGCCCGGCTCCTTGCGCCGTACCAGCAATTCTTCCTGGTCGGCAGCATCGGTCTCCACCGGTTGCGAGATGCCCCTCGTCGTCACTACGACGCTCCTTCGATCGACGGCCCGTGCGGACTCGGCGACCAGAATGGACCCGCGGTGATCGGTGCGGTGGGACATCCCTCCCCGCCCGGCGCGAGCGGCCGACAAGGACACTCAAATGGCCTACACCCGCGCATCGCCTCGCGCTGCGCAGCCGGGCCAAATGCATGTCAACGTCCGGGATGCGACCGGATATTCCTTCCCCGGTGCCGGAATAGCTCCCCTGGTCGCGGAGTTGGTGAAACGACAGACCACCTCTTCACCACTCGGCAAGCTTCGGAAGGTCGGACCCATGAAGATCGGTATTATCGGCGCGGGCAACATCGGCGGAAACCTGACTCGGCGTCTGACCGCCCTCGGCCACGAGGTTTCGGTCGCCAATTCCCGTGGCCCCCATACACTGACAGCCCTCGCCGAGGAGACCGGTGCAACGCCGGTGGCCGCATCGGAGGCGGCGAAAGGCGCCCGCATCGTCGTCGTGACGGTCCCCCTGAAGGCCGTTCCCGATCTGCCCGACGGCTTCCTGGCCGGCGCATCGGAGGACGTCGCGGTCATCGACACCGGCAACTACTACCCGCAGCAGCGCGACGGCCGCATCGCCGCCATCGAGGACGGGCTGCCCGAGAGCCGGTGGACCGAGCAGCGGATCAGCCACCCGGTGATCAAGGCGTTCAACGGAACGTACGCCCAGGACATCCTGGACCAGGGCAAGCCGAAGGGCACCCCGGGCCGGCAGGCGCTCCCGGTGGCCGGTGACGACGCGGCGGCCAAACAGACTGTGCGTGACCTGGTCGACGAGCTCGGCTTTGACACCGTGGATGCCGGAGGCCTGGACGACTCGTGGCGCCAGCAGCCCGGCACGCCGGTGTACGGGAACCGGGGCGATGCAGACGCGATCACGAAGGCCCTCGCGGAGGCGTCGCCGGAGCGTACGGCGGAGTGGCGCGCCTGAGAAAGACGGCACGGGCCGGGGGCGAGGGCGGGGGGCCGCTGTGGGACGGGAGGTTCCCGGTGGTCGGGGCTCCCGGAGAATCCCCCGGCCGCTCTCGTCGCCGGGGGGCGGCTGTGGGCCGGGGGTCCGCTGCGGGGCGGGCAGGCCCCCTGTGGGTGGCGAGGGTCCCCTGTGGCCGGGGCCCTGCGGAGAGGGGTCCCGGAGTGCCCCTCCCTCCGGCCGCCCGCGTCGCTCTGCCCTCCCTCATCGGACTCAGACCACCCCCGTCACGGTGACCCGCACCGAGGCCTGCGGGCCCTCCGGTGCCGCGGTCAGGAGCGCCGCCCGGACGGCTCGGGTCACGTCCAGCGCCCGGTGGCCTCGGTGCAGGACGAGCCGGACGTCGATGTGCCAGCCGCCCGTGGCCTCGTCCCTGCTCACTCTCACTCCCGACGCCCCGGCCCCGGTCTCCGCAGTGCGGAGCGGGGCGCCGTGGGTGGTCCGTGTCCGCAGCAGATCCGCGACGCCGGGGCGCAGGAAGGCCACGCCGGGCACCTCGCGTGCTGCATCGGCCGCCGCTCTGGCGATCCGTTTCCGGGGTGTATCCGCCGTCATCGTGCTGCTCCCGTTCCGTAGCCGTCGGCGCTGCCGCTCGGGTCACCGGCCCCGTCGGCCTCGGTGAGGTCGCTGATCTCCTCTTCGAGGATGTCGACAACGAGCACGTCGGTGTATGCGATCCGGATGCCGATGTCCCGGTCGGCGACCTCGACGATCCGTTCGCGTACGGCGTCAGCGAGGTCCTTTATGGGCAGGAGCATGCTCACCACCACCTCTATCCGTGTGTGCACCGGTCCGGCCGGGTCCGCCGGGTCGAGGGGAATGATGCGGCAGCTTCCGGCCCGTATCCCGGGCAGTGCGTCGACGGCCGCCCTCAGCAACCGTGCGGCTGCCGCCTCGACGATCCAGTCGTCCTCCCCCGGATCGCCGAGCGGCAGTGGTCGCCCCGGACGCAGTTCGAGCCGGACGAGGTCCATCACTCTGGCCGTCACGACTGTGGCGTCCGGTGGGCCGGGCTCCTCGGCGCAGGTACGGCGTACGGCCTCGCCGAGACCGGTGAGGTCGGCCAGAGCGGCCGAGCAGGGGGGGCAGTCGGCGAAATGCGGGTCGTCCTCGACTCGGCCGGTGTCCCAGGCGTCCCAGACGTCGGTGAGCAGCCGCCCGCAGGCAACCCGCTCGTCCTCCTCCTCGTACCGGCGGTCCTCCGGCCGGCCCGGATTGGCGCTCATCGCCATGCGCTCATCGCCTCCGTCAGGTAGCGGCGGGCCCGGAAGACCCTGCCGCGGACCGCTTGCGGACTGATTCCAACCGTCGCCGCGATGCTCTCGTACGACAGCCCCTGCATCTCCCGCAACACCCAGCAGACTCGTTGTTCGGGTGACAGGCCCGCCATCGCCTCGGCCAGCGCGTCGGCCGCGGCACGCGACTCGACCGCGCGGGACGGAGACGCCTGGTGGTCGGGGGCGGCCTGTTCGGGCACCGAGTCGAGGTCCGCCGCCGGTCTGCGGGCTCTGAGCCGGTTGAGACAGCGGTTGGTGACGATGCGGTAGAGCCATGTGGGGAACGAAGCATCCCGACGGAACTCCGGAAGCTTGCGCCAGGCGTTCACGAAAGCGTCCTGCACTGCGTCCTCCGCATCCGTCCGGTCCCCGAGGAGCCGCGTGGCCAATTGCAGCATGGCCGGGCCGTGCCGCCGCACCAGCACCTCGAAGGCCTCCTCGTCTCCCTCACCCGCCCGCACGGCGAGCAGCGCCTCGTCGTACCGTGCGTCCTCCGGCACGCGATCCGTCTTCTGATTCCCGTCGCCCGGCACGTACCAGCCCCCTCCCTCGCTCGATTCCCTCGCTCGTTGCGCTCTCACGGCCGCTTCTCGTCGTCCGACACAGGTTGGACACCGCGAAGGACGAAACGTCACGCAGCCATCCACGCCCCACCTCGCCTCCCCCCTCACGCACCCGGTCACGCTTCCCAGGAAATTCCCGGGAACCCGCGTGACGATTCGGCGGACAGCGTGTCCAACGAGATGTCAGGCGGAACGAGCCGAGCGAGATGCGAGGGGCTTCCATGACCACCACCTGACACTCCTCCTGGTGGACGTGATCGCGGTCCGGCTCAACGGTGGGCCCGCGCCCTGGCGTGCGACGCTGGTCGACTGGGCGGGCGACGCACACCCCGGCGCACACGGCGGTGCGGGTCGGCGGGGTGTACGCCGCTGCGGTCGGCGTCGGGCTGATGGAGTGCGCGCTGTTCCCGGGGCTGCGGCGGAGGCTGCGGATGACGTCCCCGGCGCCTCGGCTCCGAGCCACGCTCGACCGTGAGGCCGGCACGCAGTCCGTCCAGGGCCGGGTCGTTGCGGTGCCCGAGGTGGCGCGGGCCCGGGTGCGAGTGCAGCGGCAGCGTGTGAGGGTGCTGGCCGTGTGAGGTTCGGTGTCCCGGAGGAGGTAAGCGCTGAAGGTCGTCCGGGTCGTGGGCGCGAGCCTGCCGGAACTGGGGGCTGACGTGGGCGCCCGCGCTCAGGGCCGGGGCCGGGGCCGCGGGGAACCGCACTGGCTGCCACAGGATGTCGCGATGCGGACGTGACGAACGACGTGAGGATTACAGCGGCGTGGAGAGGAGTGTGGTGCGGGTGCCGGTAAGCAGCCGTGGCGTGATCAACCGGACGCTGCCCGGCACGGCGGGGCTGGTACTGCTCCCCGGTAGCGCCTGGCTGGCTGCGAGTATCGGTTCGGCATGGGGCCCGGGGCGCGGCGCCGTGCCGGACTGGTGGCCGCGGCCCGCAACCGACGGGGTGCTGCTGGACCGCCAGCTATTGGCACAGCTGCGGGAGAACGGCTGGTGGAACGCAGCGGTGATCAGGGCGCTCACCCTCAGGCTGGCGCTGCTGATGTGGTGGTCAGCCCGCCAGTTGGTGACGGGCGGGCCCCGGTGGGTGGCGCTGCGGCAGACCAGGCCGGCGCTGCGCAGGCGTAGATGGGAGCGGGCGATGGCGACGCAGGTGCCAGGGCTCGATGCGGTGGCGCGGGCCCTGGTACGCCTGGTGGGCCGACAGCTGCGGGCGGTGGTGACCGTAGTCGTCGAACCGGAGGCTCTACCAGCAGAGCTGCTGCGGGACGTGGCCGGGTCGTCGCGAGTCCCCGGGCCTGCGGTGGCATACCCGGCCTGTCGGCCGACGTACGGGTACGGATCGCAAGGCGACGAGAGCAGCGGACGCGTTGGCCGGCGCCCGGTACCGGAGCCCGGCCCCCGGCTCCTGGCACCGCCGCCCGTCCCCCTGCCACCCCTCCTCCACGGTGACTACTCGCGAGTAAGGTGTGGGCTCGGGACATCGGATGTCGGCTCCACGGCCCGTCCGGGTCCCGGCGCTGGTCTGATTACGGCCGTGGACAAATGGAGTCGCCTCATGCCTCGCACCACGTCCGTAGCGGACAGCATCGTCATCCACGCCAGCCCCGCCCAGGTGTACGAACAACTCAGCGACCCCACGGCGATGGGCCGCTGGAGCCCGGAGAACCGAGGGGCGACCGTGCGGGGAGAGCGGCGAAGTGCGTACGTCGGCATGGTCTTCGAAGGCCGCAACAAGCGGGGGGTGGCGCGCTGGACCACACGCTGCACGGTGACGGCGGCAGATCCGGGCGAGCGCTTCGCCTTCCGGGTCCACGCGATCGGTCTGCGGCGGCCGCGGCTCCGGGGGCCGATCGCCACCTGGGAGTACCGCTTCGAGGTAGTGGGCGGGGCGACCCGGGTCACCGAGATCTGGACCGATGACCGGCGCTCCTGGCCGGACTTCCTGGCCCATGCCTTCGACCGCGTGGCCACGGGCGGGAAGACGTTCGCCCAGTTCCAGCGCGGCAACATCCGAACGACACTCAAGCGCCTCAAGGCGGCTCTGGAGGAAGATGCCAGGGGGACCATCGCCCCGTGATGTGACGGGTGGCGGCGGAGTCTAACCGGCCCAGTGCGTCGGGCGGCTCAGGGCTGCGGGGAGGGCTGTTTTCGCATTGCCCTTGGCCGCGTTGACCTGGGACTGGGTGAGGAACAGGCTCCCGGTGAGATCGGCGCCGGAGAGGTCCGCGTCGCGGAAGTCCGCCCCGATGAGGTCGGCCAGGCGCAGGTCAGCACCGGCGAGGTCGGCGGCGATGAGGTAGGCCCCGCGGAGGTCCGCTCCGCGCAGGTCCGCGCCGCGCAGCCGGGCTCCGATGAGGTCGGCGCCCCGGTGGTTGCGCTTTCTGCGGCGCGGCGCGGTGGCCCGGACCAGTTCGCTGGTGCGCAGGAGAAGGCCGGCGACCCGGTCCCGGTGGGTGGCGACGTCGAGTTCCGCGAAGTCGACGGCGGGGCGCGCGGTGTGCCGTTCCGTCGCCTCCAGAGCTCGGCGGATCTCGCCGTGCAGCGGGCGGGCGGCGGGCAGGGAGAGCGCCTCGGTGAGATACCAGAGGAGTTCGTGGAGCTGACGCATCACCGGGAACACCTGGAACATCTGCGCGGCGATGTCGGGGGACGAACGCCAGTCGCGGCCGCCGTAGGTCACCTGGGAGACCTTCTGCCCGGCGCCGAAGCAGTCGTACACGGTGCAGCCGGAGAAACCCTTGGGCCGTAGCCGGGTGTGGATCCCGCAGCGGAAATCGTCCTGGAGGTTGGGGCAGGGCCGGCCGGCGGGCTTGTCGATGGCGAAGTCAGAGGAGGCCGTCAGCGTCAGAGCGACACAGCAGAGGGCGAAACAGTTCGTGCAGTCCGCGCGCAGATCCTCCTGCGCCTGCCGTCCGGTCTCGGGCAGAGCGGTCGGATCGTTGTCGGGGACGTAGTCGGGCACGGTTGCGGGTCCTCGCTGGGTGGTACTGCGGGAGGTGCGGCAGTGAGACTGGGTCAGTGGTTGTTGCGGTTGCTGTGGTGGTCGGACACAGGATTCTAATGAGGGGGTGGGGCCGGGGCGAACCCGGTGCATGGTCATACGCCCTCCCGGAGACCGATCGGCTCGGGCCACCTGCCCGACCCCGGGCACACTTGGCGCGTACACATCACGCGCCTGGAGGGACGCATGGACAGCGAGGACAGCACCGGTTTTGAGCCCGCGACCGGTGATGGCCCGCCGTCGGGCGAGTCCGCCGAGCGGCGGGCTGCTTCAGTGCGGACCGCGCTCCAGGGGCTGCTGCAGATCCGTCGCCTCACCGGTACCGGAGAGGCCGACCCTGAGGCCGTTCCGGCGCTGTGGGAACGGAAACGTCCGGTGCGGGCCGTCGCCCTGGCCCTGGAGAGTTCGGGGGCCGCTCCGTCGGGGGTCGACGCGTCAGGGCGCCGGGTGGCAGCCGGGTACCGGGTGCTGGAGGGCGAGTCGGCGGGGTCGGTACGGGTCGAGTGGGCCGGTCCGCCGGGAAGCGGTGCCGTGCACGACGAGGAGGAGGCACTGGGCGGCTGCGCGGCCGCGTTGCGGCGGCTCGGCTGGACGGTGCTGCTGTATCGAGGGCCCCGCAGGCGGCGGTACCTGGAGGTCGAGCCCCCGGGCGGGTTGTCCGGTGGGCACGGCGAGGCTTGAGGGGGCGTTGTCAGACCCATAGGAGATGCTTGACGGTCCGACAGCTCTGACGAGGGGATGCTGAGATGGACAAAGACGAGCTTGCCGCGGCGCAGGCGTACGTACGCCTGCTGGAGGCCACCCGGGCAGCGCTCGCGGACCCGGACGCGGCGCCGGTGTATCTGCCCTTGCTCACCTCACCGATGCGGGAGGCCGACCAGGCGCTGCGCAGCGCGGGGCTGACGGGGAATGAGGACAAGCTGTTCGCCCTCGTGCGGGCGTTGCAGCCGAGCCTGTCCGGCAGCGGCAGATAGGCACTACGGGGTGGGGGCAGCGGATCCGGAAGCCAGGCCGAGTTCCTGTTCGCCGGGGCCGAGGGGGGTGAAGAAGCGGGCGACCTGCTGTTCGCCGACCTCGGCCAGGGTCGCGGGCTTCCACTGCGGGCTGCTGTCCTTGTCGATGATCCGGGCCCGGATGCCCTCGACGAAGTCGGGCTGTTCGAAGACCCGGCTGGACACGCGGAACTCCTGGTCGAGGACGGCCTCCAGGCTGTCCAGCCGGGCCGCCCGGCGGACGGCCTCGATGGTGACCTTGAGCGCGAGGGGCGACTTGGTCAGGAGTTCGGCCGCCGTGTCCGCCGCCTCAGGGACACCGCTGTCCCGCAGCCGCCGGATGATCTCCTCGACGGTGTCCGCGGCATAGCAGGCGTCGATCCAGGCGCGCTGCGCGGCGAGTTCACCGGCGGGCGCCTCCGTGGCGAACTGGCCCACGGCCCGGGCGACCTCGGCGGCGGTGTCCTTCGCGGCGAGGGCTTCGGTCAGCGCCGGCAGGTTCCGGGTCGGGACGTGGTGGTCGGCGAGGCCGCACAGGAGGGCGTCGTCCGCTCCGACGGACCGGCCGGTGAGGGCGAGGTGGGTGCCGAGTTCACCGGGTGCGGCGGCCAGCAGCCGGGTGCCGCCGACATCAGGGACGAAGCCGATGGCGGTCTCGGGCATGGCGACGCGTGAGCGTTCGGTGACGACGCGGATTCCGCCATGGGCCGACACGCCGACTCCGCCGCCCATCACGATGCCGTCCATCAGGGCAACGTACGGCTTGGGAAACCGGGCGATGCGGGCGTTGAGGCGGTACTCGTCACGCCAGAACGCCAGGGACGCGCGGCCCGAGGCCCGGGCGTCGTCGTGGAGAGCGCGGATGTCGCCGCCCGCGCACAGGCCCCGGTCCCCCGCCCCGGCCAGTACCACCGAGACGACCGAGTCGTCCCGCTCAGCGCGGTCCAGGGCATCGTCGAGCAGCCCCACCATGGTGTGGCTGAGTGCGTTGAGGGCGCGGGGGCGGTTGAGGGTGATGCGCAGGCAGTGGCCGTGCATCTCCAGCAGGACGGGCCGTTCATCGTTCATGCATGCGCTCCGCTCACTGGTCGCCAGGCCAGCTGGTCGCCTGGTCATCTGGGCATCTCGCCGGTCACACGGACTGGGGCGGCCGTCCTGTGTCCGGTTCCGGACGGCCTCGCCCGCCATTCTGCGACGCCCCGCCGGGCCGGGGGACCCGGGGGCCGCCCTGGGAACCTCGTAGATGCGCAGTGCGCAACAAATACGTGAGCCGCTGTGGCACTCCGGTGGAAGCGGCTCGACAATTGAGGCCTACGGGGCGGACCGACGCACGGCCCCGCCGGACGACCTCCGGAGCAGGAATGACCGACGACGAACGGCGGCAGGACGCCGAAGCCTCTCCGCTCCGCCGGATCGACCGGAAGACCAACGGTGAGATCCGGCCGACGGAACGCCTCGCCATGAATCGGACCGGCAGCTTCGACTGGGATCTGGACGCCCGGACCCTGGACATCGACGAGGCCGGGCTGATGGTGTTCGGTGTGGATCCAGCAACGTTCGACACGCGTCCAGGCACCCTGCTGGAGCACTTGGAGCCTGCGGAACGGGCCCGGCTCGACGTCACGATCGACGAGGCCATCACCGGCGGCAGCAATTCCTACAGCGTCCACTTCCGCGTGCCGCTGGACGACGGGACCGTCCAGTGGACTCATGTCCAGGCCCGAATCCTGCGTTCGAAGGACGGCAGAGCCCATCGGATCGTGGGGGTCGTCCGGGACGCGACGGCGGAAGTCACCCATTCGGCCTTCGTGCTCGATCTGGAAAAGCGGCGGCAGCGCCAGACCAACATCGTTGAACGCACAACGAGCGCGATGTCACGTGCCGTGACCGTGGACGACGTGACGGCCGCGCTCACCGGCCCCGGTGGGCTGGCCAGGCTCGGCGCGGACGGACTCGCGCTCGGGCTCGTGGAGAACTCCGCGCTGAACATCGTGGCGCTGAGCGGCGAGTCGCTGGAGGTGCTGGACGGGTTGGGCTCCGGCGATCTGGACCGCGACCTGCCCCTCGCGGACACGATCCGCAGCGGCCGCCCCCGGTTCATCACCTCCCTCTCCGCACTGGCCCGCCGGTATCCGGAACTGGAGCCGCATCTGGGGAAGCTCAGGTTCCGGGCTGCCGCGTATCTTCCGCTGGTGGCACAGGCCCGGTCGCTGGGGGGACTGGCCCTCTTCTATCGGGAGCGCACGGTCTTCAACGCGGACGAGCGCATACTGTGCCTGGGCCTGGCCGCCATCGTGGCCCAGTCACTGCAACGGGCGATGCTCTTCGACGAGGAGCGGGAGTTCGCCACCCAGCTTCAGTCCGCGATGCTCCCGCCCCGGATACAGGACGTCGAGGGCGGCGAGATCGCGGTGCGCTATCACGCCGCTTGGAGCGGTCGGCAGGTCGGCGGGGACTGGTACGACGTGATCACCCTCCCCAAGAACCGCTACGGCCTGGTCGTGGGGGACGTGCAGGGGCACGACACCCACGCCGCCGCGATCATGGGCCAGTTGCGCATCGCCCTGCGCGCGTACGCCGCCGAGGGGCACCCGCCGGCCACGGTCCTGGCGCGGGCCTCCCGATTTCTCGCCGAGCTGGACACCGACCGCTTCGCGACCTGCACCTACGCCCAGGTCGACCTGGCTTCCGGGGCGGTGCGGGTGGTCCGGGCCGGACACCTCGGCCCGTTGATCCGGCACACGGACGGCCGGGTCGGCAGCCCGCAGGTCCGCGGCGGTCTGCCGCTGGGCATCTCGACGGACCTCCACGACGAGGAGTATCCGGAGACCCGGCTCGATCTGGTGCCCGGTGAGACCTTCGTGCTGTACACCGACGGTCTGGTCGAGGAGCCCGGCGCCGACCTCGACACCGGGGTGGACGCCCTGCGCAACGAGGTGAGCGCGGGGCCTGCGGGGGCGGAGGCCCTGGCCGATCATCTGTCGGAGCGGTTGTGGGAACGGTGGGGCTCGGGGGACGACGTGGCGCTCCTGGTCCTGCGCCGGAGTCCTGATGTGGGATCGACCCACGCACCCCGGCTCCACCAGTACATCCATCAGGCGGACCCCGAAGGCCTCTCGGACGCCCGGGCGATCGTGCGGCAGGCCCTCGCCGACTGGCATCTGGCCGAGTTCGCCGACGACGCGGAGCTGGTCACGGGTGAGCTGCTGGTGAACGTGCTGCTGCACACCGAGGGCGGGGCCGTCCTGACGCTGGAGGTGCTGCCCGAACCGGTGCGGCGGATCCGGTTGTCGGTCCAGGACCGGTCGAGTGCCTGGCCCCGGCGGCGGACACCGGGTGAGACCTCGACCTCGGGCCGGGGGCTGCTCCTGCTCGACGCGGTCGCCACCCGCTGGGGGATCGAGCCGCGCGGGGAGGGCAAGGCCGTCTGGTGCGAGATCGGTCCCGCGCCTCCGGCGGCCACCACACCCCCGTCGACGGCCAACGGCCAGGGATGAAAGCGTGCCGGGACGAGGGGTGTGCCGTATCGCTTCCGCTGTGCGGCACACCCCTCGGACGCCGGAGCGTCAGTTCTGGTCGCTGCGCCGCTTGCGGACGGCCCAGAGGATGCCGCCACCGGCCAGCAGCACCGCGACAGCGGCGCCGCCGATGACCGGCGTCGCCGACGACGAACCGGTCTCGGCCAGGTCCGGCGAGCTGGGGCTCGGGGCGGGCACGGCGGGCGCGGACTCCGAAGGCTCCGCGCTGGGCGCGGGCGGCTTGGTGACCGCCGTCTCCGATGGCACCGGCTCGCTCGGGGTCGACTCGCTCGGCGTGGGCACGGGACTCTCCTCGCACACCCCGGCCGTCTTCGTCCTGTCGATCGAGTGCTTGCCGTCGCCGTCGGCGTCCTTGACGACGAGTCGGACCGTCACCGGCTTGTCGTGCTCGGGAAGCGTCAGCTTCCGGTGGAACTCACTGCCGAACGTCTCCGTGGGGAGCAGGTCCTTGCCGTCCACCGAAACCGTCACCGTGTTGGGGACGTCGCTCGTGTAGTTGGTGAGGTCGACGCTCACCTCGGAGCAGGTCACGGCCCAGGCGGGGGTATGAGCCGTGGCCGGACCGGCGGAGAGGACGCCTCCGGTCAGACCGACGACCGCAGCGGCCACGAGAGCTCCCGCGCCACGCCACGATCTCCTGGGTATGGTCATGGGTTCTTCCTCCAGATGAATCTCCGCCCGAATGGCGGTGGGGCGCACAGTACTGCCCCCGCCCCGGGTGACCGCGGCCACCCCGCGCATCTCCCCGCCGGACCAACTCCAGCCATAGGCCCGCTACTTCTGACAAGGCGGACGGCCGTCCCGTCGTGCTGCCCTCAGGCGGTGGCCGAATGAGAGGGTGGCTCACACACGCCCTCTGTTCCGCCTGCGCGCCCTGACCTGGAGTCTGACCCTTTCTATGCGCTTGCTGCTGATCCGCCACGGCCAGACACCGTCGAACCTCGGCCACTTTCTGGACACTGCGCGGCCCGGGCCCGGTCTCACCGATCTGGGTCTGCGTCAGGCCGCGGCCCTGCCTGGGGCTCTCGCCGGGGAGGACATCGCCGCCCTGTACGCCTCCACCTTGACGCGTACGCAGCTCACCGCCGCTCCCCTGGCCGACGAGCGGGGCCTCGACGTACTGATCCGGGACGGCATCCGCGAACTTTCGGCCGGTGATCTGGAGATGCGGGCCGACGAGGCGGCGGCCCGGGAATACCTGACGACCGCCTTCGCCTGGTCCGCCGGGGACACCGCACGCCGGATGCCCGGCGGTGAGAACGGCGTCGAGGCCCTGTCGCGCTTCGACGCGGTGGTGGCCGAGGCAGCAAGCTCCCTGGCCGTCGGCGCACCCGGCGCTCCCCGGACCGTGGCTCTCGTCAGTCACGGCGCCGCGATCCGCGTATGGACCGCCGCCCGCACCCGGAACGTGACGGCCGCGTTCGCCGCCGAACACCGCCTGGACAACACGGGCGTGGTCGTCGTCGAAGGGTCGCCCGGCACCGGCTGGACGGCCCTGTCGTGGGCCGGGACGGTCGTCCCTCCGATCACCGCGAGCGGCCCGGAGGGCGCCGGTCCGGCGGGCCGGGCGTTCCCGACTTCCGGCAGCTGACTGTCACAGGGCCTTGTGCATGATGTGCAGTCCCACATAGCCCACGGTCGGATGGTTGAAGCCCTCCGGAAGGGTGCCGATCACATCGAAGCCGATGGATCGGTACAGCTTGACCGCGTGGGTGTTGGTCTCGACCACCGCGTTGAACTGCATCGCGCGGTAGCCCTCGGCGCGAGCCCATGCCACCGAGTATTCACACAGAGCCCGCCCCACGCCCCGGCCGGAGTGCGCGGGATCGACGAGATAGGTGCCACTGGCGATGTGCGAACCGTTGCCCAGGTGATTCCGGTTCATCTTCGCCGTGCCGAGCACTGTCCCGGCCTCGTCGACGGCGACGACCACGCGGCTCGGCGCCGCGACATACCACCAGCCTTCGGCGTCCTCCCTGCTGAGATCGAGCGGGTAGGTGAGTGTCTCGCCCGCGGCAATGATCGAATGAAAGAACGGCCAGATGGCGGGCCAGTCCTCGCGGGTTGCTTCCCTGATCAGCATCGGCACAGCATGGCCGATCCGAGGGCCGTTCGCGAGGACTTATCCGGCACCCCGGCCGCGCCACCCCAGCCTGGCCAGCAGCCCCCTCCCGCATGGCCTTCGCCTTACCACCGCCCGTGCGGGTGCGGGTGGTGATGCGGGCGTGGGCGTGGGTGTCTGTGCCACTGCTCGTGCCGGGGCGGGAGACGGTGCCACCACCCGTACCGGTGCCTGCGTCTTCGTCTGCGCCTCTGCCTCTGCCCGCGTCCGCGCCGGTACTGGTGTCGTCCGAGGCCTTGCGCCGTCTCCGGGACGTGGTGCGGGCCGGTCCTCGCGGGCGCGGTCCAGCTCCAGGGTCAGGTTGACCCGCCGCCAGAGGAGCTCGTCGGGGTCGTCCGCCAGCAGCAGCTCCCCCATGGCCTCCCTGGCCGCCGCGGACGCCGGGCGCCCGAAGACCGGCTCCGGTCGAACCCGTACGAGATAGGCCCGTTCATAGGGGTCCTCCACCACCTCCGCCAGTTGCACGGCGTCAAGCGCCGATGCCTGGACCGCCGCTCGCGCCCACGCGTCATCCGTACGGCACAGCAGCCGGTCGATGCGCTGCGAGCGCCAGTTGCGCGCCCGCCAGTCGGCACCCGACTCCAGCATCGTGCGCATCCCCAGCGGCGTCCGCCCGGCGAGCAGCTCGGGCTCCCGGACCGCCAGGGCGGCGAGTTCGTCGGCGAGGTAGAGCCAGACCACCGCGCGATACCGGTTCAGATAGAACGTGACCGGCGAGACGCAGCCCGCGCGTGCCAGCCGGGTGAACCGGGCCGGAGCGATGCCGAGCAGGTCGGCTCCTTCGGCGGTGCCGACCGTCCGGACCCGTTCGGCCAGGTCGTCGGGGAACCCCGGGTGCTCGCGCAGGCGCGCGATCTCCTTCTCGTGCACCCGGGGCCGCCCGCCTCCCGGCCCACTGCCGACAGTGACCAGCCCCAGGTGCACCGCCAGCTCGAACTCGGCCCGCCGGAGGCCCAACTCCTGGGCCGCGCGCCCGGCGGCGACCGTCGCCGCCGGGATGTCGCACGGCGGCAACGCGCCTGCTTCCACCGCCCGTTCGGTGGTCTGCTCGGTGTCCTGCCGGATCGCGTCCTCGCTCAGCTCACCGCCGACCCCGCCATACCCGCGGGTCGCTTCCTTGATCGTCATGACTGTCCTCCCCCGTGCGGCTCGAATACTCTCCGTGATCACGGTAGCCCGAGGGAGTCATCTCGCGTCGACCCTGTGGATAACTTCTCGCCGACGGCGATGCGCGCAGCTCAGAAGGGGCTGATGCCCTCCGGTCCGCCCTGGCGCACGGAGACGCCGAGGTGTTCGCCGACCCGGTTGACGAGGAGGGTCATCTCGTAGGCGACCTGGCCGACATCGGCCTCGGCCGCGGTCAGCACGCTCAGGCAGCTGCCGTCCCCCGCGGCCGTCACGAAGAGCAGTGCCTCGTCGAACTCGATCATCGTCTGGCGGGCCCTGCCCGCCCGGAAGTGGCGTCCCGATCCGCGCGCCAGACTGTGGAGGCCGGAGGAGACCGCCGCCAGGTGTTCCGCGTCCTCGCGGGCGAGCCCGGTACTGGCGCCGGTGACCAGTCCGTCGTTCGACAGCACCAAGGCGTGCCGTATGTGTTGCACCCTGCCGGTCAGATCGTCAAGGAGCCAGTCAAGTCCTCGGTCAAGCGCCACTGCTCGTCCTCCCCGTACCTTCGTTCCCCGTGCCCCGCTACGCGCGTAAGCCTTGCGCACGGGTCCCGCAGGGGCAAGCGCCCCCCATCGCCCGGGGTGCCGCTTCGCGCCAAGCGGACAGCGGGCTCAGGATGGGCGCATGGCACACCACATGACCGATGAAGAATGGCGGGCCTTCCTCTCGGAGGGCACCCGCACCGCGAAGATCTCGACGGTGCGGGCCGACGGCAGTCCGCATATCGCGCCCGTCTGGTTTCTCCTCGACGGCGACACAGTAGTCTTCAACACCGGCAAGGGGAGCGTGAAGGGCCGCAATCTCGCGCGCGACGGACGGGTGGCCCTGTGCGTCGACGACGATCGGCCTCCGTACGCGTTCGCCGTGGTACAGGGCCGCGCCGAGCTGAGCGAGGATCCGGCGGAACTGCTGCGGTGGGCGACGCTGATCGCAGGCCGCTACGTGGGGGCCGACGCCGCCGAGGAGTTCGGCAGGCGCAACGGGGTGCCCGGTGAACTGGTCGTGCGGGTGCGCATCGACAAGGTCGTCGCGATGGCCGACATGGCCGACTGAGCGGCGCGAGCCTGCCCGGGGCCCGTCAGCCGACGGAGTCGAGGAGCCGGGCGGTGTGCATCCGTCCGGCGTACTCGACCGTGCGGACCAGGACGTCTTTGCCGGAGTCCCGGTCGCGGGCGTCGCACAGCACGACGGGGGTGCCCCGGTCCAGGTCCAGGGCGTGTGCGACGTCGTGTTCCGTGTGGGCGGGGGCATCCGCGAAGCGGTTGACGGCGACGACGAACGGTATGCGCCGGTGCTCGAAGTAGTCGACGGCCGCGAAGCAGTCAGCAAGCCGACGGGTGTCGGCGAGTACGACGGCGGCGAGGGCTCCCTCGCACAGCTCGTCCCAGAGAAACCAGAAGCGGTCCTGGCCCGGCGTGCCGAACAGGTAGAGGGACAGGCCCGAGTGGATGGTGATACGGCCGAAATCCATCGCCACCGTCGTGGCGGCCTTCCGCTCCACGCCGTCGGTGTCGTCCTGGTCGCGCCCGCTCTCGCTGAGCAGTTCCTCCGTGCGCAGCGGGCGGATTTCGCTGAGCGCCCCGACCAGCGTCGTCTTCCCGGCTCCGAAGCCGCCCGCCACCACGATCTTCAGGGTCAGTGCGATGTCCCGGCTGCTCCCGGTACCGGTTCGGTCGGTGTGGGGGCTCTCGGCGCTGTCGAATTGCTCGGAGGGCATACGTCACTTCTCTCACGAGTCGTTCGGAAATCGCTACGGTGCGACAGCATGACAACCGGCCGCCCCCGCCTGAGCGGGTTGATCGCTCTTGACCGATGCGGCTTGATCATGGTCACCCCTTGCCTTGTTCCACCCTCTTTCCGTCCCCTTCCTGCCGCCTATGGGCAGGCCCTGTGCTCCTCACCGGCCCCAGGTCAGTCCAGCGTGGCCCCTAGACTGACCTTTTCGGCCGCCGGTGACAGGAGAGACAAGCGTGTCGACAGGTTCCGGCGGCGGCTTCCAGGATCCGCCCGCGGAGGTGCTGGCGGAGGCCGCAGCGGCGTTCGGGCTCCTGGCGACACCGGCACGGCTGCACATCGTGTGGGCGCTGGCCCAGGGAGAGAGCGATGTGACGGGGCTCGCCGAGCGGGTGGGCGGCACGCTTCCCTCGGTCAGCCAGCACCTGACCAAGCTGAAGCTCGCCGGACTCGTGCGCTCGCGCCGCGAGGGCCGGCGGCAGGTCTATCTGGTCGACGATCCCGATGTGGTGACGGTCGTCCGGCTGATGGTCGGCCAGCTCGCCGAACGCGCCGGGCACCCTGCACGGGAACCCGTCCGCCTGCGTGAACTCGGTGCCTGAGGGCAGCGCAGCCGCGGGCCCCGGGCACCCCACCCCTGGCACACCGGCCTCCGTCACGCCGTTTCCGCGCCCCGTCGCGGGCGCCGGAACGGAGTCAGGCGGCCACCCCGACGGACCGGCCTCTGTCTCCGGCACCGGTCCGACCTCCCTGCAGATACTGCGTGCGCTGGACAGCGGGCCGCGCGGGCTCCTGGAGACCGAGGCCGAGGACCGGCTCGGCCGGACCGGGGAGAACATACTGCCCGCCTGGCGACCCGTCCCCTGGCCCCGGCGTTTTGTGCACAGCGTCCGCGATCCCTTCACCGCCGTACTGCTCTGCCTCGGCCTCGTCTCCGCTCTCGTCTCCGCCTGGGGCACCGCCTGTGTCACCCTGGCGCTCGTCGGCGTCAGCTGTCTGCTGCGCTCGGCCGAGGAGCACCGCGCCGACCGGTCCAGCGCGGCGCTGCGGGAACTGGTGGCGACGACCGCGACCGTGGTGCGCCGCGCCTCCCCCGACTCACCGCCCCTGGAGCGGGAGGTTCCGGTGGCCGACCTCGTACCGGGGGATGTGATCCGCCTGGGGCCGGGCGACCTCGTCCCCGCCGATGTGCGGTTGCTGCGCGCCGACGGCCTCACCGTGCACCAGTCGGCCCTCACCGGGGAATCGGCTCCGGTGCCCAAGCACGCCGTCGACATCCCGGACCCGGCGCTGTCGGTGGCCGGGCCGTTCGCGCAGCCGCAGTGGTGCTTCCAGGGCAGCAGCGTCACGTCCGGCAGCGGTACGGCGGTGATCGTGGCCACCGGCGTGGAAACCCGGTTCGCGGCCGCGCATGACGGCCGGGCCCGGCAACGGCGCGCGAGCGCCTTCGACCGTTCGGTGCAGGGGATCTCCTGGACCCTGATCCGGTTCATGCTGCTGACCCCGCCCCTGGTGCTGATGGCCAACGCGGCGCTGCGCGGCCGCGGCCTGGAAACGCTGCCGTTCGCCGTGGCCGTCGCCGTGGGGCTGACCCCGGAGATGCTCCCCGTCATCGTCACTACCACGCTCGCGCGCGGCGCGGCCCGGCTGGCGCGCACCAGCGGGGTCATCGTCAAGCGGCTCCCCGCACTGCACGACCTCGGGGCGGTCGATGTGCTGTGCCTGGACAAGACGGGCACGCTGACCGAGGACCGGCCCGTCGTCGCGGGGGCGACGAACGGTGCGGACCGGCCCGACCCCGACGTGCTGCGGTGGGCGGCGATCGGTGCCCTGTGGACGCTTCAGCTGGCCGAGCTGCCCGCGCCCGACGCACTCGACGAGGCGGTCCTGGACGCGGCCGAGGAGTGCGGTCCGCCGTCCGCGGGGGGTGTGGTGGCCGAGGCGTACGAGGGCGTGGCGGTGGTGCCCTTCGATCCGGTGCGCCGCGTCGCGACCGCCGTGGTCCGGCGGCCCGGCCGGCTCGGCGTGCACACCCTGGTCACCAAGGGGGCCGTCGAGGCCGTGCTCCAGCGGTGCGCGATGGACGAGGAGGAACGGGACCGGCTGCTCGGGCTGGCGAACCGCAAGGCCGAGTCCGGGCTGCGCCTGCTGGCCGTGGCCCGCACCGACCGGGCGTCCCGGCCGGGTGCGTACACCCCTGCGGACGAACGGGGTCTGACGTTTCTGGGTCTGATCGCGCTGCGGGACGTCCCGGCTCCGAGCGCCGCCGACGCGCTCGCGGTGCTGGCCCGGCGGGGCGTGGCCGTCAAGGTGCTGACCGGCGACCACCCGGGCACGGCCGCCCGGGTGTGTGCGGACCTCGGACTGGGCCGGGCGGGCTCGGCCGACGGTTGCGATGTGGTGACGGCCGACGTCGTGGACACACTGTCGGACGCCGAGCTGGCCCGGGTCGCCGACCGGGCAACCGTGTTCGCCCGTTGCACACCCCAGCACAAGGCGCGGATCGTCTCCGCCCTGCGCGACGGCGGCCGGACGACCGGGTTCCTCGGCGACGGCGTCAACGACCTTCCCGCCCTGCACGCCGCCGATGTCGGCATCTGTCCCCGCAACGCCGTCGATGTGGCCCGGGAGGCCGCCGACGTCGTGCTGGCGGACAAGGACCTCACCGCGATCGACCGGGCGGTACTGGCGGGCCGGGGCAGCAGCGGGAACATCGCCACGTATCTGCGGATCACGCTCTCGTCGAACCTCGGCAATGTCATCGCCATGCTGACGGCCGGGCTGCTGCTGCCCTTCCTTCCCATGCTTCCGGCGCAGGTGCTGGTGCAGAACCTGTGCTTCGACGCCGCTCAGCTGGCCTTCGCCTTCGACCGCCCGGCGGCGTCGGTGCTGGAGCGTCCCACCGTGTTGCGGCCGCGAGACTTCCTGCGCTTCATCACGGGGTTCGGTCTGCTCAACGCGGCCGCCGACCTCGCCACCTTCGGCGTGCTCGCGCTCGCCCTCCACCAGGCGTCCGGGGACGGCGGGGAGGCGGCGTTCCACGCCGGTTGGTTCACGGAGAACCTGCTGACCCAGGCTCTGGTCATGGTCCTGCTGCGTACCGGTCGCAGCGCCGCGGAACGGCGGGCGGGCGGCCCGCTGCGGGCTGCCGCCGCGGGTCTCGCGACGGTCGGGGTGCTCCTCCCGCTCACCGCGCTGGGTCCTTTGCTGGGCATGAGCGCGCTGCCGCCGCTCTACTACCTGCTGCTCGGTTCCGTCCTGGGGCTGTACGCGATCGGGCTCACAGCCGCGCGCAGGCGCTACGACAAGGCGGTCGGCGGGCGCTGAGGGGTCACCCGCTTCCCAGGACGGCGACGGTTGTACAGTTGCGCAATGCGGCAAGTGTCGCCGTGTCGACGGAGAAGAAGGGCGGGACCACAATGTTGCGCAATGGCCTGGAGCCCTGGCACCTGTTGATCCTGGCTGTCGTCGTGGTCGTCCTCTTCGGCTCGAAGAAGCTGCCCGACACCGCCCGCTCCGTGGGGAAGTCCCTGCGCATCCTCAAGAGCGAAGCCAAGGCGATGAGGGACGAGAGCGCTCACTGAGAACGCCCACTGACGACCACTGACGCGGCGGGGAGGGCCGTTCCGGAGCCTCCCCGCAGCCGTTCATTTCATGGGTTGCGCAATCCGGGAACCCCGGGGGCCGCGCCGGGCGTTCTGGCACATAGCGGCTGAGTGACAGCAGAACAGCACCGAAGCACTGGAGGAAGTTCATGGGTGTGACCCTGGCAAAGGGCGGCAACGTCTCCCTGTCGAAGGAGGCTCCCGGTCTGACCGCCGTGACGGTCGGTCTCGGCTGGGACGTACGGACCACGACCGGCGCCGATCACGACCTGGATGCCAGTGCGCTGCTGTGCTCCGAGGCGGGCAAGGTCCTCTCCGACGCCCACTTCGTCTTCTACAACAATCTCAACAGCCCTGACGGTTCCGTCCGTCACACCGGCGACAACCTGACGGGGGAGGGCGAGGGTGACGACGAGTCGGTCGAGGTCGATCTGGCATCGGTCCCCGCCCAGGTCGCGAAGATCGTCTTCCCTGTCTCGATCCATGACGCCCAGAGCCGGGGCCAGAGCTTCGGTCAGGTGCGCAACGCGTTCATCCGCGTGGTGAATCGCGCCAACGGCGTCGAGCTGGCGCGCTACGACCTGAGTGAGGACGCCTCGACCGAGACCGCGATGGTCTTCGGCGAGCTGTACCGGCACGGCGCGGAGTGGAAGTTCCGGGCCGTGGGCCAGGGCTACGCATCGGGGCTGGCGGGCATCGCCACGGACTACGGCGTCAACGTCTGAGACGTCCGAGCGGATGGAGGGCTCTCACGGAACCGGCATCCGCCGGTTCCGCCTCCACTGCGCGATCATGTTCGTATGACCGACGAACACACCGCCCATGTCCTGGACTTCTTCACGCCGCGTGCGGCCGACTGGGACAGCCGGTTCCCCGACGACGGGCCCGCCTATGCCGCGGCGGCCGGCATGCTCGGGCTGCGTCGCGGTGACGCCGTGCTCGACGCGGGCTGCGGCACGGGGCGCGCACTGCCCGCGCTGCGGGCCGCGGTCGGGCCCGGCGGCACGGTGCTGGGCGCCGACCTCACCCCCGCCATGCTGGATGCGGCGGTCAGGGCGGGCCGGGCGGACAGCGGGACGCTGCTCCGTGCCGACGTCGCCCGGCTGCCGCTGCGCGGCGGGGTGCTGGACGCGGTGTTCGGGGCCGGGCTGATCTCGCATCTGGCCCGCCCGGAGGCCGATCTCGCGGAGCTGGCCCGGGTGGTACGCCCGGGCGGGGTGCTGGCCCTGTTCCACCCGATCGGCCGGGCCGCCCTCGCCGCGCGGCACGGGCGCCCCGTCACCGATGACGATCTGCGGGCCGAGCCCCGACTGCGGGTCGTGCTGGCCGACGCCGGCTGGTGGCTGGACTCGTACACCGACGAGGACGACCGCTTCCTGGCTCTCGCCGTCCGCCGGGTCTGAGCCCGGCGGTGCGAGGCGGGGATCATTCCACGGGCGCCTGCGACGGCCCCCGATGGCCGGGGATCGGGCAGCCGCGGACGCCCGGAGTGGGGAACGTACCGAGTGCGGCGATCTTGTACCCGTCCGGATATCCCTTGATCTCCGGGTTCTGGCGGGCGTAGTGCGGCTTGCGGCGGGGCGGCAGGAGCCGGACGGCCCTGGACCGGATTCGCAGCGCCCCCCGGGTCAGCCCCCGGGCCACCGGCCCGGGGCGGCGGTAGCGGAACGCCCTGAGCAACGAGTCGTCCAGCAGTGCCAGGCTGGCGCCCCGGACCAGCGGGGCGAGCGGCGCCGGGTACCAGGACCCCATCAGCGCCAGCGTGGCGTCCGAGACCCGTCGGCCCCCCTCGTCCCAGCCGAAGTGCTCGTGTTCGTAGGCGTCGAGCACGCGCTCGAAGTCCTCGTAGGTCTGCGGGACGTCCTTGATTCCCATCCGGGCGCCGAGTGTGCGGTAGTAGGCGGCGAAGGCCCGCAACTCGTGGTCGCAGAGGCGACGCCAGCCGAAGCTGTCCAGCCAGCGCTTCGGGGTGACGACGAAGGTGCACAGGACGTAGCGCATGTCGTCGTTGCTGATGTCGTAGCTGCGGTGCATCTGGTTGATCCGGCGGACCGCGGTGCGGCCCTCCTCGGTGTCGAATCCGTGCTCCACCACCGCGTCGAGGAGCAGGGCGGTGTCGTCGTACCGCTTCTGCGTACGCTCCGTCAACTCCGCTGTCTCATCCAGGAGTCGGCCGATGCTGGGCACGGCATACGTGCGGTACAGGGCCAGTTCGAGGGCGCGGGTGACGTCCCAGGGGAACTCGTAGGTGACGGTGAGGCGGTAGATCTCCAGGAAGTCCCGCTCCGGGTCGAGTCGCTGAATCTCCTTCAGCCGGTCGTACCGCTTCGCCACGCTGTCCCCCTCGTTCGGCCGGATGGGTCCAACCTTACGCGGAACGTCCCGCACGCTCCCTCTCTGCCGGTGCCGAGGCACCCGGACGAGTCGGGCGCGTCCGGATCCCCCCTTCTCGCCGAGGCCTCGACGAGGGGGTTACCGACTGGTTAGGGTGCGCCGACGGACCGAGGGACACCAGGAGCACCCGAGGCAACGCAGGACCGCGTGATGGGCGGCCGATCGATGAGGACGGGGAGGACACCGTGGCGGGTACGGACGATGCTGCCGCCGACGACGACGCGCTGCTGGTGCTGACCGCGCTGCTGCTGACGCCCGCGCGCTTCCCGAGTGTGCTCGGGGACGACTACGTGGCCGCGTGCGACGCGCTCGCCCTCGAACCGTACGAGGAGGGCTACGGCCTGGTCCTCGGGCAGGACAGCGCCGGGGCCCAGTGGACGGTGGTCGTGGAGGACGTCTCGCAGGTGGCGGTCGCCGTCGCCGCGTGGGACTGCGGGATGGAGCACGACCTCTCCCCCGACGGCCGCTCCGTGGTGTGCGCGCTGCCGGGCTGGCCGCTGGACCTGGCCGTCGCCGCACCCGGCGTCCCCGAACCGCACGACCCGGAGACGGACGGGGAGGGCCCCGCACCGCTCACCCCTCCCGCAGCGGACGCCTGGGGCCCCGCGCACCGGCGACTCGGCGCGGACGAAGTGGCCGCCCAGTGGCCCCTCTGGCGCGAGCAGATCGACGAGAACGCGGCGGCCGATCAAGGGCGCCCTCATGCGGCGCCAGTGAATGCGACGGCAGTGGATGCGGTTGCGGTGGATGCGGCCGACGCAGGGGAGTCCGGTGGCAGCCCCTCACGGTCCGTTCAGCACCCAGGGGTACGCAGGGCGCTGTCAGAGGCCCTCGCCTATACGAAGGCTCCGCCGCCGCCCGGACGTATCCGCTCGTCGTTCGCCTCGGCGGACGCACGCACCCTGCGCGTCGACGGCCCGGGGTGGTCGATGGTGGCAAGGACCGACGACATCGCGTTGATCCTGCTGGACGAGGAGCCCGGCACGGTCCTCACCGTCCGGCGTGGGCCCGCGCTGCCCGGTCTGCTCAAAGCCCTGGAGGAACTGGCCCTGCACCCGGCGTGACGCCGCAGTGCCTCATCGTGGCACCCGGACGCCACGATGAGGACCGGTCGCGGGGGGGGGGGGGGGGGGGGGGGGGGGGGGGGGGGGGGGGGGAGGGGGAGGAAGAGGGGAGGAGAAAAAAGAGAAGTAGCACGTCTGTGTGTTTTTT
>NZ_JBVIPK010000007.1:93720-412240 GCF_055577965.1 Streptomyces sp. NPDC033165
ACCACCAACCCCCCCCACCCCCCCCCCCCCCCTCCCCCCCCCCCCCCCCCCCCCCCCCCCCCCCCCCCCCCCTCCACAACCGGCCCCGACCGGGCCGGACCTCAGCGGCCGATTTCCTTGCGGTTGATCCTGCGGAGCCTGCGCCGCTGCGACGGGTCCAGTAGCAGATAGCCCGCCACGGGGACCCCGATCACGATCAGCAGGGCCCACCAGAATCCGATCAGGGGCCACAGGATGGCCGCCGCGAGAACTCCCCCGATAGCGACCTTCGCACCATTCGTCATGGTCCACGCCTCCTTCGCGGCCGGCGCCGCTCCTGTTGTGTGAACGCGTCCGCGCGTCCTTCCGTTCCCCGCCGGGCCCGTCATCGCAGCGGCTCACCGACGTCATGCATGTGCGCCAGGGCCTGGCGGTAGGACTCGATCAGACCGGTCTCCGCATACGGCATACCTATGCTCCCGCAGTGCGCCTGGACCAGCGGCTGGGCCAGCCTGAGGTGGGGCCGGGGCATGCTCGGGAAGAGGTGGTGCTCGATCTGGTAGTTCAGCCCGCCCAGGAACCAGTCGGTCAGCACCGCGCCGCGGACGTTCCGCGAGGTCAGGACCTGCCGCTGGAGGTGACCCCAGCGCTCCCCGTCGGGGTCGGGCATCTCCATGCCCTTGTGGTTGGGGGCGAACGCCAGGCCCAGGTGGAGACCGAACACCGCGTGCAGCAGAAGGGCGAATACGACCGCCTTGCCCGGGGACAACGCGCTCAGCAGCAGCGTCGCGTACAGGGTGACGTGCGCGATCAGCAGCAGGGCCGCGAGCGCCCGCTCCCGGGCGGGCTGGCGGCGCAGGAACTGGAACCCGTAGATCTTCAAGGCGATGCCTTCGAGCAGCAGCATCGGGAAGAACAGCCGGGCCTGGTTGCGGGTGAGCCAGCGGGCGAATCCCTCTCGCTGGGCCGCCTGCTTCTGGGTCCAGACCAGCGCGCCGACACCGACATCGGGGTCCTTCTCGATGTGATTGGGGTGGGCGTGGTGGCGTACATGCTTGTCGTTCCACCACGCTTCGTTCATGCCGAGGAGCAGATTGGCGTGCACGAGGCCGATCAGCCTGCTCGTCCTGCGGTCACCGGCTATCTGCGCATGTCCCGCGTCATGGGCGATGAACGCCGTACGGGCCCACAGGACGGCCAGCGGCAGGGCGAGGAACAGGCTCCACCAGCTGTCGCCCACCAGGACGAGGGCGGTGACCACCGACCCCAGGGCCGTCAGATTGGCGGCGATCCCCAGCGCGTACCGGCCGGGGCGGCGCTCCAGCAGGCCCTGGCCCTTCACCGCACGCAGCAGGGGCGCGAAGTCGCTCCCGGCGGCCGACCGGCGGGATGAAGGCGTGGAGGCGACGCTGAGCGCCGTGGCGGTGGCCGCGGCGGCGTCTGTAGCGGTGGCTGTCGCCTGGGGCATGGAGTCTCCGGTCTCTGGAACCTCTGCGCCGACCTCGTAGAACGTACGCATCAGCTGACCTCTCGAACGTACGGATCAGAGGTGCGCGGCAGCCATGGCGCCATCCCCCTGATTCCCCTGGGGCAGGCCCCGTGCCGCAGGGTGGTGCTGGCTGCACCCTCGACCGAGACCACCCCACAGAAGTGACACGGATCACATATCGGAGCGGCCCGCTGCCGCGCAGGGTGGAGTACCCTCGGCGACCCTGACCCACTAGTCAAATTTGAGGAATTCGACATCGCTGTGCACAGGCACCCTGCGGCAACGCCCTCCGAGGTCACCGAACTGTCCCGCTGCTCTGCGGTCTTCGTCCCGGCGGATCCGGCCCGTGCCGGCCGGATCGGGTTCTGGAACCCGGACGGCAGCACCCTTCCCGCCGCTCCCGGGATCTCGTCGGAGCCGGCCGTTTCGGATCTGACCGTTGTCGGAGCCGACCTGCGCCGCCACACTGTCACGGCCCTGTACCTTCCCGTAGGGGACGCTCTGCCGGTGCTGACCCGGGCGCGCGCCGGCGCCCAGGCATCCCCGTCCGTCGCCTTCTGGGGCGCCGCCGGGCTTCTGGCGCTCCAGTTCGTCGCACGCGGCCTGCTGCTGCCGGGGCTGAGCCCCACCGACCACGACGCCTGGCGAATCGGCCCGCTCAGCGCCGAGGACCTCGAACGGCTCCGGGAACTGGCCGCGTCGATGCCCCCGAGCGCGCACGCGACCCCGCTCCCGCACGAAGGTGGCGCGCGGACCCCCGAAGGGACCGCCGACGAACCGCTGCTGCCCGAACCGGAGGGGCTGTTGCGGGCGTTCCTCGATGCCGTGGCCGACACGATGCCCCGTACTCCGGCCGCCGGTTTCGTCGCCGCAGGCCCCGCGTTCGCCGCCCCGGAACCGCGGCGGCTGCCCGAGGGGCGGGCCTGGGCCGCCGATGTGGCGGCCGGTCACGACGCGGGCGTACGGCTCTCGTTGCGTATCGAGATCTCGGGAGTGACCCCGGCCGCAGGCGCACCGGGGGACGCGCCCGACCCTGCGGACGGCGACACTCCGGGCAGTGAGGCTCCGGACGAGGAGGCTCCGGACGGGAAGGCTCCGGATGGGGAGGCTCCGGATGGGGAGGCTCCGGCGTTCCGGGCCGTGCTTCAGATCCACAGCGTCAGCGACCCCTCCCTGGTCGCCGATGCGGCCGAGGTGTGGGCCGGTGGTGCGCGGACGGCCCCCGCGTTCGGGCCGCGGGCCCGGATGGACGCCCTCCTCACCCTGCGGCGCGCCGCCCGCGCCTGGCCCCCGCTGGCACCGCTGCTCTCCGCTGCGGTGCCGGACTCGGTGGAACCGGCCGATGAGGAGATCGCCGAACTGCTGGGCTCCGCCTCGCGCGCCCTGGCCGCCGCCGGGGTGCAGGTGCACTGGCCCAAGGAGCTGGCCAGAAAGCTGACCGCGCGAGCGGTGGTCGGGCCCGACGGCGCGGGGTCCCCGGACCGGAATCCGGACGACGCGGCATCCTCGGACCGGGATGCCGACGGCTCGGGGACCGGGCGGCAGGGGCGTACCACGGCGGACACGCCCTCGTTCCTGTCGGCCGACGCGCTCCTGGCGTTCGACTGGCGGTTCGCGCTGGGCGACCGGAGACTGACCCGCGAGGAGCTCGACCGGCTCGCCGAGTCGAACCGTCCCATCGTCCGGCTGCGTGACCAGTGGGTACTGATCGACCCCGAGGAGGCACGCCGGGCCCGGGAGACCCAGGACCGCAAGGTCACTCCGATCGACGCGCTGAGCGCGGTGCTGACGGGGTCCGCGGAGGTGGACGGCCGTCGTGTGGAGGTGGAGGCGACCGGCTGGCTGCGGCAGCTGCGGGACCGGCTGGCCGACCCGGAGTCCGCCGCCCACCGGCAGGTCGGACAGCCCGAGGCGCTCACCGCGACGCTGCGCGACTATCAACTGCGCGGTCTGAACTGGCTGAACACCATGACCTCGCTGGGTCTGGGGGCCTGCCTCGCCGACGACATGGGGCTGGGCAAGACCATCACGCTCATCGCGCTGCATCTGCATCGCCGGGGTGACCGGGACGCGGCCGGGCCGACGCTGGTGGTGTGCCCGACCTCCCTGATGGGCAACTGGCAGCGGGAGATCGAGAAGTTCGCCCCGGGCACCCCCGTCCGCCGCTTCCACGGCGCGTCGCGCTCCCTGAAGGGGGTGGTGGACGGCGAGTTCGTCCTGACGACGTACGGCACGATGCGGCTCGACGCGCCCCGGCTGGCCGAGGTGGCCTGGGACATGCTCGTCATCGACGAGGCCCAGCACGTCAAGAACCCGCACTCGGCGACGGCCAAGCAGTTGCGGGCCATCGGCGCCCGGGCTCGCGTGGCCCTCACCGGCACCCCGGTGGAGAACAACCTGTCTGAGCTGTGGGCGATCCTCGACTGGACGACCCCCGGGCTGCTCGGGCGGCTGGGTACGTTCCGCAGCCGGTACGCCGCCGCCGTCGAGGGCGGCAACGACCCGGGCGCGGCGGAACGGCTGTCCGCGCTCGTGCGGCCCTTCCTGCTGCGGCGCCGTAAGTCCGATCCGGGTATCGCGCCCGAGCTGCCGCCGAAGACGGAGACCGACCGGACGGTGTCGCTGACGGCGGAACAGACCGGCCTGTACGAGGCGGTGGTGCGCGAGACGCTGGCGGAGATCTCCGGCGCGGACGGGTTCGAACGGCGGGGCCTCGTGATGAAGCTGCTCACGGCGTTGAAGCAGATCTGCAACCACCCGGCGCAGTACCTCAAGGAGGAGCGGCCGAGGATCGCGGACCGGTCGGGGAAGGTCGAACTGCTGGACGAGCTCCTGGACACGATCCTGGCCGAGCGGGGTTCGGTGCTCGTGTTCACGCAGTACGTGCGGATGGCCCGGCTGCTGGAGGAGCACCTGGCCGCACGCGGGGTGCGTACGCAGTTCCTGCACGGCGGTACGCCGGTGGCGCGGCGCGAGGAGATGGTAAACCTCTTCCAGGCGGGCGAGGCGCCGGTGTTCCTGTTGTCGCTCAAGGCGGCGGGTACGGGGCTCAATCTGACCCGGGCCGGTCATGTCGTGCACTTCGACCGCTGGTGGAATCCGGCGGTCGAGGCGCAGGCGACGGACCGGGCGTACCGGATCGGGCAGACCCAGCCGGTGCAGGTCCACCGGCTGATCGCCGAGGGCACGATCGAGGACCGGATCGCCGAGATGCTCGCCCGCAAGCAGGGCCTCGCGGAGGCGGTGCTCGGCTCCGGCGAGGCGGCGCTGACGGAACTGACCGATGCGGAACTGGCCGACCTGGTCGAGCTGCGAGGGGGCGCACGATGAGCAACGACGCATACGAGTACCACGACTACGACGCATCGGACCGGGACGACGACGGGGCATCGCAGGAGGGGCGCGGTGGGCCGGAGCGTACGTTCGCGGCGCTGCCTCCGGCACAGGGGCGCGGGTTCGCCACGTCCTGGTGGGGCCTGGCGTGGCTGAAGGCCCTGGAGGACACGGCTCTCGACGGTGAGCAGCTCAAGAAGGGGCGGCGACTGGCCCGGGAGGGCCGGGTCGGGGCGGTCTCCGTACGTCCGGGCCGGATCACGGCGGTGGTACGGGACCGGGACGGCACGGCCCACCGCAGCGACGTGCTGCTGCAGCAACTCGGCCCGGGTGCGTGGGACCGGTTCCTGGACATGGCCGTGGACCGGGCCGGGCACATCGCGGCGCTGCTGGACCGGGAGATGCCGCCGCACCTGGTGGAGGACGCGGCGGGCGCCGGGGTCGATCTGCTGCCCGGCATCGGTGACCTGGAGCCCGAGTGCACCTGCGGGGCCTGGGACCACTGCCCGCATTCGGGTGCGCTGTGCTACCAGGTGGCACGGTTGCTGGACGAGGACCCGTTCGTACTGCTGCTGTTGCGGGGACGCGACGAGCGGCGGCTGCTGGACGAACTCCAGGTGCGCAGCACCGCCCGCGCCGCCCGGGATGCGGACGGCTGGGCTCCGGACACCGCTGGGGACGCGGGCCGGGAGGTCCGTGGGGTTCCGGCCGGTGAGGCGTTCGCCGCCGACGGGATCCTGCCGCCGCTCCCCGCTCCCCCGCCGGTGCCCGCCGAACCGGGGCCCGGGCCGTCACTGGACACGGAGACCGGTCCGGTGCCCGGGATCGACCCGCCGGCGCTGGAGGTGCTGGCCGCGGACAGTGCGGTGCGGGCCCACCGGATGCTCCTGGACGCGCTGGTTCCGGGGCACGGGGACCTGCCGCTGCCGGTGGAACTGACGCCGCGGCAGGATGCGGTACGGCTGGCCGCTGATGTCCGGCCGGGACCGTGGATCGCCGCCCGGCTCTCCGCGGGCTCGGGTCGGCGGCCCGCCGAGCTGGCTGCGGCGGTCGACGCCTGGCGGTACGGCGGGGTCGCCGCGCTCACCGTGCTGGAGGAGGAGTGGGAGCCGGACGCGGACGCGCTGGCGCGGGCCCGCGCCCAGCTCGCCACGGCCTGGGAGACGGGCGAGCGGCCGGCGCTGCGGGCAGGCGGCCGGTCCCGCTGGACGGTGGTGGGCGCCGACGTCCAGCTCCGGTTCGACCGCAACGGCCGGTGGTGGCCCTACCGCAAGGAGCGCGGCCGCTGGGTGCCCGCCGGACCGTCGGACGACGACCCGGCGAGTGCGCTGGCGGGGGCCGGTGGCGGAGTGCCGAACGGTATGGGCTGAGCGGCCGGGCGTACGGCTACGGGGGTGGGGCGAGGTGCGCGGGGCCTGAGGGCCGGAGCGCGCGGGGTGGGAGGCGGGGCCCCAGGCGCGGGCCGGGAACGCGGGCCCGAAGGCACGGGCCCCGAAGCCGGGCGCGGCCGGCGCCGGGCCGGCCTGGGCCGGGCGAGTGCGGGGCAGGGCCGCCCGCGTTGCGGTTGCTGCTACGGGTAGGCGCTCGGGAACCGTAGGTCCGGTGGGCTCGTCATCTGCATCTGCGGGGAGCGACCGGCGAGCGGTGCCCCCTCGCCGCGACGGCCCCGCAGGCCCCGCGCCCTCACCCCGCCCCCCTCCCCCCAGCACCTGGAGTGCCGTTGTACCGCAGAAGGATCCTTCAGTGCGCCGCCGTGGCGACGGCGGCGGCCGCGCTGCGGTCGTCGGTCCGGGCCGTGGCGGCGCCGGATGCCGTCACGGACTACGCGACCGCCCTGTGGGCTCCGGCCTCTCCCGCCAACTACACCGTCCCCTCCCGCCCTTCCGAGCGCCGGGTCGACCGCGTCGTCATCCATGTCGCACAGCAGTTGTTCACCCCCACCGCGGGCATCTTCCGCGATCCGGCCAAGCAGGTGTCGGCCCATTACGTGGTGCGTTCGGGCGACGGTTACGTGGCCCAGTGCGTGCGCGAGCGGGACATCGCCTGGCACGCGGGAAACTGGAACTGGAACACCCGGAGCGTCGGCATCGAGCACGAGGGGTGGGTGGACCGGCCGGAGTTCTTCACGGACGTCATGTACGTGCGCTCGGCGGAGCTCACGGCCGACATCTGCGAACGCCACGGCATCCCCAAGGACCGCGAACACATCGTGGGCCACCACGAGGTGCCGGGCAGCGACCACACCGACCCCGGTGTGCACTGGGACTGGGACCGCTACCTCCGGCTCCTCAACCGCGTCTGAACCCGCGGCTCGAACGGCATCTGAACAGCATGGGCTGCACCCCACAGATGATGGGGAGCCCTGTTGCGGCACGCCGTGTGCCAGCCCGGGCCGTCGTATGCGCCGCCGCGCTGAGTACCGGATGCGCCCAGACGGCGTCGGAGGGCAAGCGGGACGCTGCCACGGGCAGCTCCGCCGCGTCGCCGAGCACCACCCACGCGCAGACGGTTCTGGACGCCGCGGAGTTCGAGCAGGTTCTCACCGAGGAGCGGATCTGCGTCCGCGCAGGAGGCCACCGAGTCGGACACCACGCTGCCGGGCTGACCGTCCGGCTCGCGGGGGCCCGCGCGGAAGTCGCCCTCGTCAGGCGCTCGCCCCGGACAGATGCCGGTGGATGGGCGCCGCACCGCCGGTGAGCGGCAGGCCCGTGCCGCCGTGCCGGGCCGCGACGATCTCCGCCGCGATGGACAGGGCGGTCTCCTCCGGCGTACGGGCTCCGAGGTCGAGGCCGATGGGCGAACGCAGCCGGTTCAGTTCGCGCTCGCTCAGGCCCGCCTCACGCAGCCGTCGTGTCCGTTCCTCGTGGGTGCGGCGTGAGCCCATCGCGCCGACGAACGCGAAGGGCATCCGCAGCGCCTCCGTGAGGAGCGGTACGTCGAACCGGGCCTCGTGCGTCAGCACGCACAGCACCGTGCGCGCGTCGGTGGGGGTGCGCCGCAGATAGCGGTGCGGCCAGTCGACGACGACTTCGTCGGCCTCGGGGAACCGGGCCGGGGTGGCGAAGACGGGCCGGGCGTCGCACACCGTCACGTGGTGGCCGAGGAACTTGCCCGCCCGCACCAGCGCCGCGGCGAAGTCGACCGCTCCGAAGACGATCATGCGGGGCGGTGGAACCCTGGTCTCGACGAGCAGGGTGAGCCCGCCGGGGCAGTGCGACCCGTCCTCGGAGAGTTCGACGGTGCCGGTGCGACCGGCGTCCAGCAGGGCCCGGGCCTCGGCCGCCGCCGTGCGGTCCAGCGCCGGGTGGCCGCCGAGTCCGCCCTCGTGGGTGCCGTCGGCGCGGACGAGCAGGGAGCGCCCCAGAAGCCCGTCGGGGCCGCTGACCACCCGGGCGAGTGCCCCGGCCGCGCCGGAGGCCGCCACGGCGAGGGCGGCCCGCAGCACCGCCCGGTCCGGCGAGTCAGCGCGGACCGGGGTGACCATCACGTCGACGACCCCGCCGCAGGTCAGCCCAACCGCGAAGGCGTCCTCGTCGCTGTAGCCGAACCGTTCGCGCACGGCTTCGCCGTCCTGGAGGGCCCCCGCGCACAGTTCGTACACCGCGCCCTCCACACAGCCGCCGGAGACCGATCCGATCACCGTGCCCGCGCGGTCCACGGCGAGGGCGGCACCGGGTCCGCGCGGCGCGCTGCCGCCGGTGGAGACGACGGTGCCGACGGCGAACTCCCGGCCCTCCGCCATCCACCGGTGAAGCTCGCCGGCGATGTCAAGCATCCGCCGCTCCCCCGTCCGCCGGGGTCCGCATCGACGCCTCCAGGACCCGGTCGGGACGGATCGGCAGGTGCCGGTGGCGCACACCGGTGGCATGCCAGACCGCGTTGGCGACGGCCGCCGCCGCGCCCACGATGCCGACCTCTCCGATGCCCTTGATGCCGACCGGGTCGTCCGGGTCGTGGTCGTCCACCCAGTCCGCCTCGATGTCCGGGACGTCGGCGTGGACAGCCACGTGGTATCCGGCGAGGTCGGGTGCGTAGTGGGCGCCGGTGTTCCGGTCGCGGACCGCCTCTTCGTGCAGGGCCATGGAGATGCCCCAGGTCATGCCGCCGACGAGCTGGTTGCGGGCGGTGAGCGGGTTGACGATCCGGCCCGCCGCGAAGATGCCCAGCATCCGGCGCACCCGCACCTCGCCGGTGCTGACGTCCACGGCGACCTCGGCGAACTGGGCGCCGTAGGAGTGCCGTTCCTTCTGGGCGAGGGCGCCGATGGCCTCCGCGGTGTCGGACTGCACGGTGATCCCCTCCGGGGGGATACTCGTCCCCGGCGCGAGCCGCGCCCGCAGTTCGGCTGCCGCGGCCGTGACCGCCCAGGCCCAGGAGCGGGTGCCCATGGAGCCGCCGGCGATCATGGCATGGCCGAAGTCGCTGTCACCGATCCGGACCCGGACGCGTTCGGGTGCGGTCTCCAGGGCGTCGGCGGCGACCAGGGTGAGGGCGGTGCGGGCACCGGTGCCGATGTCGGCGGCGGCGATCCGGACGGTGAAGGAACCGTCCGGCTCCGCCGTCAGCAGGGCCGTGGAAGGGGCGGCCCCGGCTCCGTAGGAACCCGCCGCCGTGCCGGTGCCCAGCAGCCATCGCCCGTCGCGCCGCGTGCCGGGACGGGGGTCGCGGTCCGCCCAGCCGAACCTGCGGGCGCCCTCGCGGAAACAGGCCGTCAGGTTCCGGCTGCTGAACGGGAGCCCGGAGACGGGGCCGACCTCGGGCTCGTTGCGCAGACGCAGTTCGACCGGGTCGACGCCGCAGCGTTCGGCGAGCTCGTCGAGGGCCGTCTCCATCGCGAACGACCCCGGGGCCTCCCCCGGCGCGCGCATCCAGGTCGGGGTCGGCACGTCGAGCCGTACGACCTGGTTGACGGTGCGGTGGGCGTCGGCGTCGTAGAGCACGCGGGCGACGGCCGCGCCGGGTTCGACGAACTCGTACACGGTCGACGTCTGGTTCAGCGAACGGTGCTCCAGAGCGCGCAGCCGGCCGTCGGGGTCGGCGCCGAGCCTGATCCGCTGGGTGGTGGGGCTGCGGTATCCGGCCAGCGAGAACAACTGACGCCGGGTCATCACCACGCGTACCGGGCGGCGCAGTGCGGTGGCGGCCATCACGGCGGACACCTGGTGGGCGCGCAGGCCCTTGCTGCCGAAGCCGCCGCCGATGTGCTCGGAGCGTACCCGTACGGAGGCGGGGTCGAGCGAGAACATCGTGGCCAGCTCGCTCCGGACCCAGCTGACGCCCTGGTTGGAGTCGACGACCTCCAGCGTGCCACCGTCCCACAGGGCGGTCGCCGCGTGCGGCTCCATCATGCTGTGCTGCTCTTCGGGGGTGGTGTACTCCGCTTCCACGACGACGGCGGACGCGGCGAGTTGTGTCTCCAGGTCCCCCTTGTCGGTCTCCGCGGGCATGTGGCCGCTCGCGGCGTAGGCGTCGGGGTGGTCGGCGACGAGTGCGGTGTCGTGCCGCTCCTCCTCGTACGTCACGACGAGCGCTTCGGCAGCCTCCCTGGCCTCCTCGGGCGTCTCGGCGACGACGAGCGCCACCGGCCAGCCCGCGTGGGGCACCCTGTCGTCCTGGAAGACGGCGGCGGTCGGGTCCGGTGGAACGCCGAGCAGGCCGACGTAGTCGGTTTTCAGCCGCGGGGCGTTGCCGTGGTGCAGGACCGTGAGCACGCCCGGCATGTCGAGCACCGGGGCGGTCTCGACGTGGCTGATCCGGCCGCGGGTGATCGTGGACAGCACCAGCCAGCCGTGGGCCAGCCCGGCGAAGGGGATCTCGCCCGCGTAGCGCGCCGCGCCGGTGACCTTGGCGCGGCCCTCCACCCGGGTGTGGGCGACACCGACGGCCCCGCGGACCGCCGCAGAGGCGGGTGTGGTGGTCGTCATCGGGCGTCCCCCTCGGCGAGTTCGGTCAGGACGGAGACCACGAGGTTGCGCATGAGGGTCACCTTGTATCCGTTGCGGGGCAGCGGCCGTGCGGCCGCGAGCTCGGCGTCGGCGGCGGCGGCGAAGGTCGCGCCGTCGGCCGGTGCGCCGGTCAGGACGGCTTCGGCGGCGCGGGCGCGCCAGGGGCGGGAGGCGACGGCCCCGAGGGCCAGGCGCGCTTCGCGTACGCGGCCGTCCTCGATGGTGAGCGCGGCGGCGACGGAGCCGATGGCGAAGGCGTACGAGGCGCGTTCGCGCACTTTGCGGTAGCGGGAGCGGGCGGCGACGGGCCCGGCCGGAAGGGTGACGTGGGTGATCAGCGCGCCGGGCGGCAGGGCCGTTTCGCGGTGCGGGGTGTCGCCGACGGGGAGGTAGAGGTCGGTGATCGGCACCTCGCCGGGTCCGTCGAGGGTCTCGTAGGCGACGACGGCGTCGAAGGCCGTCAGGGCGACGCCCATGTCGGAGGGGTGCACGGCCACGCAGTGATCGGAGGCGCCGAGTACCGCGTGGTTGTGGTGCTCGCCGCCGACGGCCGGGCAACCGCTGCCCGGGACGCGCTTGTTGCAGGCCTTGCTGACGTCGGAGAAGTATCCGCAGCGGGTGCGCTGGAGCAGGTTGCCGCCGACGGTCGCCATGTTGCGCAGCTGCCCGGATGCCCCGGCCAGCAGGGCCTGGGTCAACGCCGGGTAGCGGCGGCGGATTTCAGGGTCGGCGGCGAGGTCGCTGTTGGTGACGGTCGCGCCGATGCGCAGGCCGCCGTCCGTGGTGTGCTCGATGCGGTCCAGCGGGAGTTCGCGGACGTCGACGAGGCGGGCGGGGCGTTCGACGCCGGTCTTCATCAGGTCGACGAGGTTGGTGCCGCCGCCGAGGAACCGTGCGTCCGGGTCGGCGGCGAGGAGGGCGACCGCGCCGGTGACGTCGTGGGCGCGCCGGTAGCCGAACTGCCTCATGCGGCTGCCTCCTTCGCGGCTGCCGTACGGCTGTCCGCGTGGGCCTCGGCGGCCCGGGCGACGGCCTGGACGATCGAGACGTAGGCGCCGCAGCGGCACAGATTGCCGCTCATCCGCTCACGGATCTCCTCCGGCGTCAGCGGTGGCGGGCCCGCCTCGGGACCCACGTCGTCCGTGACCGCGCTCGGCCAGCCCGCCGCGTGTTCCTCGATGAGGGCGACGGCGGAGCAGATCTGTCCGGGCGTGCAGTAGCCGCACTGGTAGCCGTCGAGATCGAGGAACGCCTGCTGGACGGGGTGCAGTTCGTCGCCGTCGGCCACGCCTTCGATGGTGGTGATCTCACGCCCCTCGGCGGCGACCGCCAGGTTCAGGCAGGAGACGACGCGCCGCTGGTCGACCAGGACGGTGCAGGCGCCGCACTGCCCTTGGTCGCAGCCCTTCTTGGTGCCGGTGAGATCGAGGCGCTCGCGCAGGGCGTCGAGCAGGGTGGTGCGGTGGTCGACGGACAGGTGGTGCTTCTCACCATTGATGTTCAGGGTGATGGCACTGGATGTCGACGAGGGAGCTGGGGCCATGATCAGCCTTCTCTGGTGTCTGGTGACAAGAAAACCGGGCTGCCGGCAGCGGGCCGGGGCGGTGACCGCCGACCGCGGTCGGCGCTAAGGTAGACCTAACCGGACTGTTGTCCACTCACCCGGAAAACTTAACGGACAGCTGTCCGGTTAACAAGGGACGGGTTTCGGCCATGGACCCGCGAGGAGGACGTGTGCCCCAGTCGAAGAAGGACACTCCCCTGCCCAAGGACGCCCCCCTGCGTTCGGACGCCCAGCGCAACCGCGAACGCATCCTGCAAGTGGCCATGGTGGAGCTGACGCGGTGCGCGGACGCCCCGCTCAGCACGATCGCCAGGAAGGCGGGCGTGGGACAGGGCACGTTCTACCGCAACTTCCCCCATCGGGAGGCGCTCGTCCTAGAGGTCTACCGCTACGAGATGCAGCAGGTGGCGGAAGCGGCGACCGCGTTGCTCGACACCCGCGCGCCGGAACAGGCCCTGCGCGAGTGGATGGACCGCCTCGCCCGGTTCGCCATGACCAAGGCGGGCCTGGCGGACGCGATCCGGCTGGTCACCAGCGCGCCGGGCGGCCCCGCGAGGCCCGGACCCACCCCGGTGATGGACGCCGCGGGCATGCTGCTCCGCGCCAACGAGGAGGCGGGCACCATCCGTTCCGGGGTGACCCCGGACGACTTCTTTCTCGCCATCGCCGGTCTGTGGCAGATCGATCCGCGGGAGGACTGGCAGCCGCGGGCCACCCGGCTGCTGGACTTCGTGATGGACGGACTGCGCGCGCGGGCGCCAGGGCGGTGACCGCCCCGGGCCTGGCTCCGGGGACGGTCCCGGCCCGGTGCGGCGGACCGCTCGGCGGCCCGCCACGGGACGGACTGCTGCGACGAGCAGATGGCCGTAACACTGGTCCAGGCCAAGCCGCTTCGGTCACCGGCGGATTCGTCTACCGCGGCGACGCTGTGCCGGAGCTCCGGGAGAGCCACGTGTTCAGTGACCACTGCGACGGGACGCTCCGCACTCTGAAGTTGGAGAACGGGCAGGTGACCGACGAGGGCGACCTCGGAGTCAGCGGCGGCGAGGTCATCTCGTTCGTGCAGGACGGCGACGGCGAGCTGTACGTGCTCAACATCGGCGGCGCGATCCTGCGCATCGACCCGGCGTGCATCACTGAGCCGTGAGCCGCACTCCCGGGGCGCGGGACGGTGATACGCATCACTGCTCCGGCGTCCCGGGCCGGGCGTCCGCGATCATGACCGGATGGACGCTCATTTCCTCGGAATCCCCGAGCTGACCGAAACCCCGTCCGTGGCGGTCGTGGTCGACGTCATGCGCGCTTTCACGGTGGCCGCCTGGGCCTTCGGCCAGGGGGCGGAGAAGATCGTCCTCGCCGGGTCGCTGGACGAAGCCCTGGCACTCAAGTCCCGCCACTCCGACTGGGTGGCGATCAAGGACGGCCCGCCCGCGCCCGGGTTCGACACCGTCAACTCCCCGGGCATGCTGAGGTCCATGGACCTCGGCGGGCGGATCGTGGTGCAGAAGACCACGGCGGGGACGGTCGGCGCCCTCGCGGTCAAGGACGCTCCGCTGGTGCTGTGTTCCGCCTTCGTGGTGGCGGAGTCGACGGCTCGGCTCCTGCGGACGCACGGGGGTGACGGTGTCACGTTCGTGGTCACCGGCGAGGACGGGCGGGCCGATGAGGATCTGGCGTGTGCCCAGTACATCGCCCGGAGGGTGACCGACGACGGGACGGACACGGCCCCGTTCCTCCGCCGGGCCGCCGCGTCACGTGCCGCCGCCGAACTGACCGAGGGGGTGCGTCAAGGAGTCCATCCCGATGACGTCGCCCTCTGTCTTGAGGTCGACCGGTTTCCCTTCGCCATGGTGGCGGCCCTGGAGGGGCCGCTCATGGTTCTGCGTCCGCATACGTCGTCGTCTACGGCCGCCGCCTGAGGTACGCGTCCAGTTCGGCCGCCCCCGCCAGCATCGCGCGCCCCCGGGCGGACAGCCTGCCGTGCCAGTCGTGCAGGGCGGACTCCAGCGGGTGCAGCCCGCCGGCCGCCCGTACGTGGGCGATCAGGGGGGCGATCTGCTCCAGGAGGTAGCCGCCCCGCCGGAGTTGGTGGGTGAGCCGGGCGTCCCGGACGTCGGCCTCGTCGTACACCCGGTATCCGGTCGCCGGATCGCGGCGCGGGCGCACCAGGCCCGCGCGCTCCCACGTGCGGAGCGTGGCGGGCCGGAGCCCGAGCTGCGCGGCCAGCGGCCCGATGTACGTCGTGCCGGGGGCGGGCACGTCGGGGTGTGCGGGGGACGTGTCCGGCTCCAGGGCGCGCAGGGCGCTCTCGACGGCCCGCAGGGTCCCACGGTCCTCGCGGAGTTGGACGTGGCTCTCGTCGATGAGCCGGAACGCCTCGTCCTCCTCGCCCCGGTTCACCGCCTGCATGACCGACGCGGCGGTGCGGTGGCCGTGGCCGGGGGCCAGGGCGAGAAAGGCCCGCAGGGCCGCCGCGTGGCGCGGGGTGTAGGTGCGGTAGCCGTGAGGGGTGCGGGCGGCGGGCGGAAGGATGCCCGCCGCTTCGTAGTTCCGGACGGCCTGCGTGGACAGACCGTGCTCGCGCGCCAGATCGATCGGCCTCAGCTGCCTACTCATTTGAGACTTTCCCTCATCTGCCTGCCGGAATTGCGGAAAAGTCTACACCGAAGCTTCAACGATACCGTTTAGTGCATGACTTCGGACATCAAAGACACCGTCCACGCTCTCGACGCGACCGCCGTCATGAAGCTGTTCCCGGCCCGGCCACGGCTGCTCGCCCTGGGGGAGCCCACCCACGGCGTGGAGACCCCGCTCCGTCTGCGTAACGAGCTCTTCCGGCAGCTGGTGGAGCAGGAGGGCTACCGGACGATCGCGATCGAGAGCGACTGCCTGATGGCACTGCTCGTGGACGAGTACGTCGCGTTCGGCACGGGCACCCTCGACGCGGCCATGGAGCACGGCTTCAGCCACGGGTGGGGCGCGTCCGCGGCCAACCGCGAACTCGTCGGCTGGATGCGCACGTTCAACCAGGGACGCCCCCTCTCCGACCGGGTCCGCTTCGCCGGATTCGACGGTCCGGTGGAGATCACTCACGCCGCGAGCCCCCGGCAGGCACTCACCGCACTCCACGGGTACCTCGCGGCCCAGGTGGAAGCGGACATGCTGCCCTGCTCCGCCGAGACGCTCGACGGCCTGCTCGGTCCCGATGGCCGGTGGACCGACGCCGCCGCGATGACGGACCCGGCGCGCTCCGTGGGGCGGTCGGACGGGGCCGTTCACCTGCGTCTCCTCGCCGATGACCTCGTGGCGTTGCTCGACGCGCAGACGCCGGACCTGATCACGGCGACGTCCCGGGAGGAGAGGGACCGGGCGTCGCTGTACGGTCGCACCGCGCTGGGCCTGCTGCGGTACCACTACTGGATGGCCGACGCGTCGCCGAGCCGCATGGCGCGCATGATGGGCCTGCGGGACCGGATGATGGCCGAGAACCTTCTCGCCGTCGTCGAGCGGGGCCCGGCCCTGGCCCATGGCCACAACGGGCATCTCCAGCGCGAGCGGAGCAGCACCCTGATGGGCGGGCTCCCGCTGGAGTGGTGGAGCGCCGGCGCCCTGGTCAGCACCCGTCCGGGTGAGCGCTACGGGTTTCTCGCCACCGCGCTCGGCACCCTGCGCCACCAGGGCGTGGGCACTCCGCCGCCGGACACCGTCGAAGGGCTGCTCCACGCGCTCCCCGAGGAACGCTTCCTCCTCGACGCCCCCCGGCTGGCCGACGCCCTCGCCAGCGCGCGCCCCGCCCGGCGCGTGTCCCCCTACTTCGGCTACTCCCCCCTGGACCCCGGGCACTTGGCCGGGATCGACGGTCTCGTCTTCATCAAGGACGTTCCGGAGGACGGGGAGGCGTCCGGAACGTCGCGGGGATGAAACTCCCCCGGCCGGGAATACCGGGGGCGGACCGCTGTTGATCACACCATGGCTACTGTGACGCATGAGACATTCGGACGGGTCGGTATCTGGAGCAGCGCCCTGCACGGTTCGCGGGTGGACGGCCCGGGCAGGGAGGCGATCGCCGAAGCGGTGGCCGAGCTGGAGGAGTTGGGCTACGGCACGGTGTGGATCGGGGGCAGCCCCTCGCCCGACGACGCGGCGGACCTCGTCGCCGCCACCCGTACGCTCACCGTGGCCACCGGCATCCTGAGCGTCTGGGGCCATGCCGCCGAGGACGTGGCCGCGCGGATCGCGGCGATCGACGCGAGCGCGCGCGGGCGGTTCGTCCTCGGTCTGGGCGTCAGCCACGGACCGTTGGTGCCGCAGTACGCGAAGCCGTACAGCGCGATGGTGGCCTATCTCGACGCGCTGGACGCCGCCGCTCCGCCCGTGGAGCCGGGCCGCAGGGTGCTGGCGGCGCTCGGCCCGAAGATGCTGAAGCTCGCGGCCGGGCGGGCTCTGGGCGCCCACCCCTATCTCGTCACCAGCGAGCACACGGCGGAGGCCCGCGCGGCCCTCGGGCCTCGGGCGCTGCTCGCTCCGGAGCTGTCGGTGGTGCTCGACACCGACCTCGACCGGGCCCGCACGACCGCCCGGAACATGCTGGGTATGTACCTGCAGCTGCCCAACTACACCGCCAACCTGCTGCGCCTGGGGTTCTCGGAGAACGACTTCGAGGGCGGCGGCAGCCTCCGGCTTCTGGACGCCCTGTTCGCCATCGGCGACGCCGACCGCGTCAAGGCCCGGACCCAGGAGTACTTCGACGCGGGCGCCGACCATGTCGCCCTTCAGGTGCTCACCGCCGAGGAGGGCGGTTCGGGCCTGCCCCGGGCCGCATGGCGTGAGCTGGCGGCGGCGTTCGACAACGACCTGTAGGTCAGTTGAAATGGCCGGTCAACGGGTGCAGTTGCTGATCGAGGACGTCGTACCCTCCTTCCACACGGATCAGTTGACCGGCCACTGCCCCGAAGTCGTCGTCGGCGACCAGTGCGACGGTCCGTGCCGCGTCCTCGGGCTCGACGAGCCGGGTGAGAACGGAACGGTCCGTCAGGTACTTCTGGAGGCCCTCGCTGAAGCCCTGGCCGGAGGACTCGGTGCGGACCGCGCCGAACGCGATAGTGTTCACCGTGACGCCGTACTGCGCGCCGACCCCCGCGACATGGCGGCTGAAGGTGTTGAGGGCCGCCTTCGCCGTGGAATGGGCCACGGCCATGCCGATGTAGTCGGCGGCGGTGCTCGATATGAAGATGATGCGGCCCGCCCGCTGCTCGCGCATCACGGCCAGGGCGCGCTGACTGAGGAAGAAGACCCCTGACAGCTCGCCGTTGACCTTGTCCGCGAAGGCTTCCCAGGAGAGCTCGGCCAGCGGCGCGAACGAGGGGTTGACGGTGTTGGCGTTGCAGACGAGCACGTCGATGCGTCCGTGTTCGCCGCGCACTCCCTCGATGAGAGCGGCGACCTCGTCCGCGTCGCAGACGTCGGCCCGCACCGCCCGGGCCGAGCCGCCTTCCTTCTCGATCGCCTCGACGACGGATGCCGCGGTGTCCGCGTTGCTGCGGTAGTTGACCACCACGTGATATCCGCGCCGACCGAATTCCCGTGCGGTCGCCGCACCGATTCCACGGCCGGCTCCACTGATCAACGCGACACGCTGGCGCTGTTTCACGATGCTCTCCTCAGGGATTCAACTGAAACGGCTCTCACCGTATCGCCGGGGATACACACCGTGTCACTGCGGGACGACCACAGGTTCTGGAATTTCAGCCCACTGTCACGGACGTCTCGAAGCGAATCACGTCACGAGCGAAATCCACCGCCTCGGCCGCCGCACCCGACGCGCCGAGAACGGAACCGCTCGCATAGAGACCATCGATGATCAGCATGATCCGGTCGCCGAGACGGTCGGGGTTCGCAGCCGAGGTCTGTCGGGCCAGGGCGCGGAGCTGCTCCCGCACGGTCTTGAAGTGTTCGACGGAGACCCGGTGGGCGGGATGGTCCGGATGGGGAAATTCGGCGTGGGTGTTGCGCAGTGAACAACCACGGGTTCCGGGGGCCATCGTCTGCACCGCGCGGACCACTTCGACGAGCTGCTCCTCAGGCGTGCTCGACTTCTCCGCCGCGCTTTCCAGCGTCCTGTCCCAGTCCTGTGTACAGCGCTGGAGATACGCCACGACCAGCTTGTCCTTGCTGGCGAATTCCCGGTAGAGGAGCTGCTTGCCGTAGCCGAGCTCGTCGATGATCTGCTGCATTCCGACGGCGTGCACGCCGTAGCGGTCGAACAGGTCGGCCGCGGCATCCAGGATGCGGTCGTGTGCGTCGGACGTGGGTTTGCGCGCCATGAGTTCACAGACTATCAGACCGATCGGTCCGAACGGGAGTTCCCTAACAGACCGATCGGTCCGCCTTGTGGGCGACGCTCGTTGACATCCCGCTCCGGGCATGGCCATGCTGTGGCCGTCCGCGTTTCAGACCGATCGGTCCGCCCATGGCGACCGGCCGGCTCTCCTGGAGGTTCCATGTCCGCCCCACCCCCTTCGAACGCCTTGTTCACCTCGATGACCCCCAAGGCCTACGCGATGCTGAGCGTGCTGTGCGGCGCGTTATTCATCGACGCCCTCGACGTCTCGATGAAGGGCGTGGCCCTCCCGGCCATCGGTTCCGCGCTCGACATGTCGACCAGTTCCCTCCAGTGGGTGATCACCGGATACGTGGTCGGATTCGGCGGCTTCCTCCTTCTCGGCGGGCGCGCCGCCGACCTCTTCGGGCGCCGCCGGATGCTGCTCATCTCGCTCATGGTCTTCGTCGTCGGCTCCGCGGTCGGCGGCGCCGCCCCGAACGGGGACGTGCTGATCGCGGCGCGATTCGTCACGGGTGTCGGCGCCGCGTTCAGCGCCCCGGCGGGCTTCTCGATCATCACCACGAGCTTCGCCGAGGGCCACCTGCGCAACAAGGCCCTGTCGATCTTCACCGCGACCGGCGCCACGGGCATGGCCCTCGGCATGGTCATCGGCGGTCTCCTCACCGATCTGCACTGGCGCTGGGTGTTCTTCGCCCCGGCCGCGGTCGGTCTCATCGCGTTCCTCGCCGGTCTCTCCTTCATCCCACGCTCGCCCCACCCCCGAGGCGGCGCGAAGGACTTCGACATCGCCGGAGCCGTGACCATCACCGCGACGATGCTGCTGGTGGTGTTCACCCTGGTCCAGGCACCGGAGGTGGGCTGGACCTCGGCTCGCACCCTAGTGTCGCTGCTGGTCGCGCTGGCCTTGCTCGCCTTGTTCACCACGATCCAGCGAAGGGTCCCCTCGCCGCTCGTGCGGCTGGACATTCTGCGCGCCCCCGCGCTGATTCGCGCCAACATCGGTGCCATGGCACTGATCGGCGCCTGGATCGGTGTCCTGTTCACCATGACGCTGTATCTCCAGGACTTCCGCGGCTGGTCGGCGATGGAGACCGGCTTCGCGGTGAGCCCCGTCGGCCTGGTCGCCGCCGTGCTCTCGACCCGGATCGCCCCGCCGCTGGTCGGGCGCTTCGGGGTGGACCGGGTGATCCTCGCGGGGCTGACGTCGGCCGCCCTGGCGTACGCACTGCTCCAGTTCCTCTCCGCCGACTCCAGCTACAGCGCTCTGCTGCTGCCCTCCTTCCTCCTGATCGGCCTCGGATTCTCGCTGGCGTACGGGCCGCTGACCATGGCAGCGGCCGACAGCGTCTCGGTGCAGGACCAGGGCGTGGCCGGCGGCCTGGTGAACACCTCGTTCCAGATCGGGCCGGCGCTCGGCCTGAGCGTGGTGACCGCGGTCACCACCGCGAATACCGGGGACACTCCGGACGCGTTCCTGCACGGCCTGCGCCTCGCGCTGGTGGTACCGCTGGTCTTCGCCCTGATCGGGGTGGTCACCATGCTGCCCGCGTTGCGCCGGCGCAAGCCGTCGCCCGCGGCGGCTCCCGTGCCGGAGCAGGAGACCGCACACGGGTGACGGCACGGCCCCCGAGGCGCGCCTCGGGGGCCTGGGGGATCACGGCCGGGGCGGCGCGCTCCGGCGGATCACCAGGGCCAGCGCCAGTCCTCGTTGTCGGGCACCACCCAGTAGTGGTCGAGCTCGACCCTGGCGAAGTACCAACGGCCGTCCCGCCGGACATAGGTGTCGGTGAACTGGCCGATGCTCTGGTGGATCTCGCTCGCCCGGTCGAAGCGGATCTTCTCCGCGAAGAAGGACACGCCCTTCGCCTCGTCCATGCCGAGAATCTCCACCTGGTGCCCCTGTATGAAGTTCTTGAACGAGATCTCGGAGGCACCACGCTGAAATTCCAGGATCTTCTTCGGGAGCGCGCTGTAGAAGTCACGGACACCCGCACCGCCGTGTGCCTGCCCAAAATCCCCGTAGTCCAGATGTGCGTCATCCGCGAACAGGGCGCCCAGGGCATCCCATTCGGCGTTGTTCAGACAGCGGTGGAACTCCGCCCGCAGCCTCTGCAGTTCATGAATGCTCTCCAGCTCCCGCACGCGCTCGGTGAGTAGTGCCACCGTACGGACGAGATCCGATTCGTTACTCATGAAGTTTCCTCTCACTCAGAACACCACCGCTCAGGGAGAACGACGATGAAGACCATGGTCATTTCAGGCGGCACCTCCGGAATCGGGGAGGCCCTCGCCCACACCTATCTGAAGCGCGGGGACCGCGTTGCCGTCATCGGCCCCAACCCGGAAAAGGGGAAGAATCTCCTCGCCGCCGCGACCGGCCTGGGCGCCGAGGAGCGGGCCTTCTTCATCCGGGCGGACCTGAGTCTCGTCAGCGAGAACGAACGGGTCGTCAAGGAGATCGAGGAGCGGTTTCCCGTCGTTGACGCACTGGTGCTGTGCGCGCGGTTCTTCCGTTCGTACCGCCGTGTCACATCCGAGGGGTTCGAACACAACTTCGCGTTGTACTACCTGAGCCGCTTCCTGCTCGGGTACGGCCTGGTCGGCCTCCTGGAGAAGGCGCCCGCACCGGTCATCATGAACGTGGCGGGCCCGGGCGTCGACGCGGGCGGGATCCACTGGGACGACCTCGGCTTCGAGCACGGCTACGACGGCTGGGCGGCGATGTTCCAGGGCGGAAAGCTCAATGACCTCCTCGGCACCTCGTTCGCCGCCGAACACCGCGGCTACCGCACCCGGTACGTCCTCAACTTCCCCGGCGGTACGGCGACCGGCTTCGCCGGCGAGTTCGACCCGGCCACCGCTGCCCGTATCCAGGAGATGCTGCGGTACGCGAATCCGGTGGAGGTGGGCATCGCGCCGATCGTCGCGGCCATCGACGCCCCGCCGGCCGAACCCCTGAGCGCCTTCTTCGAGGGCCGACGGCTCAGCACGCGGCTCCCGTCCTTCAACCAGCAGGAGGCACTGCGGCTCGACGCCCTCACCCGGGAACTGCTCGCACGCTGAGACCACCGCCCCGGCCCCGGTCACCTCCCACGCAGCCCCCCGGCCGCCGTCGCCACCCCCAGGGCGGCGGCCAGCGAGGTCGCGAACAGAGGTGCCCGGTAGCCGTCGGTGACGGTGGCGAGCCCGGCGACCAGCGGCAGCATGACGACGCTGCCGATCTGCACCCCGGTCTGGTAGACCGGCACGGCCGTGGACCGCAGCACGGGTTCCACGCTCTGCGTCGCCTGAAGGTTCAGGGCCGCGAAGGAGAGCACGAACGCGGCCTCCACCAGGATCAGCGCAGGGAGCAGCCCGGTCGCGTACGTGTGGGGCGCCGGGCTCAGCAGGGCGTAGAGCTGTCCGGCGAGGGCGCAGAGCGCGCCTGCGGCGATCAGTCGTGCCGTGCCGAATCGGTGGACGAGAAGCCCCGCGTACGGCACCGAAAGAGCCAGCGGAACGCTCGCGGGCAGCAGGGCCAGCGCGATCTGCCAGGGCTCCCAGCCCCAACCGTCGGCGGCCCGGAACGTCACGAGCACAAGCAGCCCGATGTAGGAGCCGTTGAGGGCGGAGGCGCCCAGGGCCGCCCTCGTCAACGGCCCGTTCCGCAGCACCGCCGCGACCGGCCGGCGTGCGGCCTGCCGGGCGGGGCCGGGGATCACTTTCAGCCCCCACACCAGGAGTACCAGGGCCACCGGGGTCGGGAGCAGGAACGTCCAGCGCCAGTCGGCGGCGACCAGGGCCCCGGAGAGCAGCAGACCCGCGGTGAACCCGGCCGCTCCGAACAACGAGTAGACCGACACCGCCCGGCGCTGCGCCGGTCCGCTCGGGAAGGTCGTACCGATGAGCGCGAGCCCGGCCGGGGCGGTCAGCGCCGCGCATGCCCCCTTGACGACGCGTGAGGCGATCAGCAGCTCCGTACTGTCGCCGAGACCGCCGATGAGGGAGGCGAGCGCGAAGACCAGCATCGCGCAGAGGTAGACGCGGCGCAGCCCCCAGCGGCCCGAGAGCACGGGCCCCAGGAGCAGCATCGCGGCGAAGCCGAGTGCGAAGCCGCTCATCAGCCACTGCACCGACCACAGGGTCAGTCCCAGGTCGGCCGCGATCGACGGGAGAGCCACCAGGACCACGGAGACCTCGACGGCGTCCAGGAGCATGTTCCCCGACAGGACGACGAGCAGCGGCCGGTGCTGTCGTACGCCCTCCCGTCCTGCGGTCGCCTCGCTGGCGGTCCTCCCACTCACCGGCCCCGCACCTCGGCGAGCAGTTTCGGCAGTCGCTCACTCACCAGTTCGATGTGCCGGGTCACCAGGTCGTTGGGCATCCCCGCGACGCTCGCCCAGAAGATGAGGTGCTTGACCGGGAGTCCCTGGGTCCGCTCGTGGATGCGTACCGCCGCTTCCTCGGGGGTGAGGACCTCCAGGGTCGACCAGGACCCGTCGTCGGCGCGCTTCTCGGGGAAGTCCTCCACCTTCAACAGCGGCGGAGCGGGGTGGCCGGTGCCTTCCACCGATCCGGTGCGGTAGGAGTTCATCTGGTGGACCAGGTGCGGGGCGATCCGCGGCCAGGCTGCCTCGGGGTCGTCGGCCAGGATCACCGGCAGCAGGTCGGAGACCCGGGCGACGGACGGGTCGTGGCCGCCCTCCTCCAGGCCTCTGCGGTAGTGCTCGTACATGGCGCGGTTGATGTGGAGCAGACCGATGCCGAGGCGGCCCGCGATCCGTGCGCCGCGCGGCCCGTAGAAGCCGCCCCACACGGGTACCGGCCGCTGGATCGGCCCGGGGGTGATGCCGCCCTCGGCCCACAGGCTTCGGACCTCGGCGATGTTCCTCTCGACCCGCCCGATGCGGCCCTCGAACTCGGCGTCGAACAGCTGGTATTCGGGCACCCGGTATCCGGCCCCGACGCCCAGCTCCAGACGGCCGCCGCTGATCAGGTCGACGACCGCGGCGTCCTCGGCGAGTTGTGCGGGCTTGCGCAGGTTGGGCAGGACGACCGCGGTTCCGATACGGCAGTCGCGGGTACGGGCCGCGGCGGCCGCGGCGAACACCAGCGGCTGCGGCAGATAGCCGTCCTCGAAGAGGTGGTGCTCGGTGAACCAGAGACCGCCGACGCCTCGCCGGTCCGCCTCCTCGCAGAGCTCCAGCGCGTGCGCGTAGTGATCGGCCCACGGCCGGTGCCAGGCGTCCGGGTTGCGCAGGTCGAAGAGGATTCCCACATCCATGCTCTGTTCTCCGTTCGTTGTCGTCGTATTCAACTGCGGGCGTCCTGCCAGCTTCTGGGACCGTCGAAGCCGGACGACCGTTCGGGGCGGCGCCACGGGGCGGCAGTGCGCCCGCGGTGGGCGGACTCCTGTGGTGCGGCGGTGAGGCGGGTGAACAGGGCCGTGGTGACGGCGGCGAGATCCACCGCGTCGGGTGAGCCCTTCTCGATCCGCAGGAGCAGCGGTGCTTCCTGGCCGGGGCCGGCGCTCACTGGGGCGGGTTGCCGTGCTTGCGGCGCGGCAGGTCGGTGTCCTTGCGCTGAAGCATCGCGAAGGAGCGGATGAGGACGGCACGCGTATCGCCCGGGTCGATCACATCGTCGACCAGGCCGCGTTCGGCCGCGTAGTAGGGGTGTACGAGCTCCCGCCGGTATTCTTTGATCTTCTGCTCGCGGGTGGTCGTCGGGTCGTCGGAGGCGGCGATCTCGCGCCGGAAGACCACGTCCGCCGCCGCTTCCGCACCCATCACCGCGATCTCGTTGGTGGGCCAGGCAAGGGCGAGGTCCGTGCCGATGGAACGCGAGTCCATCACGATGTAGGCACCGCCGTACGCCTTGCGGAGCACCACGGAGATCCGCGGCACGGTGGCGTTGCAGTACGCGTAGAGCAGCTTGGCGCCGCGCCGGATGATGCCGCCGTGCTCCTGGTCCACGCCGGGCAGGAAGCCCGGCACGTCCACGAGCGTCAGGAGGGGGATGTTGAAGGCGTCGCAGAACTGGACGAATCTGGCGCCCTTCTCGCTCGCGGTGATGTCCAGGACACCGGCCAGGGCGGCGGGCTGGCTCCCGACCACGCCGACGACCTGCCCGTCGAGCCGGGCCAGTGCGCAGACCAGGTTGGTGCCCCACTGGGCGTGGACCTCCATGTAGTCCTCGTCGTCCACGAGTTCGGCGATGACGTCGCGGATGTCGTAGGAGCGGTTGCCGTCGGCCGGTACCACTTCGAGGAGGCGGTCCACCCTGCGGTCCGCCGGATCGCCGGTGACGACGGCGGGCGGCAGTTCACGGTTGTTGGCGGGCAGCAGCGACAGGAGCCAGCGCACCTCGGCGAGGCAGGTCTCCTCGTCGTCGTGGACGAAGTGCGCGACGCCCGACGCGGTGCCGTGTACGTCGGCGCCGCCCAGGCCGTCCTGCGAGACCTCCTCCCCGGTGACCGTGCGGACCACGTCGGGGCCGGTGATGAACATCTGCGCTATGCCGCGGACCGCGAAAACGAAGTCGGTCAGAGCCGGGGAGTAGGCGGCTCCCCCGGCGCAGGGTCCGAGCATCACGCTGATCTGCGGGATGACCCCGGATGCCCGGGTGTTGCGCTGGAAGATGCCGCCGTATCCGGCCAGTGCCGAGACGCCCTCCTGGATACGGGCGCCCGCGCCGTCGTTCAGGGACACCAGCGGACCGCCCGAAGCGATGGCCATGTCCATGATCTTCTGGATCTTCTGTGCGTGCGCCTCTCCCAGCGCACCCCCGAAGATCCGGAAGTCGTGCGCGTACACGAATACGGTGCGTCCCTCGACGGTTCCCCAACCGGTGACCACGCCGTCGGAGTGCGGCCGTTTGGCCTCCAGGCCGAATCCCGTGGCCCGGTGCCGCCGCAGTGGCTCGACCTCGGTGAAGCTGCCCGGATCCAGCAGGAGATCGATGCGTTCGTACGCGGTGAGCTTGCCCTTGGCGTGCTGGCGCTCCGTGGCCGCGGGATCGGGTCCGACCCGGGCCGCCTTCTTCAACTCCTTGAGTTCACCGAGGTGTTCAGCGATGCTCGGCGATGCTTGTACGGTCGTCACCAGTCCTCCTGCTCGTCTCGGATGCCGGAGCGGTCAGCCCAGCAGGGTGCCACCGCTGGCGTCGATGAAGGCCCCGGTGATCCACCGGGCCTCGTGGGTGGCGAGGAACGTCACCACGTCAGCGACGTCCACCGCCTCGCCGACGCGCTTGAACGCCGACAGCTGGGCCATCTGCTCCACGGCCTCGGGGATGTCGAAGACCGGGCCGCCATTGTTGGTGATGCCGGGCGCCACGCTGTTGACGGTGATGCCGCGCGGCGCCAGGTGGCGCGCGAAGTGCAGGGTGATCTGCTCGACCGCGCCCTTGGTCATGGAGTACGCGACCTGGTCGGGGTTGGCGCAGCGGGTGAGGCCGGAGGAGATGTTGATGACGCGGCCGCCGTCGGAGAGCAGGACGAGGGCGCGCTGCACGATGAAGAACGGGGCCTTGGCGTTCACCGCGAAGAGCCGCTCGAACTCCTCGGGCGTGACATCCTCCGGCTGCACCCCGGCGGGGGTGGTCACAGCCGCGTTGTTGACCACGATGTCGAGGGTCGTGGCGCCGGTGCGCTCCTTGAGGCCGCGCTCCAGGCCGAGGAAGAGTTCGTGCACGTCTCCGGGGACACCGAGTTCGGCCCGGACCGTGAAGGCCCGTCCCCCGTCCTTCTCGATCAGTTCGACGGTCTCGCGCGCCGCCTCCTCGTTGGACGCGTAGTGCACCGCGACGAGTGCGCCCTCGGCGGCCAGCCGCTGGGCGGTGGCGCGGCCGATTCCCCGGCTGGAGCCGGTCACCAGCGCGGTCTTGTTCGTGAGCTTGGCCATGGTGGGAGTCCTGTCCTGTGTAGTCGTCGGGGAAGGGAGGGCGAAGAGCCCGTCGGCCCCCCCGTCGGCGGTGGGCGGCGTGCCGAGGCCGCTGATCATGCGGGCGAGCCGTCGGCGTACGGACCCGAGGCGCATGAGCTCGGCGAAGATCTCCCGCAGCGGCTCCACCTCGTGCCCGCCGAGCAGCAGCGTCGACTGCGCCTGGATGTTGTTGAGCGTGGCGGCCCCCACGGGGTGGCGCTCACGGTGGTACGCGTCCAGGGCGTCCCCATCGGCCCGGGGTTCGCCGCCCGTCGGGGCCCTGAGCTGCTCGGCGAGCCGTACGCCGAGCGCGGCGGCGTCCTGGAGGCCGAGGTTGAGGGCCTGCCCGCCGACCGGCATCTGTACGTGGGCGGCGTCACCGGCGAGCAGGACCCGGCCCCGGCGGTAGCGGGCGGCCTGGCGTCGGGTGTTGTCGAAGGCGTTCAGCCACCGGGGCGTCCCATGGCCGATGTCCTCACCGGTGACCTTCGACCAGGCCCGCACGATCTCGTCGAACTCCGGCTGCCCGGCGCGGGACCGGGGCTCCGTACCGAAGACGTGCACCATGACCCGGGTGCTGCCGTCCGGCCAGCGGTGGGCGGTGGCCAGTCCGTCGGGCAGGCGCTCGAACCGCCGGTCGGGGACACGGATTCCGGCGACGTCGGCCCGCAGCATCTCGCGGCCCGCCGGCCGGCCGGGGAACGTGAAGCCCGCCAGGTCCCGTACGGCGGACCGCCAGCCGTCGCAGCCGACGACATACGATCCGGTCAGCTCCTCGGCCGGGCCGCCGGCCGGATCCGTCGCGGCGGTCGCGACCACCACGCGGTCGCCGCGGTCCGCCAGGGCGACAAGCTGTCGCCCGCGCAGTATCCGCGCCCCCAGCTCGACGGCCCGCTCCTGGAGCACCGCCTCGATCCGCGTCTGGGGACACTTCCACTGTCCCGCGTACGGATGGCCCGGCTCGGCCTCGGCCAGGTCGAGCCGGATGCCGCCGAAGTGCCCCGGGCCGCCGTCCGGGAGCGGGCCGAGCCGGTCGAGGACGCCGCGTTCGGCGAGCACCTCCATCGTGCGGGCGTGCAGGGTGGACGCGCGCGATTCGGTCATCGGCGTGGTCAGCCGCTCCACCACCGTGACCCGGACCCCATGGGCGCACAGGTCCCCGGCGAGGAGCAGCCCGACCGGACCGGCGCCGACCACGACCACGTCCGCGTCCACTGTGCTCCGGGGGGTGTTCACGGGCATCGGTCAGCGCCGCGCTTCCGCGTACTTCCTGGCGTGCTCCAGCGTGGCGCGGCTGTTGTTGCCGAGGGCGTTGCGGATGAACTCCCTGGCTTCGGGGACGCCCGCGTCCGCTCCGAGGATCTTGGTGATGTTCGCGGCGTTGAGAACCACCGTGTGCTGCGAGCTCGCGGTGGTGGTGCCGTCGGGGCCTTCCTCGAAGAGCCAGTACCCGGTGTGGAGGTTCATCAGGGCGGGCAGCGTGGTCTGCTTGTAGGCGATCCGCTGGTGCGGGAAGCAGACCCGTACCGACTCGGTCGTGTGCGCCGAGCCGTCCTTGGTGAGGGTCTCCATCCGCAGGACCTGGAGGCCGGGGGTCTCCTCGGTGAGCTTGACCTCGTTGACGTGCGGCAGCCGCTCGGTCCAGCGGTCGGCCTCGTTGACGAAGTCGAAGAGGTCCTTCGCGGCGCCTTCGACCGTGACACTGTCCACGAAGGACAGCGTCAGCTCATCGGTCCGGGTGGCTTCTTCGAGTCCGGCCTTGACCGAGGGGAGTTCGGCGCGGCTGTTGCGGTCGACGGCCTCGTCGATCCAGGCGAGGCCCTCGGGATCGTCGTCGATCGCGCGGTACTCGTGGAGCAGCCGGAGCCGGGTTTCCCCCTCCCCCACCGGCTCCACGATCCAGGTGCCGCTCATCGACGCCACGGGCGGTGCGGAGATCTCCTGCCGGAACGTGATGCGCAGCCCGTCCGGATCGAGCTCCCGGATCGAGGTCCAGTTCTTGGCCTCACCGTTCGCGGTGGCCCAGATACGGATCCGCTCCAGGTTTCCCTCACGCTCCAGGACGTCGACGTACACCGACGGCGGGAAGAGCCTCGGCCAGTTCTCCACCTCGGCAAGCAGTCGGTAGACGTCCTTGGCAGCGGCCAGGACGGTGATCTCGTGCTCGACCTCGCGGCCGGCTTGTGCGGGCACAGCTGTCTCCTTGACTCGACGTGCTCGGTGGGCAGGGAAGTTGCTACGCGACATGACAGGGAGTCAGAAGTTGCCCAGGCCTCCGCAGACGTTCAGCGCCTGCGCGGTGATGGAGGCCGCCGGGTCGGAGGCGAGGTAGCCGACGAGTCCGGCGACCTCCTGGGGGGTGGAGTACCGGCCCAGCGGGATCTTCGCCCGGAACTTCTCCAGGATCGCGTCCTCGGACGTCTCGTAGGCGGCCGCGTACCCCTGCCGCACACGCTGCGCCATCGGCGTCTCGACGTAGCCGGGGCACACCGCGTTGACGGTGATCCCGGTCGGCGCCAGCTCGTTGCCCAGCGCCTTGGTGAAACCGACCACCCCGTGCTTCGAGGCGGAGTACGGGGCGCCGAGCACCACGCCCTGCTTGCCCGCCGTGGAAGCGATGTTGATGATGCGGCCGCGCCTCTTCTCGCGCATGCCCCCCGTGTTGAGGACTTCGCGGGTCACCTGGAACACGCTGGTGAGGTTGGTGGCGATGACGTCGTCCCACAGGTCGTCGGCGATGTCCGCGGTGACTCCTCCCCCGCTGCGGCCCGCGTTGTTGACCAGGACGTCGATCGGCCCGAACCTGGCCACCGCCGCCCGTACGACGGCCTCGATGTCGTCCTTGGAGCGGACGTCGGCGGCCGCGCCGTCCACGTCGAGGTTCTCGTTCTGCAGGGCTTTGACGGTCTCGGCGACCGCGCTCGCGTCCCGGGCGCAGAGGAACACCCGGTGTCCCTGCTCGGCGAGGAGCCGGGCGGAAGCCAGGCCTATTCCGCTGGTGGCGCCGGTGACCAGCGCGACTTTGGCCGTGTTGTCGGTCATCGTGGTCTCCGATCAGGCGGACTGGGCGGCGGACAGACGGCCGTTGACGAGGCGGATGAGCGCGCGGGGGGTGTTCGCCAGGGCGACTTCCTCCTCGTCCAGGCCGATGCCGTACTCGCGCTCGATGCGGCCGACGGTCTCCAGCATCGCCAGCGACTCGTAGCCGAGGTCCTCGAAGGTGGTGTCGGCGATGTCGCCGTGCAGGTCCACGTTCTCGTCGGTTCCGGCGCCTTCCAGGAGCGTGGTCCTGAGGGCCTGGAGGGTGAATTCACGGGTGGTCATGGGGCGTCCTTTCGTACGGGTCACGGAGCGGCGTGGCCGGCTGCGCGCACGACCATCGCCGAGTTGAAGCCGCCGTGGCCGCGGGCGAGCACGAGCGCGCTGCGCAGCTCGGCGGGGCGGGGGGCGCCGGTCACGAGGTCGATCTCGTAGGACTTCGCCGGGGTTGAGCCAGCCGTCGGCGGGACGACCTGGTCGCGCATCGAGAGGAACGCGGCGGCGAGGTCGAGCGGTGCGGCGCCGGAGTACAGCCGTCCCGTCGTGGTCTTGGGCGCGGTCACCGGCACCCCGCGGGGCCCGAAGACCTTGGTGATCGCCTCGGCCTCGGCCCGGTCCAGGTCCGGCAGGCCCGCGGCGTCGGCGAACACGACGTCGATGTCGTCGGCAACCATGTCCGCGTCCGCCAGGGCGAGTTCGATGGCGTTCTGCAGGGTGGGCGCACGGTCGCTGCCGGGCCTGGGGTCCACCGTCGACGCGTGCCCGGCGATCTCGCCGTACACCCGGGGCGCCGCACGCCGCGTCGCGTGTGCGGCGTCCTCGACGACCAGCAGTGCGCCGCCCTCGCCCGGGACGTGCCCGGCGGCCCGGTCGTCGAAGGGGAGGTAGGCCCGCTCCGGGTCGTCGGAGGTGCTGAGGCGGCCGCCGGCCATCTGGGCGACCCACCCCCAGGGGCAGATCGACGCGTCGACCGCGCCCGAGATGACCATGCTGGTCCCCTTGCGGATCTGCCGGCGGGCCTGGGCTACCGCGTCGAGCCCTCCCGCCTGGTCGCTGACCACGACACTGCTGGGGCCGCGGAGGCCGCTGCGGATGGAGATCTGCCCGCTGTTGACCGCGTAGAACCAGGCGAAGGACTGGTACGCGCTGACGTACTGGCCACCCTTGCTCCACAGCGCCCGCAGCTCGTTCTGGCCGAACTCGAAGCCCCCGGAGTGGCTCGCGGTGATCACTCCGATGCCGTATGTGGGCAGGTCGGCGGGGACCACACCGGCGTCCTCGAACGCCCAGTCGGCGCCGACCAGGGCGAGCCGGGTCATCCGGTCGGTCTGCGGCAGGAGCCGGCTGGGCAGGTGCTCCGCGGCGTCGAACCCGCTGACCTGGCCCGCCAGCCGGGACGGGTAGGGCGTGGGGTCGAAGTGTGTCACCCGTCCGATCGCACTGCAGCCCGCGAGAGTGGCAGACCAGTAATCCTCGATGCCGAGTCCGGTCGGCGCGACGATCCCGAGCCCGGTGACCAGTGCACGCGCGCTCATCGGGTGCTCCGCTCGGGCTTGGCCAGCACCACCGCGCTCTGGAATCCGCCGAAGCCGCTGCCTACGGAGAGCACGCTGTCGGTCTTCCAGTCGCGTGCGGTCAGTGGCACGTAGTCCAGGTCGCACTCCGGGTCGGGGTTGTGGAGATTCGCCGTCGGCGGCACCACGTCGTGGGTCATGGCGAGGACGGAGGCGGCGATCTCGATGGAGCCGATGGCGCCGAGCGAGTGGCCGACCATCGACTTGATGGAGCTGACCGGGGTCCGGTGGGCGTGCTCCCCCAGGCTGCGCTTGAACGCCGCCGTCTCGTGCCGGTCGTTCTGCTTGGTTCCGGAGCCGTGGGCGTTGATGTAGTCGATGTCCTCGGGGTTGAGCCGGGCCTCGTCGAGGGCGACCCTGATGGCCTCGGCCATCTCGGCGCCGTCGGGGCGGAGTCCGGTCATGTGGAACGCGTTCGAGCGCGTCGCGAATCCGGCGACCTCGGCGTAGATCCGCGCCCCGCGGGCACGGGCGCTGTCCAGTTCCTCCAGGACGAACACGGCCGATCCCTCACCCATGACGAAGCCGTTGCGGCTGGCGTCGAAGGGCCGCGAGGCGTGCTCGGGGTCGTCGTTGCGGGGCGTGGTGGCCTTGATCGCGTCGAAGCAGGCCACGGTGATCGGCGAGATGGGCGCGTCGGTCGCGCCCGCGATCATCACGTCGGCCGAGCCTTCCCTGATCACGTCCGCGGCGTACCCCACCGCGTCCAGACCGGAGGTGCAGCCGGTGGACACCACCGTGCTCGGCCCCTCCGCGCCCACCGCCCAGGCGACCTCGGTCGCGAAGGAGCTCGGGACCATGTGGTTGTACAGATGCGGCACCGCGTAGGCGTGGTCCACCAGTTCCAGCCGGCCGCCGTCGCTGACCGTGCGGTACTCCTGGTCCAGGCCGGTGGTCGCGCCGACCGCGCTGCCGATCGTCACCCCGGTCCGCTGCGGGAGGAGGGCGGCGAACTCCAGTCCGCTGTCGGCGACCGCGTCGCGCGCGGTGACCACCGCGAACTGGGCGGCCCGGTCCATCCGGCGGATCTCCTGCGGGCTCAGTCCGGAGAGTTCGGCGTCGAAGTCGACCTCGGCGGCGATCTGCGAGCGGAACGGAGAGGGGTCGAAGAAGGAGATACGGCGAGTGGCCGTGCGTCCGTCGGTGAGGAGCTTCCAGAACTCCTTGGGGCCCTTTCCACCGGGGGCGGTGACCCCGATCCCGGTGATCACGACCCGGCGTCCTTGCACGCCGCTCATCAGGCCCTCCAGTCGTAGAAGCGTCGGGCCATGGCGTCCTTGGGCGACCGCCAGGTGGCGGGGTCGTACGCCTGGATGTGCGGCTTCAGGTCCTGGCTGATGCGGACGAAGCGGGGGTCGGTCTTGGCCTCCTCGATCAGGTCCTCGCCGTTGTCCTCGTCGAAGTCCTGAAGGTGGAAGTAGAGGCCGCGGAACTCGAAGAGCCGCCGGCGGCGGGTGCCCATGCGGCCGGGAACGTCCGTACGGTCGAAGGCTCCGAAGAGTTCGGCGACCTCCTCGGCCGAGCCGGATGCCATTCTGGCCACGATCAGCGTGCTGTGCATCATTCCCCTTCTCGTGTTCGTCGGGCCGGCCCGAACCAGCGGGCCAGCGCCATCGGCAGGTCGGAGTGGGAGCCCGGAGCGGCCCAGGCCACATGGCCGTCGGGACGCAGCAGGAGTGCGGTGGTGCCGGCCGGCAGGTGGTCGGCCGTGAGGTCGTGCGGGACGGCTGTCACCACGTCGATCCGGTCGGTCCATTCCCGGGCACGGCCGCGCAGCGTGGCGTTGTCCGCCAGGTCCAGCAGCACGCCGCGCCCCGTCCGCAGGAGTTCGCTGCTGCTGGTGTCCTTCCGCTCGTGAGTGAGCCGGAGCCGCGGCATGCGGGCCCCCAGCAGGGGGTGCGCGCCGCCGCCCACGTCGTAGCGGATGTCCAGGCCGCTGACCCGGGCCGCCAGAAGGCGTTCGACCTCCGGCTGGTCGAGGAGTTCGCCGAGGATCTCGCGGACCGGTCCCGCCTCGGCGCCGCCGAGGATCAGGGAGCTCTGGGCCCGGGTGTTCGCGAGGAGCCTGCGGCCGACCTCGTGGCGTTCGTCGTGGTAGGAGTCGAGGAGCGTGCCGGGGGCCGTGCCGCGCACCACCGCCGCGAGCTTCCAGCCGAGGTTCACCGAGTCCTGGATGCTGGTGTTCATCCCCTGCCCACCGGCGGGCAGATGGACGTGCGCGGCGTCCCCGGCAAGCAGCACCCGGCCGCGCCGGTATGCGGTGACCTGCCGGGCGGCGTCGGTGAACGCGCTGACCCAGACCGGCTCCGCCCCGGAGATGTCACCACCCGTCAGGCGCTTCCAGACGTCGGCGACCTCGCTGAAGGCGGGCGGTTCGGTGCGGCGCCCGGGCGGTGTCGTGCCTCGCTCGCCCACGATGACGCGGTGGATGCCGCCCGGCAGTTGCGCGACCATCACCAGGCCGTCGTCGGTCCGGTCGATCACCATGCGGGGTGACAGATCCGCGCCGCGGATGTCGGCGAGGAAGAGTTCGGTGGTGGCGGGAGTTCCGGGGAAGTCGAAGCCGGCGGCTCGGCGAACGCCGCTGCGCCCTCCGTCACAGCCGACCAGGTAGCGGGCGCGCAGATTGGCCCCGCCGCCCGAGAGGGTGACGGTCACCCCGGCGCCGTCCTCGACATGGCCGGTGACCTCGTGTCCGCGCCTGATGTCGGCGCCCAGGTCGCGGGCCCAGCTCTCCAGGACTCCCTCGGTCACGGGCTGGGGAACGGTCCTCGCGGATGCGTGGGCGGCGCCCAGCACCCCCAGGTCGAGAGGCAGGCCACCGAAGTGCCCGGCCTCACTGGTCTCGATCTCCCCGAAGCGGGAGAGAAGTCCCCGCTGGTCGAAGACTTCCATGGTCCGGATGGTGAACCCGATGCCGCGCGACTCTCCGGACGGTGCGGCCAGCCGGTCCAGCACGATGACGTCGACACCGGCCAGACGCAGTTCCCCGGCCAGCGCGAGCCCCGCGGGCCCGGCGCCCACGACAATGACTGAAGCATCCATACGTGCCTCCCGAGGAGAACCGGCGTTATTTGTTCTCAAGGTTGTGGGCGATGCGTGCCAGTACGTCGTTGGCCGCGAGGAACTCGGCCTCGGATATCCCTGCGAGCGATTCGGCCGCATGCGCGTTCACCGCGGCCTCGGCCCGCGTATGCGCCGCACCCCCGTCCTGGGTGAGGGAAATGGCCGTGCCGTCCGTTGTCACCCAGCCACGGGCCTCGAACTCCTTCACGATAGGGCCGTACGTCTCCGCCCGGTCCACCGCCAGGAAGGGGGAGAACGCCTCATCGATCCCGGCGACGGTATTCACCTGGATACTGATGGCGTGCAGCACCTGCCACTGACGTCGATTCAGGTTCTGTTCCGACAGTGCCCGCCGAGTGGCTTCGTCGAAAAGCTGGTGCAAATGCAGTAGCCAATATCCGATGCGCTTGGTCGTGTTCTGCTGAAGCATGCGAATTCCTGCCTCGGTGTGCGTCGGTTGCGGCCGCAGCCCGGTGAGCGAAGCCCCGCTGAATTGATTTCGAGCCTGTCATCAGAACCGACCGGCACACAAGGGAACCGAGGGGAACCTGCGGGGCACCCACAGGTTCCGTTACGGGACACCCACAGGGTCACTGCGGCCCACCCGTAGATTCCCCCCCTCGCAGCAGCACGCCTTTATTTCAGACGGGGAAACGCTGCCGAACAGAACACGAAAAAGCCGCCCATCTCGAAGAGATGGGCGGCGTCGCCTTGCACTGTTCCCTAAGGGGCCACGACCCCCAGGGCGGTGACCAGCTCCTGCCGCCCGGAGATATCCAGCTTCCGGTACACACTGGACAAGTGGAATTCGACCGTCCGAACTGCCAGGAAGAGCGTCTCCGCTATCCTCCGGTTGCTGTATCCGGCACGGGCCAGTTGGGCGATCTTGTTCTCCTGCCGGGTGAGCACACGGCTGCTGTCGGGGTCGCTCAGGCGGGCCAGAGCCGGCTTCACGCGCCGCGCCCAGAAGGCGTTGCCGCAGGCGTGGGCCACCTCGTCGGCCTCCTCCAGCCGGCTGCGCCCGCCCACCACGTCCTTGCGTTCGGCCTGCATCATCCCGAGGTCGAAGAGTGCCTGGATCAGCTCGGACCGGGCGTGTCCCAGTTCGAGCAGTTGCACGGCCTCTTCCAGCAGGGCCGGTGACGTCTCGTCGCGGCGCGCCATGGCCACAGCGTGCAGCGCCATGCCCACGCCCCTGGCGGAGCCCCACTTCCGGGCCGCGATCAGTTCGTCCTCGGCCAGCGCGAGTGCCAGGTCGTACCGCTGCACGGCCAGCGCCCCGAAGGCCGCCCTGGACCGCCAGGGGACGACGGCGGAGTTGACCACGTTGAGCGTGGCCAGAATCCGGCCGCAGGCGGTGTAGTCGTCGATGGCGTGCCGGAACTGGCCGACGGCCATGTGCAGGGCGCCCCTGGCCGCCAGCACGTGCACCCGGTCGGGCAGGTGGGAGCCGAGCCGGCCGACCAGCCCGTGGTCGAGGAGCACTTGGTGCGCCTGGTCGAATTCGCCCAGGTGGACCAGCGCCTCGATCAGCCAGGCGACCGTGAGACAGGTGGGCAACGTCGACGCGCGGCGGGCGAGAAGCGCCTTCAGCAGGTCCGCGGCCCGCGCCACATCGCCGGACATCAGACTGCTGCGGGCCCTCAGGAGCGTCAGCAGCTCCTGGTGCCGGTCCGACCCGGCCCACACGGGATCACGGGCGAGCCGCTCGCACTGCGCGTCCGCCGAGACGAGGTCACCGGTGTAGTGCAGCGCCAGGATCGCCAGCCAGGCGCAGTGCGCCTCGGAGCGGACCGCGTCCGATTCCAGCACCCACTCGGTCTGTTCGGTGACCACCGCACGGCCCACTCCAAGATTGGCCAGCCCGATGCTCTGCACGGCGGCGCGCAGTTCGGGCCGCAGGCCGTCGCCCTCGCCGCGGAGCACGATCCCCGGCGTGTAGGTGACTGCGGACCGGTACGACGCCGACGGCCTGGCTAAGGCAGGGGCGCTCTCCTGCCCCCTTTCCTCCCATCCCGCGTGAACGGCCGCGTTGCGCCACCCCGGCACCATCGGATCCGTGCGCCACGCATGCCGCCCGGCGAAAACATCCGCTGTCCGATTTTTTTCGCACTCCGTCGCGTTCATCTTTCCCCCATAACTGGCAATACGTACCAAGGTGTCGGCGCACGGGTGCGGGCATCAGCAGCAGGGAATTCCCTATGCCCACCGCGACAGGGAAGCACTTCGGGCAAAGTGCGGGACTGGCGGGCACGACAGCGGGCCCGGCCGACGCCATTCTTCTCGCTTGCGGTTCACTGCCCGCCGGAAAACCAGCGGACGTCACGCGGACGGACCGCCTCGCGTGCACCCAGCCTCGCAGACCTGAGGAACTACCGGAACTGTGCACGCCACACAATGAGGCATCCAGCATCCCTTCAGTAATCCCGCGACGCACACCGGGATCCGTTACCCGCCACAAAGTCGGGAAGCAGCGCGCCAACAATTACTTCAACGTACACGAGTCACTTCGGCGCTCTTCAAGACCGCTCGCCGTGAAGTCCGTCTCATCCACCACATGTTTACGACGCCGCCCTCTGCACGGGCGCCGGCGTTTTCGGGTGTCAGCCGGTCCGGTCACGGCCTTCCGCCGCACGAATTTCGAGGTCTCTGGCGAAGCGACGCCACTGGTCCGCACACTGGAGTGCGGCCCAGACGGCATCGCCCAGCCGGTGGGCGGGCACACCGCCGGCCAGCCACTGCCACCGGTGGGCGTCCATCGAGTGCGCACTCCACAGCCTCAGCAGCGTGCGCCCGGCCTCGGTGAAGCGCAGCGAGGGGTCCTTGCGCAGATTGGGCACGGCCGGGTGCGCGAAGCGCTGCGGCATCTGCACCACACATCTGCCGTCCCCCGTGGGCGGCGGACCGGCAGCGGTCAGCGACCGCTCCTTTCCACCGCGAGCGGACGCCGGGGACGCCGCACCCCCCTCGGGGACACCCTGCTGTTCGGCGGCCAGCAGCTTCGGCGGCAGCGGACTCTCACCGGCCCGCAGCCTGGCCCGTACGTCTCTGGCCGTGGCGACCGCGACACCGGCCGCGGCCGCCACCTCGCGCAAGGACGCGTCGGGCCTGACGCGGAGGAAACGCTCCGCGCGACGGCGCCCCCGCGCCGCGTCGGCGTCGGGCGGGCGGACCCGCCCGTCGCGGCCCGCCCGTGCGTTCAACTGCCCACGACGGCCGGTTGAACGACTCCGCAGCGCGGCGACGGTGGTGGGCGAGAGGCAGGCGACCTCGGCGATGCGGCGGTCGGACCACCGGGGGTGGCTCTCGACGAGGCGGGCCGCCGCCGCCGTCCGGTCGGCGTGCGAAAGAGGCATCCCCTGCCGTGTGTTGATCCTTACGGCCAGGACGAAGGCATCGTCGAGCGTGCCCTCGACGAAGCTGACCCGGATATACGCCTCTCCCCGCAGCACCGTGGCGCGCAGGCGGTGGAAGCCGTCCACGACACGCATCGTGGGCCGGTGGACGACGATGGGCGGCAGCGGGACGTCCGAGTCGGCGAGGGCCCGGGTGTGCCGGGTGTCCTCCGCCGCGACGCGTGGACGATCCGAGACACGCAGGGCGTCGACGGCCACCAGCTCCGTGCCGCGCCCGTACTCACCGTCCTCGACGGCGCCGACCAACCCATCGGACATCGATGCTCCCCTTAGCGCGCTCCTGCCCGGGCGGATGTCAATGATGTAAGCGAAGTGTCCAAGATATTAGCACCCAAGTCTCCACACAGCCAGTGGTGTTGGCTACTCTCCGTACCACGCACAGACAGCAGGACGAGCAGGAACGTCGGGCGATCCGACCGGGGAGCGTGAACCTTGTCAGCAGATAGGGACCAGTGTCGCGGCCAGTCGCTGGCCGAGCGGTTGAACGCGTTGTTCGCCATGGTGCGATGGCGCGACGCCCATGGGCGGCAACGGGAGTATTCGACGGCCGAGGTGGCCAGGGCGGTGACCGCCGATCCGTCCCACCCCGCGACGTTGTCGAGGAGCTACCTCGCGATGCTGCGCAACGGCTCGCACACGAACCCGACGCTGGGCGTCCTCGACGGCCTGGTGAAGTTCTTCGACGACCACCGTGGGCCGGGGGCCACTCCGATCACGATCCAGTCACTGGTGGCGGGCAGGGATCCCGAAGACGACCTGCTCCGGGAGCAGTTGGCCAGCCGACAGGTCCGCATGATCGCCATGAGGGCGGGCGCGATGACGCCTACGATGCGGGAACAGCTGCTCAAGATGATCGAGACCTTCGATCAGGACGCCCCCGCCGACCCCGGCGCCCAGCACTGAGGAAGGATGTCGTGGCCATACGCGAGCGCGAGCTCCGCCGCTACTGCAAACGTCTGTTGCGCCAACTGGACATCCGGCCACCGCTCCGCGTGGACGAACTGTGCCACCGGCTCGGCCTGCACCGCGGAAAACCCATCCGGCTGATCCCCTGGGAGCTGCCCGCTCCCGGGCCCTTCGGCGTGTGGATATCCCGCACGGACGAGGAACACATCTTTTACCAGAAGGAGACGACCCGGGTACATCAGGACCACATCATTCTCCATGAGGTCGGCCACATCCTCGCCGATCACGAGGCCGACGCACGCGCCGAGGAGGAGGTTCTGGGTATGGGCGGTCCCGACCACCCCCGCGGTCTGATCACCCGGAGGCTCCACCGCACCTCCTACTCGGAGGACTACGAACGCGAGGCGGAGCTGGTCGCGACCATCATCCAGGAGTGGGCCGTCGTCATCGACCACACCACGGCACGCGGCTACGAGGACTCGGCCCTCGATCCGCTGCGTTCCGCGCTGGGTTCGCGCTGGGGGTGGAGGTGATCCTCCATGTGCCGGTGACCGTCATGCTGGTCATCGGCTTCGCCTGGAAGGCCGTCGACCTCGTCCGCGCCCCGCACGACCGGGTCCTGCGCCTGCTCGTCGCCTCGCTGTTCCTGCTCACTGTGGGCGACCTCCTGGGGTTCGACGAGGTCAACGACCGGGTCGACGGGCTGACGACCGTCGGCGTCGGCAAGATCGTCTTCAACTGGGTCTACATGTGCGGCCTGGGCGTTCTCGTTCTCTTCTTCACCGCCTCGACCAGTGACGCGCCCTCCGTTCACCGACGCCACGTCCGTCTGCACACCGGCCTGCTGGCCGCGGTGCTGGGGACCCTGGTCGTCACCATGCTCGCCACCCCGCCCGCCCTGCGCGGCCATACGCTGTCCACCCCGCACATGGCCGAGCCGACCATCGCCTCCTTCTACCTCATCGGCAACACCTACTTCTTCTACGCGTATCTCACCTCGGGCCGCTGGGCGCTGCGCTACACGCGCCTGGCGTCCCGGTCCTTGGCCCCCAGCCTTCGGACCATGTCGATCGGCCTCTTCGGCCTGGCGGTCACCTCGGCCGTGCGCGTGCTCTGGGTGATCGTGCAGGCAGGCTCACCCGGCACGCACCCGGTGCTCGACACGGTGAACCGAGCCCTCACCGATGTGGCCCTGGGGACCGTGCTGATCGGCATCACCCTCTCCGCCGGAGTGCAACTGGTGACCCACCTGCGATCGGTCGCGCGCCACCAACAGATGCATCACCAGCTCACTCCCCTGTGGACTGCGCTGGTCACGGCGTACCCGGACGTCGTCCTCAACCAGGAGCCGCCCATGTCCCGGTGGGGCCGACTGAGGCTGCGCCACACCCACGCACGCTTCTACCGCCGCCTCATCGAATGCCGGGACGGCCTGGTGCGGTTGAGCCCCTACCTCGTCCTCGTGGCGCCCGGCGCCGACCTCGCCCGCTGCGGGCCCGATCAGCTCGCCCTGCACATCCGTGCGGCGCTGGCCCGGAAACCGCTCGTCGAGGACCCGGACACGACGCATCCCGCCGTGCGCGTCGCCTCCCCCTCGGGCAACGACATGGACGCGGAGGCTCACGAGCTCATCGCCGTTTCCACCGCGTTCGCGGCGCTCACCACGGACAGCCACAGAGCGCCCGCACCCTGCCGCTGACCCTTCGGTCGGGATCCGGGCGCCGATCGGTGGGAAGCGGGCACCCCGGACTGCCGGTCCTGCGCTCGTCCTGGGCGTGACCAGGCACCGACGCCCCTGGGAAACGGGCGCGAACGGGCCCAGGGGATTCGGTGAAGCGGCTGGTCGAAGCAGGGGAAGTGCTTGTAGAAACGACACATGAGCCCGAACGGACAGCGGGCTCCGCCCGACCGGGCCCAGCAGCGATCAGGGAAGTGCGCCGTGGACACCGAAGAACGCCGTCGGGGAATTCTGGACACGGCGCGACGGGACGGGTCGGTCGCAGTGAACGCCCTCGCGGACCTGTTCAAGGTGGCCAAGGAGACCGTCCGCCGGGATCTGCACGTGCTGGAGGAGCACGGCCTCGTCCGCCGTACCCACGGGGGTGCCTATCCCGTGGAGTCGGCGGGCTTCGAGACCACGCTCGCTGTCCGCACCACCCGTAACGTTCCGCAGAAGTCACGGATCGCGGCGGCCGCCGCCGATCTGCTCGGCGACGCCGAGACGGTCTTCGTCGACGAGGGCTTCACCCCGCAGCTCGTCGCCGAGGCACTGCCGAAGGACCGGCCGCTGACCGTGGTCACCGCCTCGCTGGCCGTCGCGACCGCGCTGGCCGGGGCGGAGAAGACGGCGGTGCTCCTGCTGGGCGGCCGGGTACGCGGTTCGACCATGGCGACGGTCGATCACTGGGCCAGCCGCATGCTCGCGGACTTCGTCATCGACCTGGCGTTCCTCGGGGCGAACGGCATCTCCCGCGAGTACGGCCTGACCACCCCGGACCCCGCCGTCGCCGAGGTCAAGGCGCAGGCTCTGCGCAGTTCGCGGCGGCGGGTCTTCGCCGGGATCCACAGCAAGTTCGGGGCGGTGAGCTTCTGCCGGTTCGCCGGTGTCGGTGATTTTGAAGCGATCGTCACCGATGCAGGACTCCCCTCGGCGGAGGCCCAGCGCTACTCCCTCCTCGGCCCGCAGGTCATCCGCGTCTGACCCGTACGGCTGCGCGCGCCGCCCCGTCTCCGCACCCCTGCCTGTCCGGCACCGCTCGCCCCCCTTTCCGCCGGGGCCTGGTCCGCCATGCCCGCAACGACCCGATCACCGAGCCGCTACGACTGATCAGGAGTCCCCCATGCCCCACCCACGACGCCGCCGCCGTCGACCACCTCTGCGCGGTCGGGCCTGCGCCGCGACGGCCGCCCTCGCCCTGCTCGCCACCGGCTGTGCCGGGGCGGGCGGAACCTCCTTCGGGGGCGGCGACGCCCTGAACGTCCTGATGGTGAACAACCCGCAGATGGTCGAGTTGCAGAAGCTCACCGCGAAGCACTTCACGAGGAAGACCGGGATCAAGGTCCACTTCACGGTCCTGCCCGAGAACGACGTGCGGGACAAGATCAGCCAGGACTTTTCCAACCAGGCCGGTCAGTACGACATCGCCACCATCAGCAACTTCGAGCTGCCGTTCTTCGCGAAGAACGGCTGGCTGCATCCCCTGGACGACTACGCGGCGGCCGACGCCGCCTTCGACCAGGAGGACATCCTGGAACCGCTGCGGGAGTCGCTGACCGCCGAGGACGGCAGGCTCTACGCCCAGCCGTTCTACGGCGAGTCGTCCTTCCTGATGTACCGCAAGGACGTCTTCGAGAAGCACGGGCTCACGATGCCCGAGAATCCCACCTGGCAGCAGGTGGCGAAGCTCGCCGCGAAGACGGACGGCGCGGAGCGCGGGATGAAGGGCATCTGTCTGCGCGGGCTGCCCGGCTGGGGCGAGGTGATCGCCCCGCTCACCACGGTGGTCAACACCATGGGCGGCACCTGGTTCACGAAGGACTGGGAACCGCGGCTCACCGCACCGGAGTTCAGGAAGGCGACGAAGTTCTATGTCGACCTGGTACGCGACCACGGCGAGCTCGGCGCCCCGCAGTCCGGGTACGCCGAGTGCCTGAACAACATGACCCAGGGCAAGACCGCCATGTGGTACGACGCCACGGCGGGCGCCGGTTCGCTGGAGGCCGAGGGCTCCCCGGTGAAGGGGAAGATCGGTTACGTCCCCGCCCCCGTCGAGCGGACCGAGAGCTCCGGGTGGCTCTACACCTGGGCGTGGGGTCTGCAGAAGGCGTCCAAGAAGTCGGACGACGCCTGGAAGTTCGTGTCCTGGGCGTCGAGCAAGGAGTACGAGGAGCTGGTCGGTTCCACCAGCGGCTGGTCCAACGTGCCTGCGGGCAAAAGGGCTTCCACCTACGCCCACCCCGACTACCGGGCGGAGGCGGGCGCGTTCGCCGATGTCACCGAGCGGGCCATCTCCGAGGCCGACCCGTGGAACCCCGGGACCCAGCCCCGCCCCACGGCGGGCATCCAGTTCGTCGGCGTACCGGAGTTCACCGATCTGGGCACCAAGGTGGCACAGGAGATCAGTGCGGCCATCGCGGGCCGCCAGTCGGTGGACGCCGCGCTCGCCGCCTCCCAGAAGCTGGCCGAGAAGGTCGCCGAGGAGTACCGATGACCGTCACCGCCACCAGAGGGACACCCGCGCCTCCCACCCCGGCGAGGAAGGCCGGCGGCAGCGGCCGCAGGCGCGCCTGGGCCACCCGTGCCCCGCTGCTGCCCGCTCTCGTCTTCCTCATCGCCGTCACCCAACTGCCCTTCGTGGCGACGCTGGTGATATCCCTGTTCGACTGGAACTCCCTCAAACCGGAGAAGCGCCACTTCACCGGGTTGTCCAACTACGCCTCCGTCTTCACCGACGAGGCCCTGCGCGAGTCCGTGGTGACGACCGTCGTCCTCACCGCGTCCGTGGTGCTCGTCAGCGTCGTCCTGGGGCTGGCGTTCGCCCTGCTGCTGGACCGCACCTTCTTCGGCCGGGGGTTCGTCCGTACGCTGCTGATCACCCCGTTCCTCCTGGTGCCGGTCTCCGCCGCCCTGCTGTGGAAACACGCGCTCTACAACCCCGAATACGGGCTGTTCAACGGGGCGCTCACCTGGTTCGGCGACCTGTTCGGCGTCGAGAGCGTCGCGCAGCCGGAGTGGACGTCCCAGATGCCGCTGATCGCGATCGAGGCGGCACTCGTGTGGCAGTGGACGCCGTTCATGATGCTGATCCTGCTCGCCGGACTCCAGAGCCGGCCCGCCGAGATCATGGAGGCCGCACGGCTGGACGGGGCGGGACCCTGGCAGACCTTCCGGCATCTGACCCTGCCCCATCTGCGCCGCTACCTCGAACTGGGCGTCCTGCTGGGGTCGGTGTACATCGTGCAGAACTTCGACGCGGTTTTCACGATCACCTCCGGCGGTCTGGGCACCGCCAACCTGCCGTACACCGTCTACGAGACCTTCTACCGGGCCCATGAGTACGGGCTGGCGTCCGCGGCGGGTGTGGTCGTGGTGATCGGCACGATCATCATCGCCACCTTCGCGCTCCGGGTGGTCTCGTCGCTCTTCCGTGAGGAGGCGAGCCGCGCATGAGCGCCTCGACCGCCAGTCCCCATTCCGCCAACACCGTTTCCCGCAGGGCCCGTCGGCGCTCCGCCGCGCTCGGTGCGGCCGCCTGGGTGGTGGGGGTCGGCTTCTGCCTGCCCGCCCTGTGGATGGTACTGACGTCCTTCCACGCGGAGGCCGACGCGGCGACCAACCCGCCTTCCCTGGCAGCCGCGTTGACGCTCGACGGCTACCGTTCGTTCTTCGGCGGCGGAGGCGGCCCGACGCCGTGGCCCCCGCTGGTCAACTCGCTGGCGGCCTCGTTCTTCTCCACCGTGCTGGTCCTGCTCCTGGCACTGCCCGCCGCGTACGCGCTGTCCATCCGGCGGGTGCGCAAGTGGACTGACGTGATGTTCTTCTTCCTGTCCACGAAGATGCTGCCGGTGGTCGCCGGGCTGCTGCCGGTGTATCTGTTCGCGAAGAACACCGGGCTGCTGGACAACATCTGGCTGCTCGTTCTGCTCTACACCTCGATGAACCTGCCGATCGCGGTGTGGATGATGCAGTCCTTCCTCGCGGACGTGCCCGTCTCCATCATCGAGGCCGCGCAGGTCGACGGGGCCCGGCTGCCCACGGTGCTGCGCCGGGTCGTCGCCCCGGTCGCCGGGCCGGGCATCGCGGCGACCGCGCTGATCTGTTTCATCTTCAGCTGGAACGAGCTGTTGTTCGCGCGGGTGCTGACCGGTGTCGTCGCCGGGACCGCACCCGTCCATCTGACCACCTTCGTCACCAGCCAGGGCCTCTTCCTCGCCCAGCTGTGCGCGGCGTCGGTGGTCGTGTCCCTGCCGGTGCTGGTGGCCGGTTACGCCGCCCAGGACAAGCTCGTCCAGGGCCTCTCCCTGGGAGCAGTCAAATGAGGGCAGCCATCGTCGAAGCCCCCGGCAAGGTCTCCGTGACCACCGTCCCTGACCCCGCGCCGGGCCCCCGCGAGGTGGTCGTCGAAGTCGCGTCGTGCGGACTGTGCGGCACCGATCTGCACATTCTCCAGGGCGAGTTCGCCCCGACCCTGCCGATCGTGCCCGGTCATGAGTTCGCCGGGGAGGTCGTCGGCCTCGGCGCTGACGTCACGGAGCTGTCCGTCGGCGACCGGGTGGCCGTGGACCCTTCGCTGCACTGCCACGAGTGCCGCTACTGCCGTTCGGGGCGGGGGAATCTCTGCGACGCCTGGGCGGCGATCGGTGTCACCGTGCCGGGCGGCGCGGCCGAGTTCGCGGTGGCGCCCGTCGCCAACTGCGTACGGCTGCCCGAGCATGTCGACGTGCGGGACGCGGCGCTGATCGAGCCGCTGTCGTGCGCGGTGCGGGGCTATGACGTGCTCCGGGGCAATCTGGGTGCGGAGGTGCTGATCTACGGCTCGGGCACCATGGGCCTGATGATGCTGGAGCTGGCCAAGCGCACCGGCGCGGCGTCGGTGGACGTGCTGGACGTCAACGCCCAGCGGCTGGCCACGGCGTCGCTCCTGGGGTGCAGCGCTTCGGCCGCCCGCGCCGAGGAGCTGGAGCGCCCGCGCGGCTGGGACGTGGTGATCGACGCCACGGGCAACGCGGGGGCCATCCAGGACGGGCTGGGGCGGGTCGCCAAGGGCGGTACGTTCCTCCAGTTCGGGGTCGCCGACTACGCGACGACGGCGGTGATCGAGCCGTACCGGATCTACAACCAGGAGATCACCATCACCGGTTCGATGGCGGTCCTGCACAGTTTCGAGCGGGCCGCCGCGCTGTTCGCGAGCGGGGTGCTGGACGCGTCGGTGTTCATCAGCGACCGGCTGCCGCTGGAGCGGTATCCGCAGGCGGTCGAGCGTTTCGGGGCGGGCATCGGCCGCAAGATCGTGGTGGAGCCGTGACGGGCCCGCAGAGCCCCGCCACCACACCGGTCCCCGGCTCCGGCTCCGGCTCCGTGCTCGTGGTCGGTGAGGCGCTGGTGGATCTGGTCCCGGTGGACGGTGATCCCGGGGTCCGGGCAGCCCAGCCGGGCGGCGCGCCCGCCAATGTCGCGGTGGGCCTCGCCCGGCTCGGCGGGCGGCCGTCCTTCGTGGGCGGGATCGGCGACGACGCCTTCGCGGGCACCATCGAGGCGTGGCTGGGCGGGGCGGGCGTGGATCTCTCGCTGAGCGCCCGTCCGGCGCTGCCCACGGCGCTCGCGGTCGCGGACCCGGGCAGCGGCGGGAACAGCTACCGCTTCCACCTGCGGGACACGGCGACCTTCCAGCTGCCCGACCGCAGCACGGAGGCATCCCGCTTCGGCGCGGTGTACGTGGGCGGGCTCGCCGCGGTCGTGGAGCCCGCGGCCCGGGCCGTCGCCGCCACCGCGCGGGCGGCCGCCCGCGACGGGCTGCTGGCGGTGGACCCGAATGTCCGCGAGGACCGCACCCTCGACCCCGTACGGAGCCTCGGGCGGCTGCGCGAGCTGTGCGGCCTCGCCCGCGTCGTCAAGGCGAGCGACGAGGACCTGGTACGCCTGTGGCCGGATGCGGATCCGGAGGCCAGCTGCCGCAGGCTGGCCGCACAGGAGCGGCTGGTGGTGCTGACCCGGGGCCCGCGCGGGGCCGTCGCATACGCCCACGGCGCACCGGCGGTCTCCGTCCCGGCCCTGCCGGTGCGGGTGGTCAACACGATCGGCGCGGGCGACGCGTTCATGGCGGGGATGCTGTCCTGGCTCGGGGCGGAGGCGGGGTGGCGGAGCGACCTGTCCGCCGTTGAAACGCGGGCGATGCTGGAGTACGCGGCCGCGACCGCCGCGTCGGTCTGCGCCCGGGCGGGCACGGAACCCACACCCCCGCTTGCGGTGTGAGGGGCCCGCACACCGGGCATCGACATCGGGACCCGAGTTCCCGAAGGCCCTCCCCCGGTCCACGGAAACCACCGCGGCCCCACCCGGCTCCCCCGCCGGGTGGGGCCGCGGTGTGTCCGGCGGGCCGCCACGGCGTTCGGCGAGCGGACAGCACACCGCCCGGGGACCGGCACCCCGCGGTGCCGGTCCCCGGGCGGGACGCTTGGCTCAGTTACGGCCGGTCAGCACTGCGGGCGCTTGCCGTGGTTGGCGCCGTTCTTGCGGCGGGCCTTCTTCTTCCGACGTCGCTTCGAGGACATCGAACCCTCCTTCTCTGCTCTGCGTTCCGTGCGGACGGTGTGCGGGGCGATGAACCCCGGCGATCACTGTGCCACCTGCCGAGGGACACCGTGGCAAACACCCGGTGCGGGTGCAACCGGCGACACGGCGCACAGAAGTCCGGGCGGTGACCCGGGGGAGGCGGCGGGGGCAGCCGCTCAGCCCGGAGAAGGGCGGGAACCGAGGACGGTGGCGGTGTAGTCGGCCAGGTTCGCACGCAGTTCCTCACGGCCCATGCCCTGCTGGACGATCAGGTGCTCGACGAGATCGGCGCGTGTGGCCGCCAGCAGGGCATGTGCGGCGTAGGCGCTGCCGGTGAAGCCCTCGATCCGGTCCAGCAGGTCCTGGAGGGTGCGGTGCCAGCGTTCGTAGTGCTCTGTGCGGTACGGGCTGTCTCCGCCGGTGTCCTCCAGGGCGAGGGCGAGGTGCCGGTTGTCGAGCTTGAAGCACAGGACGGCGTCCAGCAGGGCGGGTACGCGACGCCGCGGCGGGGCCGCGGGGCCCAGTGGCGGCGGGCCGGACTCGACGGCGGTCCGGATCGGTTCGAGGCGGGCTTCGAACAGGGCACGGATCAGCCCGGTGCGGTCGCCGAAACCGCGGAAGAGGGTCGCCTTGCCGACACCGGCCGCCGCCGCGATATCGGCCATGGTGACGGCCGCGGGGCTCTCGCAGCGCGCGAAGAGATCATCGGCCGCCGCGAGGACGGCCGCACGGTTGCGGGCGGCGTCCTTGCGAGGCGTGCGGGCGGTCATGGGGTCTCCTCCGATTGCAAAACGGACCCACGGTCCGTATCGTCGCCACTGAAACGGACCGACGGTCCGCATTCTAGGTGACGGAACCTTCGGGCCGTCGAACGACTTCACCGGGAGCAGCCGTTGCAGACCTCCGCCGCCACCCTCGTCATCGGCGCGACCGGCACCACCGGCAGCCGTGTCGTCGCCCGCCTCGCCGCGGCCGGGCACCGTGCGCGGGCCGCCTCCCGTGCAGCCCGTCCGGTACCCGGCGGCGAGGCGGTCCGCTTCGACTGGGAGGACCCCTCCAGCCACGGCGAGGCGCTGACCGGGGCGGACCGGGTCTATCTGGTACCGCCGATCGGCCACCCGGACCCGGCCGAGGTGATGCTGCCCTTCCTGGAGCGGGCCCGCGGTGCCGGGGTTCGCCGTGCGGTGCTGCTCAGCTCCTCCGCGATCCCGGCGGGCGGGCCCGCGACCGGCCGTGTCCACCGGGCCCTGCCCAGCCTCTTCGAGGAGTGGGCGGTGCTGCGGCCGTCCTGGTTCATGCAGAACTTCACGGGTGACCACGCGCATGCCCTGAGCATCCGGGAGACCGGCGTCATCCGGACCGCGGCGGGCGAGGGGCGGGTCGGCTTCGTGGACGCGGAGGACATCGCCGCGGTCGCCGTGCACGCCCTGACCGACGAGCGGGCACCGGACACCGACCTGGTCCTCACCGGTCCCCGGCCGCTGAGTTACGACGAGGTCGCCTCGGCGGTCGGCCGGGCCACCGGGCGGGACGTCCGCCATGAGCGGCTGACGTACGGGCGCATGCGCGACCGGCTCACCGCCTCCGGGATACCCGTCCTGTTCGCGGAGATGCTCGCCGGAATGGACCTCGCCATCGCCGGCGGGGCCGAGGACCGGGTCACGGACACCGTGCTACGGCTCACCGGCCGGCCGCCGGGCGACTTCGACGGCTTCCTGGCACGGGAGTCGGGCAGGACGGCGGGCGCGGCGGACAGCCGTCCGGGCGCTCAGGCCCGGTAGCGCAGCGGATGGTCCTCCGGGACCTCGACCACGGCGATCCGCACCCCGTCTGGGTCGGCGATCCACATCTCGATCAGCCCCCAGGGCTCCCGTTGCGGCGGACGCAGCACGTCGACACCCTTGGCCCGCAACTCCTCGTGGGCGGCCTCGGCGTCGTCGACCTGGAGCCAGATCTGCACGGAGGACGAGGGCGGACCCTCGCCGCGCCCGGAGACCTCCAGGAATCCGCCGCCCAGGAAGTAGACCGTGCCGCGCTCGGGGCCGGTGCCGAACTCGCGGTAGACGGCGAGGCCCAGGGCCTCGCCGTAGAAGGCACGCGAACGCTCGGGATCGGTGGGGTGGAGCAGAATCCTGCTGCCCAGTACATGCACCATGCCCCGAGCGTACGCCGTGCGCGGTCCGTCAGTTGGTGAGCTCGTCGAGGAAGTCCTCGGTGCAGCGGTCCTGCGCCGTCTGGCCGATCGCGCGGTCCATGCACCGTTCGAAGTTCCTGAACTCCTCGGAGTCGACCAGGTTGACCACCCACACGAGGAGGACCGCGGAACCGATGAGACCGAGCGCCCCGAACGAGGCGCCGACTATGGCCATCACCCGGCGCGGGGCCCGGCCCTGACGGGTGCGGAGCACGGCGATGATCCCGAAGACGATGGCGAGCAGTCCGAGGAGGACCCCGCCGACCACGGTCCAGAAGAACACACAGGCACTGAGGCCGAGGACGAGGGCGGCGACCGCCAAGCCGTTCGTCGGGGCGGGCCCGTGGCCGCCATAGGGCTGCTGCCCGGCTGCGGGCGGGCCCGTGTACGAGGGGTCCGGGTAAGAGGGAAGGGACATCGGGTGAGGGCTCCTGTTCTCCTGGTCATCCGAGCATATGCCCGAAGATCCCTCCCCCATGCGCCCTCTTGGTCACACTCGGGCAACTAAAGGCCTTGGCCGGGCGCCGCCCGGCGAAGCTCTGCCGACAGGTGGTGCTGGAGCGGCTGTCCGACGGCCGCGAGCTCATGGACGAAGGTGAGGGTGTCCCCGTCAGCCAGGGTGTAGCGACGCCGGGTGGCCTCGACCGTCTTGGCGGTGGGGGCGAGCCCCACGTGATGGGTGGCCAGGTCGACCGTACCGTCGTGAGCCTGACCGACCGAGATCTCCGCGATGCCGGTGGGCTGGGTGATCAGCGCCTCCACCCGCCCGTCGGGCTGGAGCCGCCACCATCCGGCCTCCCGGGCGGACGGCCGCACGGGCTGCCCGTCGGGGCCGAGCAGCCAGGCCCGCGCCTCGTACGCGAGGAAGGGCCGCCCGTCATGGCTGAACGTCACCTCCTGGGCGTACGTGAACCCCTCGTCGAGCGTCGGGTATCCGCCGCGGCCGGTACCGGCCCAGGTGCCGAGGTATCCGGTGACCGGGGCGAGCAGGGGGTGCGGGGCCGGTGACTCGTGGGGGCCGAGGGCGTCGGGGAAGGGGAGTTCGCGGGCGGGGTGGAGGGGGTGGTGCATGAGGTGTGCGCTCCTGGGTCGGTCGGGACGGGGCGGTGCCATCGGTCGTACGGACCTGGCTGATCGTTTCGGAATGAGGTTCGGAGGCGACGGAGGCATACGAGGCTGCACGCCGGTCCGGGCAGGCCCTGGTGGAGGCCACCGCGCCGCTCGCAGCGGGTGTGGAGCGGTTCTGGCTGGTGCAGCCGGACGAAGGCGCGCTCGACGACCCGGCGCACCCTGCCCGGTCCGGAACCGTGGACGAGCCCTCGTCGGGCGATCAGCGGTTCCGACGCCCCGCGTCCACAGTAGACGGCGGCACTTGTCCACGTCGTAGCTCCGGTCGGGGTACAGGCACCGGGGCTTGCGGCGGGCGTCCCCGCACGCGCGATCCGTCCACGGAGCAGTCGCCCTCGATCCAGTCCCGCAGCCGGTGCCGGAACATGACTCCGGAGCAGCCCGCGCTCTCGGCCGGAAGGCCGCGCCAGGAAACGCCGGGGCGCAGGGGCGCAGGACAGACGTGGTGACGCCCGGTCCGGAACGCGAAGCCGCCCGGGTGATCGCGGCCGACTGGTCAGGCGGCCGGGGCCGCCGTTGACGTCGCTCAGCGGTCGATCGCGGATTCCGCGGGGTTGTGTGTGCCGTCTCGGAGTCGATGGCGGCGGTGGCCTCGTCGAGGACGAGAACGAGGACGGCCGGATCGAGGAGGACCGCACGAACCGGGCCGATCAGCTGGACTTCACCCGCACAGAGCCCGCCCGCACCTCACCGGCCGGGGGTGGGGGCGAGGAGGTCCAGCAGCCGGTGCGCTCACGCGGGATCGGCCGCCGTGCTCTCGATCAGGCTCTTGGGCCGCAGGTCGGTCCAGTTCCGCTCCACGTAGTCCAGGCAGGCCTGACGGGTGTCCTCGGGGTGGGCCACGGTCCACCCGGCGGGCACCTCGGCGAAGGCGGGCCACAAGGAGTGCTGTCCCTCGTCGTTGACGAGCACCAGATAGGTGCCGTTCTCGTCCTCGAACGGGTTGGCCACAGCATCCTCCGTCAACTTAGGCAAGGCTCTCTTTACTTGGACGTCGGCGATCCTACCCATCTCTTTCTCGGTTGACCCACCGAATCTCACAACTCCCTTCCGTTGCACACCGCCGGCACGGCCGTACCAGCACGGCGCCGCGCCCTTCGCTCCGGCTGCCCGTGGCGGCTTCCCCGTCCACCACGCCCGTCTTCTCCCCCGGAGCCCGACGACACCCGGTGCCCCGCCGCCCGCGCGGGGGTGTTGTGCCAGAATCCAGCGCATGTCAGTTCGATACCCGCGCCCCCTGCGCCCCGGTGACCGCATCGGAATCACCTCCCCTTCGAGCGGAGTGCCCAAGGAGCTGCGCGAGCGGCTCGCCGTGGCGGTGCGCGATGTGGAGGCACGGGGGTACGAGGTCGTGACCGGCCGGTGCATGGACGGTTCGGGGCATGTCAGCGCGCCCGCGGCCGACCGGGCGGCCGAGTTGACGGAGATGCTGACGGATCCCGCGATCCGGGCCGTGGTGCCGCCGTGGGGCGGGGAGACCGCGCTCGACCTGCTGCCGCTGATCGACTGGGACGCCGTGCGGACGGCCGAGCCGACCTGGCTGGTGGGCTACTCGGACATGTCGACCGTGATGACACCGCTGACCCTGCTCACCGGGGTGGCGACCGTGCACGGGAACAACCTCATGGACACCCCCTACCGGGTGCCGGAGGGGCTGGTGTCCTGGTTCGACATCGTCGCCGCCCCGCCGGGCCACCGGTTCACCCAGGTCCCGCCGGAACGGCACCGGGCCTCGGGCTGGGACGACTGGGCGGAGCACCCCGACGCCCGTACGCTCACGCTCGACACCCCGGGGCGGTGGACCCGACTGGACGGCGACGGGGACGTGGACGTGGAGGGGCGGCTCATCGGCGGCTGCACCGAAATGCTGTGCAACCTCACGGGAACCCCGTACCTCGACTCCTCCTCCTTCGCCCGGGCGCACGCCCCAGACGGTCTGCTCGTGTACGTGGAGGCTGCGGGCGAGGACGCGCTCGCCATCTGCCGCTACCTGCACGGGATGCGGATGGCCGGATTCTTCGACACGGCGCGGGCGGTGCTGGTCGGCCGGACCTCGGCGCCGGGCACTCCGTCGCTCGGTCAGCATGAGGCGGTGCTCGACGCGCTCGGTCCGCTGAACGTGCCGATCCTTGCCGACGTCGAGTGCGGGCACGTGCCCCCGTACATGCCGCTCGTCAACGGCGCGCGCGCCCGGGTCGTGCACACCGCGACGCGCAGTGAGATCACGCAGACGCTGGACTGAGCGGCGGTAAGCCCTCCCTGTCAGCAGACGCGCGGCAGTTGCTCGCCCAGCGGCACGTCGGCCTCCAGGAACGCGTCGGCGTGGTCCGGGGGTACGCAGGCGACGGGCTCGCCCTCGCGGCCGCCGTACACCTGTACATGGCCTGATTCGATCATGTACGTGATGGTCCGCCCCCCGGGCGTGCCTAGCATGGCGGGATGAACCGACTGCCCAACCCCCACGCCCGACGTTCCGTACTCCGCATGATGGGCGGCGCGCTGGTTTCCGTACCGCTCGTCGCCTGTGGGGGCCCGGACAGTGCATCAGCGTCCCCCGGGAAGGCGGCGGGATCGCCGTCGGCGGCGGAGGACCCGACCCGCGCGTTCGCGGCGCTGGAGAAGGAGTACGCCGCCAGGCTCGGTGTGTACGCCGTCGACACCGGGAGCGGGCGTGCGGTCGCCCATCGTGATGGGGAGCGGTTCGCGTACGCCTCCACGTTCAAGGCGCTGGCGGCGGGGGCGGTGCTGCACAAGCACGGGCTGAGCGGGCTGATGCGCGTCGTGACGTACCGCCGCGAGGATCTCGTCGACTACTCCCCCGTCACCGAGAAGCATGTGGCCACCGGAATGAGCCTGGGCGACCTGTGCGACGCCGCCGTCCGCTACAGCGACAACACGGCCGGGAACCTGTTGTTCGACGCGCTCGGCGGGCCCCGGGGGCTTCAGAGGGTGCTGGCGGGGCTCGGGGACGACGTGACGCGGATGGAGCGGCGCGAGACGGAGCTCAACAAGTGGAGCCCGGGCGCGACAAGCGACACCAGTACGCCCCGGGCCCTGGCCGAGGATCTGCGCGCGTTCGTCCTGGGCGATGTCCTCGGCAGGCCCGAGCGGGCCCGGCTCACCCAGTGGCTGCGGACCAACACCACCGGCGACGAGCTGATCCGGGCCGGGGTACCGAAGGGGTGGACCGTCGGCGACAAGACCGGGGCGGGCGGTACGTACGGGACGCGCAACGACATCGCCGTGGTGTGGCCGCCCGGCGCCGCCCCGCTCGTGCTGGCGGTGCTGTCCAACCGGATGGACGCGGAAGCCGCCTTCGACGACACGCTGATCGCGAAGGCGGCGTCCGTCGCCGTCGGTGCGCTGACCGGGCAGGACACTCCCTGACAGGTGGGTCAGGCCTCGGTGAGCACGGCGTCGATCTCGCCGAGGAAGTCCTCCAGGTCACCGGGGTTCCGCGAGGTGATCAGCGGCCAGCCGGAGGCGTCGTCGCGGACGACCGACTTGTCGACCCAGGTGCCGCCCGCGTTGGTGATGTCGGTGCGCAGGGAGGCGTACGAGGTCAGCGTCTTGCCCCGGACGTAGCCACCCTCCACGAGCGCCCACGGGCCGTGGCAGATCGCGGCCACCGGCCTGCCGGAGGCCGCGAACGAGCTGACGATCCGGGTGGTGGCGTCCTCCAGTCGCAGCGAGTCGGCGTTCAGCGTGCCGCCAGGTACCAGCAGGAGGTCGTACGCGGCGGGGTCGACGTCGGCGAGCGTGAGGTCGGGCCGCACGCTCTCGCCGGGATCGCGGTCGCCGACGAGGGTGCGGATCTCGTCGCCGGAGACCGCCGCCACGCCGACCTGGGCGCCTCGGTCGCGCAGGTGCCGGACGGGGACGACGAGTTCGTCCTGCTCGACCCCGTAGTTGGTGACGATGACCAGGATCCGGCGGTCGCCGAGATCGGTGGTGGACATGGACTGCTCCTCTCTTCCGATCTTCCGATGCTTCTGTTCCCTCTGCGTCCTCTGTGGCCTCTGGTGCTGCTTCTGGTGGGCGGGTCCCACAGCACGGCGGACGCGGGCTCCGGCCGCAGGGTGCGGGGATGGACCAGCCGGTCCTTCAGCCCCGCCCTGGCCACCTGCCAGGACGCGACGCACAGGGGTTCGTGCCAGGCCCCTACGGGCGTGGCCGGCAGCACCGTGTCGGCCGGGTCCAGGCAGACGTCCGCGCCCCTGGTCCCCACTGTGGCGCAGCGGTGCGAGAGGCGCGCGGTGAAGTGGACCATGCCGCTCGGCGGAACCGTGCGCCTCCCCTTCCGCCGTCGGCCCCCTACCGTGGAGGTGGAGCCATGCACCGGGTACCCGCACCCGTCCGGGTCACACCGTCGCACCGCACGTGCGGCAGCGACCGGTGGACCGGGGCTCCCGATATGGCCGGGCCGTCGGCGCCCCGCGTCTTCGGCCGGAGGCCGTATCCGGGAGGAGTGCTCCTCGCGGCAAGGGGTACCCAGCAGGGCGGACCAGTCGTCCCCGGTCCCACCGGGGTCAGCACGGAAGGAAGCTCCCATGACCGACCGCAGGCCCGAAGGCGCCGCCCACAACGGGGCTTCCGGCAGCCCGCCCCCCATACCGGCGGACCTGCCGGACCAGCAGATGGGGGAGGACGAGGACCCGCTCGACACACCGGTGCCCGAACGGGTGGCCCGCGAGAGCGGCGAGCCCGATCCGGACGAGGCCGGTTCCGGCCCGGACACCCCGCGCAACGCCGGCGCGCACCCCGAGCACCCGACTCCGGACGAGTCGCCGGACTAGGAGGCCAGGCCGGAGGGCCCGGGAACGCCCTCGGGCCCCGGAGCGCGGTGCGTGCGCTCCGGGGCCCGAGGGTCGGTCAACCCGGATCAGGCGGTGGTGATGTTCTCCGCCTGCGGGCCCTTCTGGCCCTGGGTGATGTCGAAGGTCACCGCCTGGCCTTCCTGGAGCTCACGGAAGCCGGTGGAGTTGATGTTCGAGTAGTGCGCGAAGACGTCGGGGCCGCCGCCGTCCTGCGCGATGAAGCCGAAGCCCTTTTCCGAGTTGAACCACTTGACGGTTCCGCTGGCCATGCCTGTACCTCTCAGCAGTAAACGGATCCGCACCGCGCGGACCCGGAGGTGATCGCCCTGGTTCTCAGGCACTGCACAGCAAAACGCCCGCGCCAGGCGCGGGCAGGTACTGCGAACCACGACATCTGTCGGCGACGCTACACGGCGGGATCACTCCTCACCAGAGAGCAACGCCATTTTGCTGACGATCAGTGTCACAGTCACCGCACCGTAGCCTGCCGATCACTTTCCGTTCAGAGGTCGTCGGTGACCCGGACGGAGAGATTCCGCAGATGTCGCCGCGCGCCTCCTCAGACCTCCAGCAGCCGCCAGAGCAGAAGGAGACCCACTCCGCACACGAGCGCACCGCCCAGCAGGGCCAGCGCTCCCCGGCGTACGTTGTCCGGCTGGAAGCCGCCGAGCACGCTGAAGCAGAGCCGGGCGCCGTACGCCACCACGAGCGCCCCGCAGACCGTGACGGCGAACCCGGCCGCGATGGCGTCCCACTGGTCCTCGAACACCCGCTGGTAGGGGCCCTGGTCCCGGGTGGCCAGGACGTATCCGGCCGAGGTGAACAGGGCGGCGGGGAAGGCCACCAGTCCGAAGACGACCGCCAGGCGTCGGATCACCGCAGGGACCCTCCTTCTACGGGGAAGCGGGAGAGGCGCTCCCGGACCGACCGGGTCAGTCGTGCCTCCCACCGCTCCCGCTCGGCGATATGGGTGAACAGCTCCCGCATCCGGTTCACCTCCTCGATCATGGTGTGCTCCTCCTGCGCCATACGGCGGCCGAGTGGCCGCTCGATCATGAGGCCGAGGGCGATGTACGCGGCGAACGCGAGCGCCGCCACGGCCAGACCCACCGCCACGGCCGCACCGCCGGGGCCGTCGCCCGCCGCGGCGGCGAGCAGCAGCACCGCCGGGATCAGCGCGGCGAGGGAGGCCGCGGCGATCCGGGGCCGGCGGACCCGCCGTCGCCGCGCGCTGAGCGCCTGGACGGCGGCCAGTGTTCGTTCCGCGGCCGCCAGCGTCCGAAGGAACGCCGCTCCGCTGTCGATCGCGGCCATGTCAGCCCCCGTTCCGCTGCGTGATGAACGCCTGGAGTTCCTGGCCGAAGTGGGTGCGCAGCACGCCGATCTGCGCGTCGTCCAGCTGAGAGGTCTGCGCGGGCAGTCCCGGCAGGAACTGGTGCCGGATGAGGCGGGAGGCCATGGGGAGGACGGACAGGCGCAGCGACGTCTCGTTCTGCAGGTCCCGCATCAGGGCGGCGAACGGGGACTCCCGGCGGGAGCCGCCGGGGATGTAGTGGTCGCGTGCCTCGCCGAGGCGGTCCCAGTACAGATCGCTCTTGGACACGGCGACGATCAGCCACCGCAGCCGTTGGGCCAGCTGCCCGTCGATGATCGCGTCGACGAGCAGCCGGAAGTCCGCCGCCTCCTTGCGCCGGTGCCACTTCCGTACGGCTTCCTGGTCGACGGGGCCACCCTGGGCGGCGAGCGCCTCGTGGACGTCGCGCTGGGCGCCCCGCTGCCAGATCCTGTTGTGCCCCCAGCAGACGACGTGGACGATGCCGTGCGGGGAGGCGTCCCCGCGCATCGTGTCGGTCAGGGCGCGTTCGCGCTGGGCGGAGAGCTGGCCCGGGATGACAGTGACGGCTGCCCGGGTGCGGCGGCCGCCGGAGCGCAGGACGGTGGCATGCTTCTCGATGTCGGGGCTGCGGGCGCTGTCGCTGTCGCCGCTGCGGATCGACTGTGTCAGGGCGTCGTACAGGACGGTCTTGCCCGCCCCCGCCTCGCCGGTGATGGCGACGGGATTGACGGAGAGTCCGATCCTTCCGTGGAGGGTCGCCGCTTCCGGCCCGGGGGCCGGACCGCCGCCCTCCACGGCATGCCGGACGCTCTCCCACCGCGATCGAGTGTTCTCCCAGACGTCGGGCACGCGTGCAACTCCCCCGGTGTCGGCCGATGGGAAGATGCTATCGATCAACTGCACTCCGTGCAGGCGGACTTCCCGGAATCACGGTCCGGCGGAGAGTCTCCTGCCCCCGGGGCCGCTACTGGATGAAGCGGGGCAGCCAGCGCGCCTGGTAGTCGGGGTGTCCGGCGTACTCGGCGGCCAGTTGGCGTACCGCGAAGCCGAGGCCCACCGCGCGGCCGGAGGGGAAGTCCTGCGCGGGGCGGTCGGTGTCGAGGTCGGCGACCTCGACGTACTCACCCAGCAGGACCCGGTGGGTCTCGATGCGCTCCAGGGAGCGCGCCGGGTCCTGGAAGGCGATGTGCTGGTCGAACCCGCGACCCCGCACGGTGAACGCCACCCCGCCGGTGCGGTCGTGGACCTCGCCCGGCACGTCGGCCGGGCATCGCCATCGGTCCCCGCCGGCGGCCCGGGCGACCTGTTCCTCGTCGGCGAGCCGCGCCCGGACGAAGGCCACCATGTCTGCGTTGCCGCCCATTGGATGCTGCTCCCTTGCGCTGTTGGATCTCCGCACTCGATACGGGGAGCATTCTGATGGATGGGCCGGGCGGGGCACGACCCCGCTCCGGCCGGTTCACCCCGCCGTGTCGCCCGCGCTCCGCGCGGCCAGGTCGGTGAGGAGCCGGTGCAGCGGTTCGGTCTTGCGGCGGCGGTACTCCTGCACCGCCCAGCCGTTGCCGTCCGGATCGGTGAAGTACATGAAGGTGGCGCCGTCCTCGTCGGTGTACCGCTGGGGCTCGGACACCTCGACGCCCCGGCCGACGAGCTCGGCGTGGGCGGCGTCGATGTCGGTGACGCAGAGCTGGAGGCCGTGGTACGTGCCCGGTTTCGGGGTTCCCGTCGGGTTGGGCAGTCCGTCGGTGAGGGCGATCGAGCAGCCGGAGCCGGGCGGGGTCAGCTGCACGACCCGGGCGCCCTCCATCACTTCGGCGTCGATGTCGACATGAAAGCCCAGTTTGTCCCGGTAGAAGTCCCGGGCCCGGTCGATGTCGGTGACGGGAAGGACGATCACTTCGAGGGTCCAGTCCATGGTTCAGCTCCCTTTCGCGGGGCGGTCGGTGTCCGGGTCGGCCCGGAGTTCATCCTGCCCGCCGTGGTCGGTCTCCTCACCGGCGAGCGGGGTCGCGCCGCCCTGGAGGCGGGCCAGGTCCGCGGGCCGCACCTGGATGACCAGCAGGGCGATCAGGGCGGCGAACACGGCGAAGCAGGCCGCGACGACGAAGGCGCTGGACACCCCCGAGGTCAGGACCTGGTCGGCCCAGGGCGCTGGCAGTTCACCGGTTCTGCGGAACTCCAGCAGCTGGGCCGGGGTGGCCTCCCGGAGGAATTCGGGCACCTGGTCGGTGGCCTCGTTGCGGCTGGCCGTGCCGAACATCGTCACCAGGATCGACAGGCCGAGGGAGCCGCCGACCTGCTGGGTGGCGTTGAGGATGCCGGATGCGGCGCCCGCCTCCTTCGGGGCGACACCCGAGACGGCCATCAGGGTCAGCGACACGAACTGCATGCCCATGCCGAATCCGAAGACGAGCATCGGCCCGAGGATGGAGCCGAAGTAGGAGCTGTGGACGTCGGTCAGGGTGAGCCAGCCGAGGCCGCCCGCGGCGAACAGCGCACCGGCCACCATGAAGGGTTTGGGCCCCCACCTGGGCAGCAGCTGGGAGGCGAGTCCCGCGCCGACCGCGATGATGGCGCTCACCGGCAGGAACGCGAGTCCGGCCCGCAGCGGGCTGAAGTCGAGGACGTTCTGCACGAAGAGGGTCAGGAAGAAGAACATCCCGAACATCGCCGCGGCCAGGCTGAGCATCATGCCGTAGACCCCGGCACGGTTGCGGTCGCGGAACATCCACAGGGGGGTGATGGGCTGTCTGGAGCCGCGTTCGATGGCGATGAACCCGGTCAGGAGCACCACGGCGGCGGCGAACGACCCGAGGGTCAGGGCGTCGCTCCAGCCGTCCTCGGATGCGCGGATGAAGCCGTAGACGAGCAGCACCATGCCCACCGTGGAGGTGAGGGCGCCCGCGACGTCGAAGTGGCCGGGACGGCGTTCGGACTCGGCGATGTAGCGGGGGGTGGCCAGCGCGATCAGCAGGCCGATGGGGACGTTGACGAACAGGACCCAGCGCCAGTCGAGCCACTCCACGAGGAGCCCGCCCGCCAGCAGCCCGATCGCGCTGCCGCCCGCCGAGACGGCGGCGAACACGCCGAACGCCCGGTTGCGTTCGGGGCCCTCGCGGAAGGTGGTGGTGATCAGCGACAGGGCGGTGGGCGAGGCGATCGCGCCGCCGACGCCCTGGAGCGATCGGGCCGCCAGCAACTGCCAGGACTCCTGGGACAGTCCGCCGAGCAGCGAGGCGAAGACGAAGAGGAGCACACCGAAGACGAAGACCCGGCGGCGGCCGAGGATGTCGCCGAGGCGTCCGCCGAGCAGCAGCAGCCCGCCGAAGGTCAGCGTGTAGGCGTTGACCACCCAGGAGAGGTTCTCGGTGGAGAACCCCAGGGACTTCTGCATGTGCGGAAGCGCGATGTTGACGATGGTGATGTCGAGCACCACCATCAGCTGGCACGAGGCGATGACCAGCAGCGCCATCGCGCTGCCCCGGTGCCGTTCGGAGTTCTTGGCCAGGTGCTCGGGTGTCGCGTGGGAGCCCGTCATGGTGGGGTCCGTCTCTCGTGCCGAAGCAGTGCGCCGCGTGGGGCGCCCGGTCTCCGCCGGTCCGGTGAACGGTGAACGCGGGCGTTCACCCGATCGACGTTATGACGGAACCCCGGGCCCCGCCAATCGATCACCGGGCGCTCCCGCGGGGTCGTTTCACTGGAGCGCGTGGACCGCCGTGCGGAAGACGGCGGGGGCCCGGTGGGCGGCCGCGACGATCAGCCGGCCCGAGGACGGATGCCCCGCGGCGCTCAGCAGGGCGAGGGTCAGCAGCCGGTACCGTCGCGTGACCCCGGCCCAGCGGCGCGGGTAGTCCTCGGGCCGCCCGGCGCTCAGGCAGTCGACGGCGGCGCTCGCGGTGGCCACCGCGAGGGCGATGCCCTCCCCGGTCAGGGCGTCGACGTAGCCCGCGGCGTCGCCGACCAGCAGGACCCGCCCGGCCCGCTGCCCCAGCGCCCGCTGCCGCAGCGGACCTGCCCCGCGTACGGGGGTGGCGTCGGGGCCGCCCCCCAGCCGGGCGGCGAGGGCCGGGAAGGCGGCCAGGTGGCGTTCGTAGGGGCGGCGGTCGCGGCTCAGGACGGCCACGCCGACGAGGCGTTCGCCGACCGGGGTCACGTATGCCTCGCCGTGCCGCGACCAGTGCACCTCGACGTGGTCGGTCCAGGGGGCGATGGCGTAGTGGCGGCGCAGCCCGTAGCGGCCGGGACCAGGGACCGGCCGGTCCAGGCCCAGGGCTCGGCGCAGCGGCGAGTGCAGCCCGTCGGCCGCGATGAGCCAGCGGGCGGTGAGCCCGGCGGCCCTGACGGTGTGCTCGTCCTGGCGGATCTCCCCCGCCTTTCCCGTGACGACGCGTACGCCGAGGGCGGCGGCCCGTTCGTGCAGGGCGGCGTGGAGTTCGGTGCGGCGTACGCCCGCGCCGGGGCCGCCCCGGAACGCCGCCTCCGCGCTGCGCCGGCCGTCGGTGTACCGGATGCCCCGGAGGTCGTGGCCGTTCACCCGGACGCCGAGGCCGCGCAGGGCCGCGACGCCACCGGGCATGATGCCCTCGCCGCACGCCTTGTCGACGGGGGCGGTGCGGGGCTCGACCACCACCGCCTCCAGGCCCGCCGACGCGGCCCGGATCGCGGCCGCGAGTCCGGCCGGGCCGCCGCCCGCGACCAGGACGTCGATCATGCCCGGGCGTCCACTGCCGGGAGGCGGGCCAGTGCCCCGTCCTCGCAGCGGATCCGGACGGCCATCAGGGCGGCGTTGAGCAGGGTGAACACGAGGGCGGTCACCCAGGCCCCGTGGACCAGGGGCAGCGCCACGCCCTCGGCGGCGACGGCGACGTAGTTGGGGTGGCTCAGCCACCGGTAGGGGCCGCCTGTGACGCGGGGCAGGCCGGGTACGACGATGACGCGGGTGTTCCAGCGGGGGCCGAGCGTGCGGATGCACCACCAGCGCAGCGCCTGTGCGGCCACGACGAGGGCGGCCATGGCCCAGCCGATGGCGGGCAGGAACGGGCGTTCGGCCAGCCCGACCTCCGCGAGGCAGCCGACCAGGAGCCCGGTGTGCAGGGCGACCATCGCCGGGTAGTGCCCCCGGCCCGATTCCGTACCGCCGCGGGCCAGGCTCCAGCGGGTGTTGCGGCGGGCCACGACCAGTTCGGCGAGGCGCTCGGCGGCGACGGCCAGCACCAGGGCGGTGTACCAGACCATCTTGTCCCTCCCTTCCTACCAGCGCAGCAGCACCAGTTCGCAGCAGAATCCCGGGCCCATGGCCAGCAGCAGGCCGGGGGTGCCGGGCTCCGGCCTGCGCTGTTCGATGGTGTCGCGCAGGACGTGCAGGACCGAGGCGGAGGACAGGTTGCCGATGTCGGTGAGCGAGCGCCAGGTGACGTCGAGCGCGCCGTCGGGCAGGCCGAGGACCTCCGTGACGGTCTCCAGCACCTTGGGGCCGCCGGGGTGGCAGACCCAGTGGGCGATGTCCTTCGGCTTGAGGCCGTGTCCGGCGAGGAACTCCCTGACGTCGTCGGCGAGGTAGCGGCGGACGACGTCGGGCACCGCCGGGTCCAGGACCACGGTGAAGCCGGTGCTGCCGATGTCCCAGCCCATGACGTGTTCGGTGTCCGGGTACATCCGGCTGCGGGTGTCCACGATCTCGGGTCCGGCGACGGCACGGCGTTGTCCGAGGGCGACAACGGCGGCCGCCCCGTCGCCGAACAGCGCGGTCGCCACCAGGTTGGCGGGGGTCGCGTCCCGGCGCTGGAAGGTGAGGGAGCAGAGCTCGACCGAGAGCAGCACGGCGACGTCGTCGGGACGGCCGAGGAGGTAGTCGTGCAACCGGGCCATCCCGGCGGCCCCGGCGACGCAGCCGAGGCCGAAGACGGGCAGCCGTTTGACGTCGGACCGCATGCCCAGGCGCGTCACGAGCCGGGCGTCGACGGAGGGGGCCGCGATGCCGGTGACGGAGGTGAACATCAGCAGGTCGACGTCGGTGGGGCGCAGCCCGGCCGAGCGCAGCGCGCCGCGTACGGCCTGCGCCCCGAGGTCGACGGCGGAGCGGATGAACACGTCGTTGGCGTCGCCGAATCCCTCCAGTTCGCGGTAGCCGTCCAGGGGGAGCACGGTGTGCCGGTTGCGTACACGGGCGTTCTTGTGGAGCCGGTCCAGGACGCGGCGGTCGGCGCCTGGCGGCAGACAGGTGCGGGCCACCATGTCGGTGACCTCGGGCTGGGTGTGGCGGTGGGGCGGCAGGACCCCGTGGACCGCGGCGATCCGGGTCATCCTGGTTCCTGCTTCGGGGACGTCATGACCCCATCCTGCCCACAAGAAGTGACGAAACGGGGCAAAGGACCCGCCCGGTTGTCGCATTGACGGGTCGGCAGGTCCCTACGATCGCCCGATGGACGCCATGGACGGGACCCCGCGCACCGCCGGAGCGCCGCCACGCGGGCCGGCGGTCACCCTCCGGCCGGTCCGGCGTGTCATGGACCTCGCCGGCGCTCTGGCGCTCGCCTGCCATCCGGGGCCGGTGGCCGCCGTGACCGCGATCGCCTTCGCGCTGGCTCTCGGCTCGGGCCTGGGCGGCCCGCGGTCGGCGCTGGTCGCGGCGGCGGTGCTGGCGGGCCAGCTGTCGGTGGGGTGGTGCAACGACGCGTACGACGCCCGGCGCGACGCCCTCGCTGGGCGCCGGGGGAAGCCGGTGGCCGACGGCGCGGTCGGGGTGCGCGCGGTGTGGGGGGCGGCGGGGCTCGCGCTCGCCCTGTGCGTACCGCTCTCGCTGGCCTGCGGAGTCCTCGCCGGTACGGTGCACCTCGCCGCGGTCGCGGTGGCCTGGCTCTACAACCTGCGGCTCAAGGCGACCGCCCTGTCCTGGCTGCCGTACGTGGCCGGGTTCGCCGCCCTGCCCACGGCGGTCGCCCTGGCCCAGCCCGGCGGCCCGTTGCCCCGGTGGTGGACGGTCACGGCCGGGGCGCTGCTCGGGTTCGCGGCGCATCTGGCCGACACGCTCCCGGACATCTCGGTGGACCGGTCGGCCGGCATCCGGGGGCTGCCGCACCGGCTGGGCGGTGCGGGGACCCGGCTGCTGCTGCCGCTGCCGCTGCTGGGGGCCACGGCCGTGCTGGCGCTCGGGCCGCCCGGCCCGCCGGATGCCGGGGGCGCGGCCGCGCTCGCCCTGGCCGGGGCGGCGGCGCTGGTGGGACCCGCCCTCGGCCACCGGTGGCGCAAGGCGGCGCTGGCGGGGGCGGTGGCCGTGGCGGGGGTCGACCTGGCGCTGCTGCTGGCCGGAGGCCCGGCCGTACGCTGAACTCCCGGGCCGGCGGCTCGCCACCGGCCCGGGAGAACCCTTTGCGCAGCCTTATTCGGTCCCGCCGCGGCTCTGGGAAGTGCATGGCCGGGCCGCTACCCTCCGCGCATGATTCCCACGGTTGTCTGGGGTACCGGCAACGTCGGCCGCGCGGCGATCCGCGCCGTCGCGGCCCATCCGGCACTGGCACTCACCGCCGTCCTCGTCCACAACCCCGCCAAGTCGGGCCGCGACGCGGGCGAACTGGCCGGGCTCGGGCACCCGCTCGGCGTGGCGGCGAGCGACGACATCACCGCGGTCCTGGCCGAGCGGCCGAGGGCAGTGGTCTACGCGGCGTCCGGCGACGTCCGCCCCGACGACGCCCTCGCCGACATCGGCAGGGCGATCCGGGCCGGGGCGGTGGTCGTCACGCCCTCCCTCTATCCGCTCTACGATCAGCGCAACGCCCCTCCGGAGCTGCGGGACCCGGTCCTGGCCGCCGTCGCGGACGGCGGCGGTTCCCTCTTCGTCTCCGGGGTCGATCCCGGCTGGGGCAACGACGTCCTGCCCCTGCTGGTCAGCGGTCTCGGCACCGAGGTGGACGCGATCCGCTGCCAGGAGATCTTCGACTACTCCACGTACGAGCAGGAGGATTCGGTACGCCACCTGATCGGCATGGGGCACCCGATGGACTACCAGCCGCTGATGCTGGCGGAGAGCGTCCCGACGATGGTGTGGGGCGGTCAGATACGTCTGATGGCCCGGGCGCTCGGCGTCGAACTCGACGAGATCCGCGAGACATCGGACCGGCGGGCGCTGGAGTCGACGGTCAGCACGCGCACGATGGGCGAGTTCGCCGCGGGCACCCAGGGGGCCGTCCGGTTCGAGGTGCAGGGCATCGTGGGCGGCGAGCCGCGCATCGTCATCGAGCACATCACCCGGATCCACGGCTCGTGCGCGCCGGACTGGCCTTCCCCGCCCGACGGGGTGGGCGCGCACCGTGTGGTGATCGAGGGCCGCCCCCGCATCGAGGTGACGGTCGAGGCCTCCGACGAGGGCGAGAACCGGTCCGCGGGCGGGAACGCCACGGCCGTCGGGCGGCTCGTCTCGGCCATCGACTGGCTGGTGGACGCGGAGCCGGGCCTGTACGACGCACTCGACGTCCCGCTGCGGCCTGCGGTCGGCAGGCTGGGAAGGAGACCGGCATGATCATCGACATCCCGGAGGGCCAGGAGCCCATCGGTTACGTGTGGGGGGAGATGGTCCCCGGCATCGGTGTGGCCGCGGCCGCCTTCTCGATGTCCGTGTACGAGCACACGACCCTGGGGCTGCGGGAGTTCGAGGCGGCCAGGCTGCGGGTGGCGCAGATCAACGGGTGTCTGTTCTGCCTGGACTGGCGTACCGAGCGGGACGGGGCGAGGGTCGAGGAGGAGTTCGCCGAGGCGGTGACCCAGTGGCGTACGACCGGGGCCTTCGACGAGCGGACCAGGCTCGCGGCCGAGTACGCCGAGCGGTACACGCTCGACCACCACGGTCTGGACGGCGCCTTCTGGAAACGGATGGCGGCGCACTACAGCCAGGCGGAGATCGTGGAGCTGAGCATGAGCATCGGCTCGTGGCTGGCGTTCGGGCGGCTCAACCATGTACTGGGGATCGACGCGGTGTGCGTCCTGCCCGGTCACTGAGGGAGCCGGTCACTGACGGAGTCCGGGGCCGCCGGGTTGGCACTCCCGGCCCCGGGCTCTTCGCCCGCCGGTTCCCCTACAGGTCGGCGGCGATGATCCGTTCGATGTTCCGTTCGGCCAGCGCGGTGATGGTGACGAAGGGGTTCACGCTGGTGTTGCCGGGGATGAGCGCGCCGTCGATGACGTACAGGCCCGGGTAGCCGTGCAGACGGCCGTAGTTGTCCGTGGCCCTGTCCAGGACCGCGCCGCCCAGCGGGTGGTAGGTGAGGTGGTCGCCCCAGATCTTGTGGACGCCGAAGAGGTCCGTGCGGTAGATCGTCCCTTCCTTCTGGTTGATCTTGTCGAAGATGGTCTTCGCGGCGTCGATGGACGGCTGCTTCCACTCCGTCTGCCAGTTCAGCTCGGCCTTGCCCGCCGCCGCGTTCCAGGTGAACCGCGCGCGGTGCGGGTTCTTGGTGATGGACAGGTAGAACGAGGCCCAGGTCTCGATCCCGGTGGGCAGCGGGGCGATCTCGGCGAACGCCCCTCCGGCGTCCCAGTTGTCGATGCCGCCGGTGGGGATGGACGACTGGACCTTCCCGGTCGGGTCCCACAGGTGGTTGGCACGGCCGCACATGACGTTGCCGTTGTCGCCCCAGCCCTTGCCGATCTCACTGTTGAGGAGGGGCAGGGCACCGGTGGCCTTCAGGGCGACCAGCAGCTTGCTGGTGCCCACGCTGCCCGCCGCGAAGAACACCTTGTCCGCGGTGACGGACTTGGTGGCCGTGGTCCGGCCGCCGGTGCTGAGCTGGTCGATGAGCACGGTGTAGCCGCCGCCCGGTGCCGGGGCGACCGAGGTGACCTTGTGGAGCGGCGAGATGGTAACTCGTCCGGTGGCTCTGATCCGGTCGATGTAGGTCTTCTGGAGCGACTTCTTGCCGTGGTTGTTGCCGTAGAGGATCTCGCCGTCCAGGGCGGACTTGGGGACGGCCCCGGCCGCCTCCTGCTTCATGTAGTCCCAGTCGTACACGGCGGGTACGAAGAGGAACGGGAAGCCGGAGCGCTGGGCGTGCTTACGCCCGACCCTGCCGTACCGGTAGCAGTCGACCGTGTCGAACCAGGCGGGGTCGATGGTGGTGACGCCGAGCCCGCTGTTGGCGCGCGGGTAGTAGGTGCTGTACATCTCCGCGGCGTTCACCGTGGGGAGGACGGACCCGAAGTGCTCCCGCTTGGGGGTGACGGCCATTCCGCCGTTGACCAGCGATCCGCCGCCGACGCCCCGTCCCTGGTAGACCGTGATGCCGCCGAACTCCTCGGCGTCGAGGATGCCGGTGTAGCAGTTGACGTTCTTGTCGAGCGGGAACCCGAGGAAGTTGCTCAGCGGCTGCTTGGTCCGGGTCCGCAGCCAGAAGGAGCGGTCGTCGGGCTTGGTGGTGTTGGCGAAAATCTTGCCGTCCGCGCCCGGGGTGTCCCAGGCCATGCCCATCTCGATCATGTGGACGTCCGTGCCGGCCTCGGCGAGCCGGAGGGCGGCCACGGAGCCGCCGTATCCGGTGCCGACGACGAGGACCGGCACATGCGCCCCCGAGCCGATCGGCGCCGCCGCCGGACGGACGCTCGCCCATGTCGGCGTGGCGTGCCCGGCGATCGCCGCAGCACCCAGAAGAGAACCTGTTCCAGTGATGAATCTTCGACGCGAGACGCCCTTGGCCTCACTGTTGTGCATGATAGCGTCACTCATGTGACATTCCTCACTCTCGACAGAGTGCAACAGGTTCTACTGTCAATCGTGTGGTAAGTCACGAGAAACTCAGGGGTAACTTCCGGCGCCCCTCCGGCAGGCGAAGCCGGGGCGCGCGCCGTTGCCGGGCGAGGCGACCGGGCAGGTCAGCGCCCCTCTTCCGGGGCGTGGGACAACTCCAGCGAGACGGGTTCGCTCTGCTGGTTGTGGGCGGTGACGTGAGTCGTGTGCCGCGTGAAGCGCAGGCCCATGGTGGCGAGTTCGTCGGGTTCGTGGAGGGCGCAGAGAAGCGCGGCGGCCGCCGGGAGCGTCAGGTCGGCGCCGGGGCCGTACCCCAGCAGGGCCGCGGTGTCCGGGGCGGTGCGGGCTGCCCGGCAGGCATGCGCGAGGACCTCGTGCGGGTCGTCGACGATCAGTTCGTCGATCTGGATCCGCTGCGCGCGTACGCGGAGATCGAGCGGGCGGGCGGGGGCCGGCATCGGGGCGGGAACAGCGCGCAGCGGACTCGGATGGTTCACGGGGTGGGCTCCAGGGTGGCGTCGGAGATACTCACCATGAGAGCGGCGTGCGGTCGTCGCAAGGTGCGTTGTATGCATTGCGCTCAGACTGTGCGGAGTGTCGAATAGATCGAGCCGGAGCGGGGAGGGAGCACCACGTGGCGCGTGAACGGTCGGGCCGGACGGCGCAGCACCTGGTCCTGGTGGCGCGCCTGCGGCACCTGCGGGAAGGCGCCGGTCTGTCCGTACCGCAGGCCGCGAAGCAGCTCGGCTGGCATCCGACGACGCTGCGGCGGCTGGAGCAGGCGCAGACCTCCCTCGATGTCGGGCAGGTCTCCGCGCTGCTCGGCCTCTACGGGGCGGGCGCGGCGGAGGCCGAGGACATCATGGGCCGGCTCAACGCCGCGAACATGCCCGGCTGGTGGCATCCATGGCGGGACGCGATGGACCCCTGGCTCATGGACCTGATGAGCGTGGAGTCCGCCGCGAGCGTCGTCCGCACCTGGGACCCGGCGCTCGTACCCCTGCTGCTCCGGACCCCGGCCTACGCCATGGCCGTGGACGCGGCCCTGCGGCCCGAACTGGGCACCGGGGCGCGGCAGCGGCGGGCCGACCTGCTGGCGGAGCGTCAGAAGCGGCTGCGTGAACAGCAGGCGCGGGTGTGGGCGGTACTGCCGGTCACCGCGCTGCGCTGCCGGGTCGGCGGCCCCGAGGTGATGCGCGAGCAACTGAACGCGCTTCAGAGGGCCGCCGGGCGGCGGGAGGTGACGGTGCAGCTGCACCCCGACGGCGCGCCGCCGCACCCGCTCACCGGGGTGCCGGCGCTGAGTCTGTACCGGGTGGAGATCCGGGAGATCGCGGATCACGTGGTCCGCGAGGGCGGGCTGCCCGGGACGGCGGAGGTCTGGGACACCAATCCGTCCGTACAGGAATACCAAGCAATGCTGGACATGTCGTGCGTGATGGCGATACGTCCGGCCCGAACCAGGGAGATTCTTCAGGATGAGTACGACCGGGAATGGGCTTGAACTGCCCGCACAGATCGACACGTCCGTCGCGCACAGCGCCCGGGTGTGGAACTACTGGCTCGGCGGGAAGGACAACTTCCCGGCGGACCGGGCGGCGGGCGACGCGTACAAGAACAAGTACCCGCTGATCGAGACCTTCGCGAAGGAGTCCCGTGACTTCCTGCGCCGGACGGTCACCCACCTCGCCCGGGACGCCGGGATACGGCAGTTCCTGGACGTCGGCGCGGGCCTGCCCACCGCGAACAACACCCACGAGGTCGCCCAGCGGATCGCCCCGGAGTCGCGGATCGTCTACGTCGACCACGACCCGCTCGTGCTGCTGCACGTCCATGCCCTGCTGACGTCCAGCCCCGAAGGCGCGACCGCGTACGTCGAGGCGGACATGCGCGACACGGACACCGTCCTGGCCGGGGCCGCCGAGACCCTGGACCTGACGCGGCCGGTCGCCCTGGTGATCTCGGACGTGCTCGGGCACATCGTGGACTGGGACGACGCGCTGTCCCTGGTACGGCGGCTGGTGGAGCGGCTGCCCTCGGGCAGCTACCTCTCGCTCTCGCACTCCACCGCCTCGGACGAGGCGCACCGCGCCGTGCAGGACGAGTACAACTCATCCGGCGCCATCCCGTACATCTTCCGGGAGCCGGAGACGACGATCGCGTTCTTCGACGGGCTGGAGATGGTGGAGCCGGGGATGGTGTCCTGGCCGAACTGGCGGCCCGACGCGAACACCGGCACCACCACGGCCCGGGCCGGGTGGGGGGCCGTCGCCCGCATCCCGTAACCCCTGTCCGCAACCGCCGCGCCGCGCACCGGGATGGACCGGTGCGCGGCGCGCTCGGCCCGCAGAGGCGTACAGCATGAGCACCAGAGGTACGGCAGAGCCCTTCGAAGCCGATCCGTTCCGCGCCCGCGATACACGGGAAGCCGCGGCGGACCGGCTCCTGCGGGCCGCCATGCGCTCCGGTGCGCACCTGATCAGCGAGGCCGCCACCCTGATCAACGGCTCGGCAGTGCTGGCCGACCCGATCGCCGGAGCCGTCTACAGCACCCCCGCCGTCGCGGCCGCCGCCGGCGTCCGGGCGGCGTCCCACCCGCAGGACCACCCGCACCACGTCCTGCGGCCGGCGGCCGGCGCCGTCCTCGTCCTGCACCCGGCGCCCGTCGTCCGCGCCGAGCACACCGCCCTCGTCGCCACCACCACCGCGGCCCTGCTGGAGGTCCGGGGGCAGCGCGCCGCCGAACTGCGCGCCGAGCAGATGCGGCTGCACTCCACGCTGCTCCGGCTGCTCCTGGGCGGCCACACCACCGCCGTCACCGACACCCTGGGCGCCGACGGCCTCACGCATGTCACGGTCTACCGGCTCACCGGCCCCGACGTTCCCACCGCCCACCAGGTCCTCTGGCGCGCCGCCCGCCCCTCCCTCGCCGGGCACAGCGGCTCCTGCGCCCTGATCGGCGAGCTGGACGGCGAGCTCCTGGTCGCCGAACTCCACCGCGGCCAGGACAACGGGCGGATCCTCCGCCTGGTCTCCCGGGTCAGTGAACGCCACCACCTCCTCGCGGGCCTCGCCGGACCGCTCCCGCTCGCGGACATGCCCACCGCGCACGCGGACGCGGCCGCCGCCCGGCACAGCGCCACCCCCGCCCACCGCGTCGTCCCCGCCGATGCCGTGGGCGCCACACAGCTCGTCCGCCTCCTGGACCCCGGCTCCTACAGCCGGTGGGCGGCCGCCGTCCTCGGCCCGCTCACCCCGCAGCACCGGCACCTGCTCCTGGTGTGGCTGCGCACCGGCAGCACCCCGCGCGCCGCCGCCGCGCTCGGTATCTCCGCCGGCACCCTCCGCACCCGGCTGCGCGAGCTGACCGCCCTGCTCGGCACGGACCTCGACGACGCCACCGTGCGGGCCCATCTCCTCCTCGCCCTCCGCGCTCCCGCCTCCGGCGACCACAACGGCCACGCTCACGACGGCGGGCAGGGGGACTCGGGCCCGACGCCGCCGGGAAGCCAAGCGGCCGCGGGCCCGTACGGTCCAGCCCGGTTGAAGACGCTGCCCGCCGGGATTCTCGACACCGCCCCCGCCCTCTCCTGGGCCACCGGTCTGGTCGGCGGTCTCGAACCGCACCTGCGGATCGCGCTGGCCTGCTGGCTGCGCCACCACGCGAAGACCGCGCCCGCCGCGACCGAACTGCACGTCCACCGCACCACCCTGACGGTCTGGCTCGCCCAGTGCGCCGAGCATCTCGACCGGAACCTCGATGACGCCGCCGTCCGCGCCGAGCTCCACCTCGCTCTCGAAACCACCGCGGCCACCGACGGCGCGGACGACCCGCGCGCCCTGCCCCGGCGCGGCGGCCGCACCTACCGGCGTACCTGACGGCGGCAGCGGGAAACGGCGGAAGGCGGTGCCACCGCGCGAACGGGTGGCACCGCCTTCCGGGTCTCCGCGCCTCGGTCAGTAGGCGCCGAAGACGTTGTCGATGGAGCCGTAGCGGTCGGCGGCGTAGTTGCACGCGGCGGTGATGTTGGCGACCGGGTCGTAGCTGTCGGTCGAGGTGCCGGGCACGTGGTAGGCCTGGAAGGTCGGGTCGATGACCTGGAGCAGGCCCTTGGACGGGGTGCCCTTGGCGGCGTTGGAGTCCCAGTTGTTGATGGCGTTCGGGTTGCCGGAGGACTCGCGCATGATGTTGCGGTGGATGCCCTCGTAGCTGCCGGGGATGCCGCGCTCGGCCATGATCGCCAGCGACTCCTTGATCCAGCCGTCGAGGTCGTTCGTGTACGCGGTCGGCTTCTCGGCGGCCGGGGCGGCCTTCGCGACCGGGGCCGCGGCGCGCTCGGAACGGTCGGCGCGGTCAGCCGACTCACCGCGGGCGGCGCTCGCGGAGGCCTTGCCGGACTTGTCCTCCGACGGGGCGGCGGCCTTGGCGCCGATGGTCAGCGTGAGACCCGGGTGAATGAGGTCGGGATTACCGCCGACGACCTTCCGGTTCCCTTCGTAGAGCTTCTTCCAACCGCCGCTGACGGAATATTCGCGGGCGATCTTGGAAAGGGTTTCCCCGGCCGCCACGGAATGCTTGGCGGGCGCGGACTTCACGGCGGACCCGGAAGCGGCCTTGGTGGCGGAATTCACCTGGGCGGCCACGGAGACCGGGGCCACGGCCTGCTGCTGGGCGGCCGGGGCGGGGGCCGCGAAGGCGGTGGTGGCGCCGATCACCGGGAGAGCGAGAACGGCTCCGCCCGTGGTCACGGCGGCGAGGCCGCGGCTCAGCGAGGTGGACTTGGGACGGCGGTGCTTACCCTGTGCGGGCATGGGGAATTTCCTCTCCGGCGCCTGCGAGGTGAGCTGTCGGGTTCAGACGGGAGATGTCTGGCCGCATGGGCATGCGACTTCACCCCAAGCCGTTCCGGTAACGGTTCGGCGACTTACCTGGGTCCCCCGCTCCTGCCGTACGTGAGTGGGTTTCGGATTCCCGGACGGCGGCAGGATTCGGCGTTCCATCCGGATTGACGGTGACCGTAGGCGAGAAACGCCGAACGGAACAAGCCCCGCATTCCGCATCGCTGTTTTTCCGCATGATCGAAACAGGGGATTTCCGACGGGGGCCGCACCGTCACCGCGTCAACTTTCTTCGCACAGAAGGGAACCGAACCCTCCGGATCACCGTCCGCGCCCCGCGACGTGACGCTCACCACTTCCACCGGAGGTGGCGAAAACACGGCCAGGCAAATGCCTCAAGCGCCCTAATAAGCCCTTTACGGATGAGAGTTCCAAAGGAGGTAAATCACCCATATCGATATGGCGAAATGGACTTATCGGGCACGCTGGTCAGGGCCGGTCGAAGCGCTCGCCGGGCGATCGCTTACGGTGTGGGGTGGAGACTAGTAAGCCAACCCTTACCTCCGACGTACGCTGTACCTGCCCGCGTTCGCCCGCCCCGAAGGAACACCACGCCATGACACGCCCCGTCCGCGTCGCCATTGTCGGAGCCGGCCCCGCCGGTATCTACGCTGCGGACGCGCTGCTCAAATCCGAGGTCTGCCAGGACCCGGGGGTCTCCATCGACCTCTTCGAGCGCATGCCCGCGCCCTTCGGCCTGATCCGTTACGGCGTGGCCCCCGACCACCCCCGGATCAAGGGCATCGTCAAGGCCCTCCACCAGGTGCTGGACAAGCCGCAGATCCGCCTCTTCGGGAACGTCAGCTACCCGAACGACATCGGCCTGGACGACCTGCGCTCGTTCTACGACGCCGTGATCTTCTCCACCGGCGCCGAGGCCGACCGGGCTCTCGACATCCCCGGCATCGACCTGGACGGCTCCTACGGCGCGGCCGAGTTCGTCTCCTGGTACGACGGTCACCCCGAGGTCCCCCGCACCTGGCCGCTGACCGCGGAGAAGGTCGCCGTCCTCGGCGTGGGCAACGTGGCGCTGGACGTGGCCCGGGTCCTGGCCAAGACGGCGGACGAGCTGCTGCCCACCGAGATCCCGGACAACGTGTACCAGGGCCTCAAGGCGAACAAGGCGCTGGAGGTTCATGTCTTCGGTCGGCGTGGCCCGGCGCAGGCCAAGTTCAGCCCGATGGAGCTGCGGGAGCTGGACCACTCCCCCAACATCGAAGTCATCGTCAACCCCGAGGACATCGAGTACGACGAGGGCTCCATCGCCACCCGGCGGGAGAACAAGCAGGCCAACATGGTCGCGCAGACCCTGGAGAACTGGGCGATCCGCGATGTCGGCGACCGCCCGCACAAGCTGTTCCTGCACTTCTTCGAGTCCCCCGTCGAGATCCTCGGCGAGGACGGCAAGGTCGCGGCGCTGCGCACCGAGCGCACCGAGCTGGACGGCACCGGCAATGTCCGGGGCACCGGAGAGTTCACCGACTGGGACGTGCAGAGCGTCTACCGCGCCGTCGGCTACTACTCGGAGGAGCTGTCCAAGCTCCCCTTCGACGTGGCCTCCGGCACCGTCCCGCACGAGGCGGGCCGGGTCATCGCCGGGGACGAACACATGGCCTCGGTCTACGTCACGGGCTGGATCAAGCGCGGTCCGATCGGCCTGATCGGCCACACGAAGGGCGACGCCAACGAGACGGTGGCCTGCCTCCTGGAGGACCGCGCCGCCGGTCGGCTGCCCGAGCCGGCGACGCCCGCCCCCGAGGCCGTCGAGGCCTTCCTGGAGGACCGGGGCGTGCGGTACACGACCTGGGAGGGCTGGCACAGGCTGGACGCGCACGAGCAGGCGCTCGGCGCGGCCCAGGGCCGTGAGCGGATCAAGGTCGTGGAGCGCGAGGGCATGCTCAAGGCCTCGGGCGCCTGATCGTCGGCCGGGCGCCCCGGGCGCCGGACCTGACCGTCGGCCGGGCACGTCCCGGCGGACACCGCCCGGCCCTGGACGGGGCCCTCACCGGTCCCGACCGGGGCTGACGTCCGTCCGGGCGGGACCCGGGGCCGCCGTGCCGCCATCCGTGCGGGGCCGGCCCCGGGCCTCGGCCGTGCGCCCCGGCTCCGCACCCCGGAACGTCCGCCACAGGTCCGGTCCGGGGGTGTGCGCCTCGGCGGGCCGACGGACCGTCGAGGTCCCGGCCCAGCGGGCGGCCAGCAGGATCGCGATGTCGTCGGGGCGGTCGATGGCCGCTCGTGCCTCCCCGATGACCTGGTCGGCCGTGTCGGCCAGCGGGACGGCGCCGATGCGTTCGATCGTGGCGCGCAGCCGCTCGATCCCCTCGTCGATGTCGGTACCGGGGCGTTCGATCAGGCCGTCGGTGAAGAGCGCGAGCATGGCGCCCGGTTCGAGCCGCATCTCGGTGACCGGATAGACCGCCTGTCCGTCGATCCCGAGCACGATGCCGCCGGGCAGGTCCAGCACCTCCGTCCGGCCGTCGGGCCTTCGCAGCACGGGCTGCGGATGCCCCGCCCGTACGACACGGGCCACCCCGGTCGCCGGGTCGAGGACCACGTAGCAGCAGCTGGCGAACTGGCCCGGGTCGAGGTCGATGAGCAGCCGGTTCGTCCCGCTCATCACCTCCTGCGGGTCGTGGTTGCTCAGCGCGAACGCCCGCACCGCACTGCGGAGTTGGCCCATCGTCGCGGCGGCGGCGACACCGTGGCCCTGGACATCGCCGATGATCAGCGCGAGTTCGTGACCGGTCTCGATGACGTCGTACCAGTCGCCGCCCACCTCCATGCCCTGGGTGCCGGAGAGATAGCGCCCCAGCGTGTCCACCCCGTCGACCTCCGGCAGCCGGTGGGGCAGCAGGGCGTCCTGGAGTCCGCGGGCGAGGGCCGACTCACTGTCGTAACGCTGGGCGCGCTGGAGCGCCTGGGCGATGAGCCCGGCCAGCGCGGTCAGGACCGTGCGCTCCTCCGGGCTGAAGCCGCGCGGCCGGTCGAAGCCGAGGATGCAGGAGCCCACCGGCCGCCCCGAGGCGATCAGCGGCAGGAAGGCCCGGGCCCCGACGTCCGCGTCGATGGGGATGCCCGGGTAGGCCTCGGCCAGGTGCTGCATGGACTCGAAGAAGATCGGGCGGCCGGTGGTCAGGGTCTCCACCCCGGGAATCCTGACGTCGAGTCCGACCCCGTCGAAGCGGTCGAGGAAGCCCTTGGGGAACCCCGTCTCCCACGCCAGGTGCAGATGACGCTCGTTCAGCAGATAGATGGCGAGCTGGCGGCCGCCGAACGCGGGCAGCAGTTCCTCCGTGACCACGGCGGAGACCTGACGGGCCGTGACCGCCTCGGTCAGCGCGATGGCGAGGGCCACCGGACGGTAGAGCGCGGAGGAGCGGTCGGCGGTGGAGCCGATGCCCAGGCCGGGGGCGGTGACCGATCCGGGGGCGTAGGCCGGCCGGTCGGTCGCCTGGAGGACGACGCTCACCCCGTCGTGGCCCGGATACAGGGAGACGGACAGCCAGCGGGAGGGCGGGCGGCGGGCGAGGAAGTGGACGGGCTCGTGGGCGATCATGGCGGCCCGGTAGTGGTCCTCGTACGCCTCGTGCCCGAACCACGGCAGGGCCTGCCACACCAGACGGCCGACGAGCTCCGTGCGGGAGTGCCCGAGCAGCTCTTCGGCGAGTCCGTTGGCGTAGGTGATCCGGCCGAGCCGGTCCAGGGAGAGGACGCCCCGGGGCAGCCGGTCGGCGGCCTCCGGCACGACGGGGCCCGCGCCCAGGTCGACCAGGAACCCGGTCAGATGGCTGGAGTCGGCGTCGCCGTCCGGGTGGGTCCAGCGGCCGGAGAGCTCCAGCAGATGGGACCGGCCGTCGGGGCCGCGCAGCCGCATGCGGCGGACGACCGGTTGTGCCGACTCCACCGTCTGCCGGGCCAGGGCCCACAGCCCGTACACGTCCTCGGGGACCAGCCGCGCGGCCAGTGCGTCGACGGTGCCGGGAAAGGCGGCGGGCTCGAAGCCGAGGATCGCGCACAGTTCGTCGTCGGCGGCGACCTGCCCGGAGTGCAGGTCCCAGTCGAAGCGGCCGACCCGCACCGGGGGCGCGGTGGCGGCGGGCAGCTGCACGGGGACCGGCTCGGTCTCCCATACGCAGTCGATGCCCCGCCGCTCCAGATCGGTGAGCGCGTCACCGAGCCGCTGGCCGTGCCGGTGGAGCCGGTCGCCGTCGGCCGCGGCGATCGGCCGCCCCGGGGTGGAGGCCCGCAGAACGGCCAGTACGCCCATGCTGCCGAGGGGCCCGGTGACGGGGACCCACAGCGAACCGAACGGGAACGGCAGCCCGGCCATCAGCTGCGGGAAGCGCCGCATCGCCTCCTCCGCGTCGGCGAGCAGTACGGGCCGCCCCGAGCGGTAGGCCTCGGAGACCGGGAAGGGGCGGTTCACATGCATCCGCCACCAGGGCCGGAACAGCGGGCCCGGCAGTCCGGCGAGTACCGCGAGCCGCAGCAGCCCCGGCGTCCCCGTGCGCAGGTACACCCCGCCCGCGTAGCCGTCGGACGACTCGACGGCGCTGACCAGGGACTGCGCGAGGACGAGGGACAGCTCGTCCGGTACGCGGCCGTCCTCGCCCGCCCCGTCCGTGTCCCCGCTGCCGGCGGGCGGGGTGTGCCGGGTCGTACCGTGCCGGGTCACACAGCCAGGATGCTCCCGGTCAGGGGGGCCTCGCACCTCCGGCACGACCGGCCGCCCCCCCGTCGGCGGCCGGTCGCGGGTGCGGAGGTCAGTACATCTTGGCGACGGCGGTGCGGGTCGTCTTCCTGAATCCCCCCAGCGGCGCGCCGTCCAGTTCGCCGAGCTGGCCCCACTCGACGACGGTCACCGCACGGCCGTCGCGGCCCACGGAGTAGAGGCCGATGTCGGTGGAGCCGACCTCCGGGTAGGAGGTGTCGATGCTGTAGACGTGCGCGCCGTCCGCCACGTTCACGCGGCCGTGGTAGAAGGCCTCGCCCTCCAGACCCGGGTCCTGCTCCTTGAGCCGGTCGAGGCAGGTCTCCAGCGAGGTCCGCAGCTTCGCCGCGAGCGCCTTCGCCTTCGCGGTGGTGGGGGCGACGGTGATGGTCTGGCGGGCGCCGGTGTCCAGCTCGGTACGGAATTCCCGGTGGCGGGTACCGGCGGCCGGGGTGGCCTCGCCGGTGCACACGGCCCCGTACTCGGGCAGGCCCTTGCGCACCGGACCCGCGGTCCACGGGGTGAGCGACGCGGGCAGCTCCTTGGCGCTGAGGAACTTCGGAGCGGGGGCGGGAGCGGGGGCCGCGGCGGCGGGCACGGGGGCCAGCGCGGTGGCGGCCAGGCCCGCGGCTGCGGCGGTCAGGAGTGCGGTGCGGATCATGTGCATGGTGAAGCTCCCCGTTCGGGCGGTCGGTCGTGTTCCCGTACGGGAGTCGCAGGGGAACGGGCACCAGCCTGGGCGGCCGCCCCCGATCCGGACAAGCGCGACACTGCTTCCGGCCGGGCTGGAACCGTCCCACCCCCGGTGACGTGGGTGTTCCCGGAGGGCTGGAACGCCCTGGGACGGCTGTGAGGAGGTCGAGCGGCTTGAGTGACGGTGACGAGGCCGAGGGGTGCGCGCGTGACGCGCTGGCGGAACGGCTGAGCGCGCTGCGGGAGGGCTCGGGCCGGACGTACGCCTCGCTGGCCCGTCGCGTCGGGGTCAGCGGATCGACGCTGCACCGGTACTGCACCGGGCGGACGGTGCCGGCGGAGTTCGCCGCGGTGGAACGGCTGGCCCGGCTGTGCGGCGCACCGGGCGGGGAACGGGAGGCCCTGCACCGCCTGTGGCTCCTGGCGGACGCGGAGCGCCTCGACCGGCAGGGGGCGGGGGACGCTGCGGCGGAGCCCGTACGGGAGACTCCCGGCGCGGGGCAGGCCGCCGGTGGGGAGGCTGAGGCTGTACGGGAGACTCCCGGCGCGGGGCCGGTGCGGGCCGGGGAGCCTGGGGCGGGGGCGAAGGCCGTACGCGAGAGCTCCGCGCCCGGACCAGGCGACAGGGAAAGCACCCGGCCCGGGGCGTCGTACGGCGTCAAGGGCCGGGCCGTCCCCGCCGCGCCGGGTCGCTCGCGACGGGTGCGCCGGTACGGGCAGGCGCTCGCCGCCCTCGCCGCGGCCGTTGTCGTCCTCGCCCTGGTCACGGGCTTCGGCGGGACCCGGTTGCCGTTCCTGCCGGGGCAGGAGCGGCAGCCGTCGGCGGCCCAGGGGCCGGGCGTCCCCCCGGGCGCCGTCCCGGAGCCCTCTGCCACGGACGGCGCACCCGCGCCCGGGACACCGTCGGACGGTCCGTCGGGCGGTCCCCGGCCGACAGCGCCGCCCGAGGTCGCACGGCAGGAAGGAGTACCCGGGCCGCCGGGGTCCTCCCCGGAGCCGGAGCCGGGGCCGGACCAGGGCACCGGAGCCGGGCGGGCGCCGTTCACCTGGACCAGCGACGACCACGCATGGAAGTCCGGCTGCGGCCACTCCTATCTCGTCGACCGCGCGCCCGCGGCCGTCCCGCCGCCCCCGGTCGAGGCCGACGGGGCAGCCTGGGCGAAGGCTCTCGGCGCGGTGCACGCGGGCGACACCAGGGTCCGGATCACCGTTCAGGGCCGGGACGAGCGGGCCGTGGTGCTGGAGGCGCTGCGCATCCGGGTCGTCGAGCGCGGGACGCCCGTCGGGGGCCGGGTGTACCGGATGAGCCCCGGGTGCGGCGGGGCGCTCACCCCGCGGGTGTTCGACGTCGACCTCGACGTACCCCGTCCCGTGGCGCGATCGGTCCCGGGCAACGACTCGGGCGTGCCGATCGAGGCGGTCGCCTTCCCGTACCGCGTCTCGGCCTCGGACCCGGAGGTCTTCCTCGTCACCGGCCGCACGGTCCGCTGCGACTGTTACTGGTTCGCCGAGCTGGCGTGGAGCAGCGGGGGCCGGTCCGGGACGGTGCGCATCGACGACGACGGGCGCCCGTTCCGTACGAGCGGGGCGCGGGGGCGGCCCGTCCACGACTACGACACGGACAGCGGGCGCTGGGTCGCACGGGAGGAAGCCGACGAGGCCGAGGAGCCGCCGTCCTCCTGACGCGGTGAGCGGGATCGCGGAGGCGTACGGGCCCGGGTGCGGCCATGCTGGTGACAGGCGGCGCGCGCACGGCTGGAGGTGAGGTGGGATGGACCCTGTCACCGCTCTGCGGCGGATCGCTTTCCTGCTGGAACGCTCGCAAGCCTCCACCCACCGGGTGAAGGCCTTCCGGAGGGCAGCCGCCGTCGTGGACGCGATGGACGTCGGGGAGGCGGCCGAGCGGGCGGCCGCGAACTCCTTGGAGAGGGTCGCCGGGATCGGCCCCCGTACGGCCGAGGTGATCGGCGAGGCCCTGGCCGGCGGGGTGCCCGCCTATCTGGACCGGCTGGAGCGGGAGGCCGCGGCGGAACCGGTCCCCGAGGGAGGCCGGGAACTCCGCGCCCTGCTGACCGGCGACTGCCATCTGCACTCGGACTGGTCGGACGGCGGCAGCCCGATCGAGGAAATGGGCCGGACGGCGGCGGAACTCGGGCACGCGTGGGCCGTGCTCACCGACCACTCGCCCCGGCTGACGGTGGCGGGCGGCCTGTCGCCCGAGCGGCTGCGGCAGCAGCTCACGGTGGTGGAGCGGCTCAACGAGGAGTGGGCTCCGTTCCGGCTGCTGACGGGCATCGAGTGCGACATCCTCCCGGACGGTTCGCTCGACCAGGAGCCCGAGCTGCTGGAACGGCTCGACGTGGTGGTGGTCTCCGTCCACTCCAAGCTGCGCATGGACCCGGGCCCGATGACCCGGCGTCTGGAAGCGGCGGTGCGGCATCCGCAGGCCAATGTGCTCGGCCACTGCACGGGCAGGCTCCTGGACGGTCGCGGGAGGCCGGAGTCTCGGTTCGACGCGGGCCGGGTTCTCGCCGCCTGTGCGGAGGCGGGGACGGCGGTGGAGATCAACTGCCGCCCGGAACGGCAGGATCCGCCCCTGCGGCTGCTGCGCGAGGCCGAAGCGGCGGGCGTGCTGTTCTCGATCGACACGGACGCGCATGCTCCGGGGCAGCTGGACTGGCAGCTGTCGGGCTGTGCGCGCGCCGAGGAGTGCGGGATCCCGGCCGAGCGCGTGGTGACGACGTGGAGCGCGGAGCGGCTGCTGGAGTGGGCCGGGTGACGCGTACGCACGGCACGTGCGGTGCGTACGGTCGGCAGGCGGCGACGGCACCCGCCCCGGGCGGGACCGGGACGGGTGTGCACGGGAACACGTGCACAGCCTGAGATCTCCACCGAACCCGGGGCGGTTCAGGTGCCCGCCTGGCGTGAAGGAATCGTGGTCACGTCCTGCGCCCGGACCGAAGATTCCACTCTGTCACACCCATGCCCGGCGCCGTTCCTCTGAGGTACGAGGTATCTGGAAGCGGCTCCACGGGTCATGGTGTTCCTGCGGTGCCAACGAGGAACACCGCGACGGGGGAGGGAATTTCCATGAAGCGCGTGTTCGCTTCAGTGTGCCTCGTCATGGCTGCGTTATCCGCCACGACCGGGTGCACGGACAGCAACGGGACAAAGGCCAAGGGGCTCTCCCGGTCCGATGGGATGAACACCGAGCAGGGGCGCGAGTCACGCCCTGTCCGCGAGCTCACCCACGCGGACCAGCTCCGCATCGATGACGCGGTCCAGCGGCTGATCAGCAAGTGCATGGAGCGACAGGGGTTCACCTACCGCGAACGCAGGCCACTGACCCTGGAGGAGAGCCGCCCGACCGGCTATGTCCAGGACGATGTGGCGTGGGCCCACAAGCACGGCTACGGCAGCCGCATCGCCGAGAAGAGCAGCCGCGCCCGGGCGAAGGACCCGAACATCGCCTACCGCAAAGGCCTCTCCGCTGAGCGTCGCAGGGCCTTCGACACAGCGCTCGACGGCGGCCCGACGGCCCGGGTCATCGTCGCCGACGTCCCAGGCGGAGGCACGATCCGCAAACGTGCCGACGGCTGCATCGGCGAGGCCGAGCGGAAGCTGTACGGCGATCTGGAGACGTGGTTCGTCGCCGAGAAGGCCGCCGACAGCATCCGGCCTCTCTACGTGGGAGAACTGCTGGCGGACGAGAAGTTCGCCCGCGCGGTCCGCGCCTGGTCCCGTTGTATGCAGAGCGCCGGGCATCCCTATCGGGACCCGGGCGAGGCCCGGCAGGCAGCAGGACAGGCAGACTTCGGGACCGAACTCCGTATCGCCGTCGCCGCCGCCACCTGCGCTCGCCAGACCTCGCTCAAGACCATCGGCCGGCAGCGGGAGGCCCACTACGTCGATCAGCTGAGGACCGAGTTCGGGGGCGCCCTGGACACGGCCCAACGTCTGCGGCACCGGGCCCTGACGCGCGCCGAGCAGATCGTCGAACCGCGCGAGTGACCAGTCGCGCTCCCCGCGCGTCGCCTTCCGGACCCGGAGGGTGTTCCCTCCCCCTACCAGCCTCCGCGCCAAGAGGCGCGGATCCCCTGCCCCGAGTGAGGCAGGTCAGAAAACAGCGAAGGAGTACAGACATGCGCAAGGTTGGTACAGCATTCGCCGCCTTCGGCTTGGCAGCCCTGGGCCTCACCGCCTCGGTCGGCACTGCTCAAGCCGCGGACGGCTGCAACAGCAAATGGCCGGGCCGCGACGGCTACGTCCGTGCCTGGGACGGCAAGGACTGCCAAGGCACCCTCCTGGGCGGGACGCAGGGGAACGACGGCGACTGGGGCGATGGGGCCGGCGCGTTCCGGGGGTCCGACGACAACAGGGCGTCGTCCGTCATGAACAGCGGCTACTACGGTGGCAGGGACGTCGTCGCGTTCTACTGGATCGGGGACAACTCGGAGCCGTGGAAGTTCGGCTACGGCTGCCTGAAGCCTGGCGAGTTCTACGTGGACGACCTGAGCCGCAACCGGTTCACTCCGGCCCCCAGCGGAACTCGCTACAACATGAACAACTCCATCTCCTCCCACCGCTGGGTAACCGCGGGCGACTGCCGCGCGGGCAGCTTCATCAGCTGATCCTCGCGCTACCGCCGTACAGCAGGCTGGGCCGCATCTCCGACCGGGGTGCGGCTCGCCTCTGCGTGATCGTTTGGCTCACCGGTTCACACGTGCGACCGGTCGCCGGACGAGCGGGGCGACCCGGTGTCGCCGCTGCGGTGGACGACGAAGTCGACCCGGCGCCTGGCCGCCGAGCCGACCCGGCGGGGCCACCGGGTCTCGGCGGATACGGTCGCGGGCCTGATCGGCAAGCCCTACCTCCGCGGTCTTGGGGTAGAGGGCCCCGCCGCCGTCGTGCTCTGCTGCTCGCTCCGGTCCCGGATCGTCCGGGACTTCTTCGCCAGCCGCTCCTTCTCCTGCGGGTCGCTCGCGCGCTCCGCGGCCTCGGCGAGCTGCTGGGCCTTCTCACGCATCTGCCGAGCCAGGTCGGCGGGTTCGTCCGAACCGCTCATCACCACTCCTTGGACGCTGGGGACGCTGGGGACCACTGCCCCCCAGCGAACCAGTGACCGGCCGCATCCGCATCCCGCGCCGCCCGCCGGGCCCGGCGGAAGCGGTCGCCGGGCCCGGCGGCGGTCAGTCGGGCTGCCTGCCCAGCCGCTTCAGCAGGGCGCGCAGCCGGGGGTGGTGCGCGTGGGCCTCGGCCGAGCGGCGGTCCAGCTCCTCGCCCAGGCGCTTGGTGCGCTCGTCGATGTCGAGTTCGGCGAGCACCCGGTCGATCTCGGCGAGCAGCGCCCCGTGCAGCTGCCACTGCCGAGGGTGCTCCTGGACGTCCTCCAGAAGGAGGTCCGCGACCCGGTCGCGGGTGGCGCGGCTGCGTACGAGGGCGTCGGCGAGGCGTTGCTCCGCCTCCTCGGCGTCGGCGGCGAGCTGGGTGGTGACCAGGACGGCGAAGCTCTCGATCGCCTCGGCGAGCCGGCCGAAGAGCTCCCGGAGCAGCTCCGCCACATCGGCCGGGAACAACGACTCCTCCGTACGGGCCTTGGCGAGGTCGGTGAGAGTGCGGGAGAGGACCCGCAGCACGACCGCGCAGATCTCCAGGGTGTCGAGCCCGGACCGCAGGACGACCCGGTGGAGCAGCCCTTGTCTCACTCTGGGGTTGAGGGTGAGACTTTCCTCCGCCTGGCGCAGGGAAGCGTCGACCTCGACGATGTCGTGGTCGAGCCTGCGGGCCTCGTGGAGCCGGGCGGCGGCCCTGGGTACGGGGTTGTTGCCGACCACCTCCTCGCCCATGCTGCGGAGCATCGTGCCCATACGGGTGGCCAGCGACTCGATGGAGGAGCCCGCCGTCCTCACCCAGACCGGTGGGGCGAACACCAGGTTGAACAGCAGGCCCACGACGGCGCCGATCAGCGTCTCCCACACCCGGTCCCAGGCGGTGTCGGCGACCTGGGAGACGCCGAGCACGAGCATGGCGCTGATCGCCACCTCGGGAACGAACTCGTTGACCCGCACCAGCCTCCCGATCAGGAGCGAGGTGAAGATGGTGAGGCCGAGGCTCCACCAGGTCAGTCCCACCAGGGAGCTGAAGGCGATGGCGATGAGCACGCCGACGACGACGGAGTTCACCCGGCGGACCCCGGTGGTGAGGGTCGCGTACAGGGTCACCTGGACAACCAGGAGCGCGGTGAGGGGCGCGGTCAACGGGGCCGGTTCGGGCAGCGTCCACACGGCCACGGAGTAGGCGATGACGGCAGCCGCCGTGGACCGCAGGGTCTGTACCCCGGCGGGTTCCGTGGTGCGCTGCACAAGTTTGACGACAGGGGCGGAGACTCCAGGCATTCCTTGACGGTGCCCCGCTTTCCGGGCGCGGCAGCACTTCTCCCCCGCCGGTGCGCCCGTACGGCCCCGCACCCGGACGGCGTGCGCGCGGAAGCGTACGGAGAGACCCTGGGGGCATGGCTGTTTCGCACCCCCAAGAACTGCGTCCTCCCGGTGAGACCCCACCGGCCGAGGGCTCCATCAGCGAAGCCCACGAGGAACGCGCGGACGGCGGCCTCTGGGAGCACCCGGCCGTGTGGACCGGCCTGATCGTGGTGGGCGCGCTGGTGGTCGCCGGGTTCTTCATCGCCCGGATCTTCGGCTACGGATGAGCTCCCGGGTGTCCACTTCGGCGCGGCGGACCACCGACGCGCTGCTGGCGGAGTGCGGGCGGACGTACGCGGCGGAGGCGGGAATCCGGCTGCGCGACACACCGCAGCCGCTGTACCAGCTCCTGGTGCTGAGCCACCTGCTCAGCGCACGCATCCGCGCCCCGGTCGCGGTGGCGGCCGCGCAGGCGCTGTTCGCGCACGGCATGCGCACCCCGCGCCGGATGGCCGAGGCGACCTGGCAGCAGCGGGTCGACGCGCTGGGCGAGGGCGGCTACCGGCGCTACGACGAACGGACGTCCACCCAGCTCGGGGAGGGTGCGGAACTCGTCCTCGACGTGTGGGGAGGGGATCTGCGGCGACTGCGCCGGGAGGCCGACGGCGACGACGGGAAGCTGCGGGAGGGACTCCAGCGGGTCCGCGGAATCGGACCGGCCGGAGCGGACATCTTCGTACGCGAGGTGCAGGCGGTCTGGCCGGAGGCCGGACCCTGGATCGGCCGGAAAGGAATCCAGGGCGCCGAGCGGATCGGGCTGCCCACCTCCCCCGACAGGCTGGCGGAGGTGGCGAGGGGCCGGGACGGGGCGGCGTTCGCCGCAGCCCTGGTCCGGGTGGCCCTCGACCAGGACCTCGCCGCCGCGGTCCGGGAGAGGACACGCGGTGACTGAAGGCCCGTCCACTGGCGAAAGGGCCGCCCGCACCGCATGCGGCGTCGGGGAGGGTGTCCGGCGAATCATGACCGGGTCCGCCGGACACCCCCTGGGGGGCGGCCCCATTCGCACCGGCCTCAGCCGTGGGAGGCAGTCCGCGCTGCGCGTGCCTGGGCCTCCTCGCGGCGGGCCTTGGCCTGTTCCCTTCTGCCCTCGGCCTTCATCCGCTCATTGTCGAGGGCGATGCCGTCCGATTCCTTGATCATGCCTTTGAGCCTCCGCGCTTTGGCGCGGGCTATGTCGGTGCTCTTTCCCACAGCTGCCTCCACGGCGCGAGGGGGATACGCGCCTCTCCCTCCACTATGCGTACCCGCGCGGCAGAACGCAGGGGCCGCGGTCCGGCGGCTACAGCAGCGGCTCCTCGCCTTCGTCCGGACCGCCGCCCTCGACCCGCAGGGCGAGGTCCTGGAGGACGTCGGCCGAGGTCACGTCCGTCTGCCCGGAGTCGTGCACCTGCGCCAGCATCGTGAACGCGAGGGTGAACGCGCTCACCAGCTGTTCGACCGCGCCGCCCACCTCGCGTCCGACCACGGCCACCACCTCCTCGACGGAGAAGTCGTCGGGGATGGCGATGTGGGGCATCGTCTCGTTCAGCAGGGCCGTGACGGCGCCCGCTCCCGCGTCCAGGTCTTCCCGTTCGAGGTCCGCCTCCAGCAGGCGCTGCATTTCGCGCGCCTCTGTGAGGATGCCGATCACGCGCTTCACGACTTCCCGTTGCTCCATGGGCGCGAGCATAGGGCGTGCGGCCCGGGCACCACGTCCGGTCCGCACGGCCCGGGCCTCGGGCGGTGTCGCGTACGGCGACGATGCCGTTCGGGCTCCCTCTCGTGGAAGCAGCACCCCTGATCAGCCGACCGGCCGCGCGGGCACCCCGTGGCTGCTCAGCGCGGCGGGATCCGCTTGCGCGAGCGGCTCTCCCGCATCGCCTGCCGGATTTCGGCCGCGGTGGCACGCGCGCGCTCCGGGGTGGCGGTGTGGTCGGCGACCGAGGTGACGAAGCGGTGCAGGGGCTGGCGGCAGCGGGGACAGGCCGCGTCGGTGGTGAGGAGGTACCCGTCCTCGCACTGCCGGTCGGGGCACGAGCCGGGCCGCAGCAGCTGTTCGGCGATGTCCTGCGCGCTCCAGCGGCGGCGGCCGTCCTCGTCCAGCTCGCCCAGCGCGTGGGCCCAGCGCAGGTTCCAGCGGCGTTCGATGCGCTCGCGGAGCTGGCCGGCGCTGCGGGTGGCGATCTCCTGGTGGATGAGGTCGTGGACGGTGCTCGGCACGCGGCCGCCGAGCGCCTGGAGGAGCTGGGGCGGCAGGGCCTGGAGGACGTAGCCGCGCGGGTTGCTCCTGGCGCTCTCCCGCCAGCGGTCGCAGCCGCAGGACCCGTCGGGCCGCTTCCGTGCGTGGCAGCGGCCGCACAGTCCGCGGCACTCGGCGCACAGTCCGCCGTCGAGCCCGTCCAGATGCGGGGCGGGGGCCCGGCCGCACGCGTGGCAGCAGGCCGCGCACGGACCGCAGAGCCGTTCGTTGCCCGCCTTGGTGGTCCAGATCCGCATCTGGCACCGGCAGCAGAGGCCGGTGTTGCAGTGCTCGTGGTGCGCGGCGCCGGAGTGCCGGCCGGGAGGCGGAAAAGACATCTGCCCATTGTGCGGGATCAGCCGGTGCGCTCGCGGACGATCCCCCACCGCTCCCCGGAACCCTCCGCTGTCAGGGGTGCAGGCTGCTGACCAGGTCGGCGGTGGCGCCGACGCCGTCGTGGATCGTCGGCGCCATGCTCGTACCGGCCAGGAAGAAGCCGAGCAGGGCGCAGACCAGTGCGTGCGAGACCTTCAGACCGCCGTTGCGCAGAAAGATCACCGCGAGAATCACCAGAAGCAGCACCAGTGAGATCGAAATGGCCATGACCAACCTCCTCCGCCGCGCCTGATTTGCGGCATTCGGCCGCCAGTGTGGCGTAGCGGAGGGACCGTTCGGCGGACTGGCGTGTCCGCCGAACGGGTACTTCCGGGAGGTGACGCGTTACGGGGTCGGGCCGGCGTCCCGTCGGGCGCGCAGGAAGCGTCGCAGCCCCGCCAGATCGTCGGTGTTGAGGTGGTCGACCCCGGCGGCCAGCAGTTCGGTCCAGACGGCCGTCCGCTCGGGGCCGGGCAGGTCGGGCGTGGCCCAGAAGCGGATGCGGCGGCCTTCGCGGTGGGCGGCGGCGACGAGGGTCCGGAGCCGGTCGCGCTCGGCCCGGGGGAAGGGGCCCGCGCCGAGCCAGCCGAAGGTCTGGGTCCAGTTGGCGCTGACGAGCGGGGCGAAGGAGGCGGGGGCCGGGGTGCCGAGATCGTCGAGGCGGCCGTCGTAGAACGCGTAGCGGGTGCGCTGGGCCTCCATGGGGCCGCGGGCGGTCCGGTCGCCGGAGATCACGGCGGTGACCGCCCCGGGGTGGACGCGGCCGTGGCCGCACCGGGTCAGGATGCGGCGGTGGCGGCGCAGCTGCCGGTCCAGCTCGCGGTAGGCGGCGACGCCGTCGGCCTTGATGTCGATGAGGAGTTGCAGCGGGGCACGGTGGCCCGGGTGGACACTGCCGTGCCCGGCGCGGACCAGGGCGGCCAGGGGGTCCAGGTAGAGCGAGGCGAGGGTCCGGGTGGGGTCGAGCTCGGCGGGCTCATGGGCGACGAGCAGCTCCCCGTCGACCAGGAAGATGTCCGCCTCGACGCTGGTGAACCCGTGCGCGAGGGCGTCGAGGAGCGGTCGGGGGTGCAGGTAGTCGTTGTGCGCGTGGGCGTGGCGTAACGGACGCGGGCCGCGTGGGCGGGCGTGTGCGGCGGTCGCCGTCGCGGTGGGGACGGCGACGCCCGCGGCGGCGGTGGCGAGGGCGACGGTGAGCGCGCGGCGGCGGGTGGGGTGGGCCATGGAGACTCCCTGAGCGGACGGGCGAGGGGACGAAGGAGGGGGGCGGTCGCGACGAGTATGGAGGCGCACCCACCAATACGTCAGGTACCTGACATTCGTTCGGCGATGCTTCACGCCCCGGACACCTACGCCCCGCGCCTCCCGATGCACACGCCCCGGCAGGGCGTCGCCGCGGCCGGAGAATCCGACGGACGGGTCCCTCAAGGGCTGACGGCCGCACGCACGGCAGGCACGCGGGCCCTTCACCCGGCAGGAACGCTCTCCGCGCTCCGCTCGCCCCAGCGCACCGTACGGTCGCACCAGCGCTCCAGCAGCACCCGGTCGTGGCCGACGGCCAGCAGGGCGGCCCCGGAGTCGGAGCGGTAGCGCTCGACCACGGCGACCAGGGCGGCCGTCGTGGACGCGTCGAGCATCGCGGTCATCTCGTCGCAGATCAGCAGCCGGGGCCGCAGCACCAGGGCCCGGGCCAGGCAGGCCCGTTGGAGCTGGCCGTCGCTCACCGCGTGCGGGCGGCGCTCCAGGAGTTCGTCGGAGAGGCCGACCAGCGGGGCGAGTTCGGCCACCCGTTCCGGGACCTCGTGGCGGCGCCCGGTGGACCGCAGCGGCTGGGCGATCAGCTCGCGGAGGCTGAGCCGGGGGTCGGCGGAGAGCCGGGGCTGCTGGAAGACGACGCCGATCGCCGTGCGCTGCTCCTGCGGGGCGCGGTGCCGCCAGCCGCGTACCACGGTGCCGTCCAGGGTCATGGTTCCGGAGTCCGGGCGGTGGAGGAGGGCGGCGACCTTGGCCAGGGTGGACTTGCCGCAGCCGCTGGGGCCGAGGAGTCCGACCGCTTCACCCGGGCCGACGTGCAGGGAGACCTCGCGGACGACGGGGTCGCGGCGGTCGTATCCGGCGGTGATCCGGGTCAGCTCAAGCATCGGCGGACTCCTTCGTCGGGGAGTGTGCGCGTCCGGTCAGCCCGTGGTGGCAGGCGAGGTCCGCCGTGAAGTCCGGGCGTTCGCCGGTGCAGCGGGCGTCGGCGTACGCGCAGCGGGCGGCGAAGGCGCAACCCTCGGGCAGCGCGCCCAGCTCCGGGGGCATGCCGGGGATCGGGGCGAAGTCCCGTTCGGGCAGGGCGTCCAGGAGGCCCTTGGCGTAGGGGTGGCGGGGGCCCGGGACGCCGAAGAAACCGGGGGCGTCCGCGATCTCGACGATCCGGCCCGCGTACATCACGGCGACCCGGTCGGCGATGCGTTCGGCGGCGGCCAGGTCATGGGTGATGATCAGCAGCGCCCGGCCCTCGTCGGTGTGGCGGCGCAGTTCGTCCACCGTCCGCTCGACGAGATCCCGGTCGAGTCCGGTGGTCGGTTCGTCGGCGAGCAGCAGCGGGGCGTCGCCGATCAGGGCGAGGGCGGTGGCGGCGCGCTGGGCGAGGCCGCCGGAGAGTTCGTGCGGGTAGCGGTCGAGGTGGCCGTCGGGGAACGAGGCGCGGGCCGCGGCTGCCACGGCCGCCTTGTGCAGGGCGCTCCCCCTCGCCCCGGTCAGCTCCCGCAGCGTCTCCTCCAGCTGGGCCCGCACGGTGCGCACGGGGGTGAGGTGGGCGGCGGGGCTCTGCGGTACGAGGCCGATGCGCCGTCCCCGTACCGTACGGGCGAGGGTGCGTTCACCGGCGGTGAGCAGGTCCGTGTCCCCGCCGAGGACGGCGCTGCCGGTGGTCTCGGCGTTGGCGGGGAGCAGCCCGAGCAGGGCGGAGGCCAGGACGGACTTGCCGCAGCCGCTCTCCCCGACCAGGGCCAGGCACTCCCCCGCCGCGACGGAGAAGCGGGCGTCGCTGACGGCGGCGATGTCCCGGCCGCCGCGCATCCGGAAGCGGACGGAGAGGTTCTGGACGTCGAGGACCGGCGCGCCGGTGTTCTCGCGGTCGTCGGTCACAGCATCAGCTCCGATTTCCGGCGCGGGTTGATCCGGTCGCGCCACGCTCCGGCGAGACCGGCCAGCGCCAGGGTCGGGATGATCAGGAAGAGGCCGGGGAAGAGCGTCGGCCACCAGTCCCCCGCGAGCAGCGAACCGCGCGCGGACTGGACGAGGTTGCCGAGGCTCGCCTGGTGGGCCGGGAGCCCGAGGCCGAGGAAGGACAGCGCGGACTCGTGCCACATCGCGTGCGGCACCATCAGCACCGCCGCGAGACCGGCCTGCGGGAGCACCCCGGGCAGCAGGTGCCGCACGATGACCCGGGTGCGCGAGGCCCCGCCGGAGACGGCCGCGTCGATGAAGGGGCGCGAGCGCAGCGAGAGCACCTCGGAGCGGACGATCCGGGCGGTGGAGATCCAGTGGGTCAGGGCGACCGAGATGACGACCGGCCAGACGCCGGGCCGGAACATCGCGACGATGAAGATGCCCAGCAGGAGATGCGGGATGGAGGACAGGGCGTCGACGACCCGCATCACGATGCGATCCGGCCAGCCGCCGAACGCCCCGGCGAGCGCACCGATCGCGGTGCCGATGACGGTGGCGGTGAGGGCGGCGACCAGGCCGACGAGCAGCGAGACGCGGAGTCCGTAGACGCAGCGCAGCAGCAGGTCGCGGCCGACGTCGTCGGTGCCGAAGGGGTGGGCCCAGGACGGCGGGTGGAGCTTGTTGGAGAGGTCGACGGCCTGCTGGTCGAGCTGGGCCAGCGGCGGCACGATCAGGACGGCGAGCGCGACGGCGGCGACGATCACCACGGAGGTGACGACCCGGACGCGGCGGGTGGTGCGGCCCGGCGGGGCGAGTGCGGTCTCAGCCATCGAAGGCCACCCGTGGGTCGGCGAGCCCGTAGAGGAGGTCGGAGAGCAGGTTGCCGAGCAGGACCGCGGCGGTGGCGAGCACCGTGAGCGCGGCGAGCAGGGAGAAGTCGACGGAGGTGGCGGCCTGCACGGTGGCGGCGGCGATGCCGGGCCAGCTGAAGACCGTCTCGATGAGCAGGGCGCCGGTGATGAGTTCGGGGACGCGGGAGCCGATCAGGGTGAGCATCGGCAGCATCCCGGAGCGCAGCGCGTGGCCGAGGAGCACGGTGCGCTCGCTCAGCCCCCGGGCGCGGGCGCCGCGGACCGGGTCCTCGGCCAGGGCGTCGGTGACCCCTTGGCGTACGTAGAGGAAGAACCACGGCAGCTGGGAGACCCCGAGGACCGCCGCGGGCAGGACGAGGTGGGAGGCGACCTGGCCGAAGGTGATGGATTCGCTGGCGGTGTCGGTGAGTCCGCCGGCCGGGAGGACGTCCAGCTTCAGGGCGAAGACCCAGATGGCGAGCAGTCCCAGCCAGAAGGCGGGGGCGGCTTCCAGGGTGTACGCGGCGGAGCTGACGCCCCGGTCGAGCCAGCCGCCGGGCCTGCGGGCGGCGAGGACGCCGAGTCCGGTGCCGAGCAGGATCGCGATGAGGAAGGCGGTGGCGGCCAGCAGGACGGACCAGCCCAGGCGCTCCGCGATGACGTCGGCGACGGGCTGGCGCATCACGCTGGAGTCGCCCAGATCGCCCTGGAGGGCCGAGGTCAGCCAGTTCCACCAGCGGGCCACCAGCGGCTGGTCGACGCCGAGGTTGGCCCGGAGCTGGTCCAGGTTCTCCTGGGACGCGGTGAGTCCGGCGGTGCCCGCGTACGCCTTGACCGGGTCGAAGGGGGACGCGGCGGCGACGGCGAACACGCCGAAGGTGACGGTGAGGAGGACCGGGACGGCGAACAGGGCCCGCCGTCCTGTCATCCTCGCCATCGGCCCCCAGGGGAGGCTGCGGCTCACTTGTCCGTGTCTCCGGTGCTCGCGGTCTTCCACTTCTCGACGTTCCACCAGGGGCCGGAGGCCAGCCCGTGGTCGTGCGGCTCGACCTGGGTGGTGAGGGCGCCGAAGCGGTCGTCGACGACGTAGAGGTGGTCGATGTGGGTGAGGAAGGTGTAGCCCGGGTTCTTCACCAGCTCGCGCTGGACGGTGTCGTACGCCTTCTTGCGCTCGGCCGCGTCGCCGCTCCTGCGGCCCGACTCGATGGCGGCGTCGACGGCCTTGTTGTCGTACCAGGCCATATTGTTGAAGCCGTCGCCCGCGAGGGAGGACTTCAGCAGGGTGTACTGGTCGAAGTCGGGGTCGGCGGGCGAGCCGCCGCCCGCGAGGACGGCGTCGTGCTTCATCCGGGGCTCGATGACCTCCCAGGTCCCGGCCTCGGTGCGGATGTCGATGCCCGCCTTCTTGGCGTCGGAGGCGTAGGCGAGGGCGTGCTCCTGGCGGAGCTTGTCACCGCTGAGGTACCAGAGGGGGAACGCGGCGCGCACGCCGTCCTTGACGCGGATGCCGTCCTTGCCGGGCTTCCATCCCGCCTCGTCCAGGATCTTCTTCGCGGCGGCGAGGTCGTGGGGGCGTTCGGTGCCCTTGGTGAACCACTCGCTGTCGGTGGGGACGGGCCCGTAGGCGGGCTTGCCGTCGCCGTTGAGGATGGCCTTGACCATCGTCTCGCGGTCGACGGCGACGTCGAGGGCGCGGCGTACGGCGGTGTCGCCCGCGACCTTGTTGTGCGTGGGGAGCGTCACCGTGCGGTAGTCGTAGGTGGTCGCGGCGTAGGTCTTCTTGGCCTTGTCGTCGGCGAAGCCCTTGGCGAGGTTGGGCGGCAGGATCGCGCCGTCGAGGTCGCCGGAGCGCAGCCGGGTGGCGCGCACGTCGTCGTCCTTGATGATCGCCATGGTGAGCTTCTTCACCTCGGGCTCGCCGTCCCAGTAGTGGGGGTTGGCGGTGAAGCTGAGCTTCTCGCCCTTGGACCACTTGGTGAGGACGTAGGGTCCCGTGCCGACGGGCCGGGTGGTGAAGGCCCCGGTGTTGACGTCCTGCTTGCCCGCGATGTGCTCGGGGGCGATGGGCAGGACGGTGCGCTGGGCGAAGGGCGCGTAGGGGTACTTGAGAGTGAAGACGACGGTGTCCTCGCCCTTGGCCGTGACGTCCTTGACGGCGTCCAGCTCGGTGCGGGAGGCGTTGTTGGTCTTCTCGTCGAGGATGGTGCGGTAGGTGAAGACGACGTCCTTGGCACTGAACGGCTCGCCGTCGCTGAACTTCACGCCCTGGCGCAGCTTGTACGTGTACGTGAGCCCGTCGGCGCTGACCTCGGGAAGCGCGGCGGCGAGGGCCGGGCGGAGCTGCATGTCCGCGTCCAGCGCGAGCAGCCCGTCGAAGATCTTGGAGTTGCCGTCCTTGCCGTAGCCGAGCAGCGGGCTCAGGCTCTCGGGCTCGTAGGCGATGCCGACGACGGCCGAGGTGGAACCGGTCGCGGAGCCGCCCTTGGAGCTGTCCGGGTTGGAGCAGGCCGCCGCGGTCAAGGACAGTGCGGTCACCAGCGTGGCGGCGACCGCCCCCCGTATCGATCGGGCCGTCATACTCTGCACATCCCTGTTCAAGATCGACTGTTGTTGCGAGCAGTACGCAATTAAACAGCACGTAAAAGACCCCGGTACACCCCGCCTCAGCAGGTGGGGCGGGGGTACCGGGGCCGGCGGTCCGGATGCGCGCGGCAGCCGTGAGAGCTACGGAGCCGGGAGTTCCGCCAGCTCCGCGACGGCGGCGCGGTGGCTGCCCGCCGTGCCGTAGGCGATGGAGTCCGCCTTGGCGCGCTTGAGGTACAGGTGCGCCGGGTGCTCCCACGTCATCCCGATCCCGCCGTGCAGCTGTACGCACTCCTCGGCGGCGTGGACCGCGACGCCGGAGCAGTACGCCTGGGCCACGGCGACGGCGAGCGGGGCGTCCGGGCTGCCGGTGGCGAGGGCGTCGGCGGCGCCGCGGGCGGCGGCACGGGCCGAGACGACCTCCAGCCAGAGCTGGGCCATCCGGTGCTTGAGCGACTGGAACGAGCCCACGGGCCGGTTGAACTGGTGCCGTTCGCGGGTGTGCCGGACGGTCTCGGTGAGGCACCACTCGGCGATCCCGAGCTGTTCGGAGGCGAGCAGCCCGGCCCCGGCGAGCAGCCCGCGCCGTACGGCGGTGGCGCTCGCGTCCGCGCCTGCGAGCAGGGTCCCGGTCGCACCGGAGAGGGTGAGGGTGGCGAGCGGGCGGGTCAGGTCGAGCGGTACGAGGGGGGCGACCGTCACCCCGGGGCCCGTCGCCTCGACCGCGTACAGGCCTTCGGCGGCCGGTACCAGCAGGACGTCCGCCACTGCCGCGTCGGCGACGCCCCGGACCGTGCCGTCCAGCGAGGCCGTGGCCTTCCCGGAGCCTGCGGGCGCGGTCCCGAAGGGCACGGCGAGCACCGCCGTACGAGCGCCGGAGGCCAGTTCACCGACGAGAGCGGCGGCCGGTCCGCCGTCCCCGCCGAGTGCGAGCAGCGTCTCGGTGGCCACCACGGAGCTGGTCAGATACGGGGCCGGGGCCACGCTGCGGCCCAGCTCCTCCAGGACCACGGCGGCCTCGCGGTGGGATGCTCCCTGGCCGCCGAGCCTCTCCGGCACGAGGAGTCCGGCGGCGCCGATGCCGGAGGCGAGTGCCTCCCAGAGCCGGGGGTCGTACGGCGTGCCGGACTCGGTCGCCGCGATCACCGTCGGCGCGTCGGCCCGGTCGGCGAGGAGGGCGCGTACGGCCAAGCGCAGGTCCTCCTCGTCCTGGGAGTAGAGGAGGTCGGGGGTGGCGGGCGGCTGGGCGGTCGCGGTCATCGGCTCAGGTCCTTCCAGGCGACGTCCTTGTCGTTGCGGGGTTCGGCGGGCAGGCCGAGGACACGCTCGGCGACGATGTTCAGCAGGACCTCGCTGGTGCCGCCCTCGATGGAGTTCCCCTTGGACCGCAGATAGCGGTAACCGGCGTCACGTCCGGTGAAGTCGACCAGCTCCGGGCGGCGCATGGTCCAGTCGCCGTACAGCAGGCCCTCGTCGCCGAGCAGTTCCACTTCCAGGCCGCTGATCTCCTGGTTGAGGCGGGCGAAGGCGAGCTTCATGCCCGATCCCTCGGGTCCGGGCTGTCCGGCGACGAGCTGCTGCCGCAGCCGCTCCCCGGTGAGCCGGGCGACCTCGGCCTCCACCCAGAGGGTGAGCAGGCGTTGGTGGGTGTCATGGGTGCGCAGGTCGGGGCGTTCGCGCCAGGTCGCGGAGACCGGGCCGATCATGCCGCCCTCGCGCGGGATGCGGGAGCCGCCGATGGAGACTCGCTCGTTCATCAGGGTGGTCTGGGCGACCTTCCAGCCCTCGCCGACCGGCCCGAGCCGGTGGCTGTCCGGGATGCGCACACCGGAGAGGAAGACCTCGTTGAACTCGGCCTCCCCGGTGATCTGGCGCAGCGGCCGGACCTCGACGCCGGGGTCGGTCATGTCGCAGAGGAAGTAGCTGATGCCCCGGTGCTTGGGCAGGCCGGGGTCGGTGCGGGCGATGAGGATGGCCCAGCGGGCGAGGTGGGCGCTGGACGTCCAGACCTTCTGCCCGTCGACGATCCAGTCATCGCCGTCGCGGACCGCCCGGGTGGCCAGCGCCGCGAGGTCGGACCCGGCGCCGGGCTCGCTGAAGAGCTGGCACCAGACCTCCTCCCCCACCCACAGGGGGCGCAGGAAGCGCTGCTTCTGCTCGTCCGTGCCGAAGCCGAGGATGGTCGGCGCGGCCATGCCGAGGCCGATGCCGATGCGGCGCGGGTCGTTGTCGGGCGCGTCGGCGGCGGCGAGTTCGGCGTCCACGACCTGCTGGAGGGAGCGGGGCGCGTCGAGCCCGCCGAGGCCCACCGGGTAGTGGACCCAGGCGAGGCCCGCGTCGAACCGGGCCTTCAGGAAGTCGGTGCGGTCGGTCGTCGCGGGCGGATGGGCGGCGAGCAGCTCGCGGGTGCGGCGGCGCACCTCGGCGGCGTCGACGGCGGGGCTCATCGGGCGCCTCCGGGCAGGACGACGATGCGGCCGGTGCTGGTGCCGTCGGCGACGCGCTGGACGGCGTCGGCGGCCCCGGCCATGGCGACACGCTCGCTGATCAGGGGTTTGACGATGCCCTGGGCGGCCAGCTCGGTCAGCTCGTCGTGGCAGGCGCGGACAGCGGCCGGGTCCTTGGTGTTGTAGAGGCCCCAGTGCAGCCCGACGATCGAGTAGTTCTTCACCAGGGCGTGGTTGAGGGCCGGGGCGGGGATGGTGCCACTGGCGAATCCGACGACGAGGACGCGGCCCTCGAAGGCGACGCACTTGACGGACTTGGCGTACGCGTCGCCGCCGACCGGGTCGTAGACGACGTCCGCGCCGCGCCCGCCGGTGGCTTCCTTCACCGCGCCGACGATGTCCTCGCTCCGCCGGTCGATGACCAGGTCGCAGCCGAGCCCGCGGGCGACAGCCGCCTTCTCCGGGCCGCCGACGACGCCGATGACGGTGGCGCCCGCCGCCTTGCCGAGCTGGACGGCGGCGCTGCCGACGCCGCCCGCCGCCGCGTGCACGAGCAGGGTCTCGCCGGGGTGGAGGTGCGCGCGGCGGTGCAGTGCGAACCAGCCGGTCTGGTAGCCGATGTGCAGAGCGGCCGCTTCGGCATCGTCCAGGGCGTCGGGGGCGGGCAGCAGGGCCGCCTCGTCCGCGACGACGCAGTCGGCGAAGCCGCCGTGCGGCAGGGCGGGGGTGGCGAGGACGCGCCGCCCGTCCTCGGTCGTGCCGCACACCTCGACGCCCGGGGTGAACGGCAGCGGCGGCCGCACCTGGTACTGGCCCCGGCAGAGCAGGGCGTCGGGGAAGTTGACGTTCGCGGCGCGGACCTCGACGAGCACCTGCCCCTCGCCGGGCGTGGGCCGTTCCGTCTCCTCCAGGCGCATCACCTCGCCCGGTTCGCCGTTCCGGTGTACTCGCCATGCCTGCATGAGGGGCCTCCACAACACTGTCGGCATCGAACCGCTGCCGCTGTCGGCATTACCACTGCTCCGGCGCATACTAAGCGGTCGCTTGCCCGCCTGGGAACACCTTCACACCGCCGACGGCGGGACTCCTCAGCCCCGCTTCGGCTTCGGCTTCGCCCGCACGTGCATGCGCTCGCCCTGCGGGCCGAAGAGACTGAGAAACTCCACCGGCTTGCCCTCCGCCGGTCCGAACCAGTGCGGCAGCCGCGTGTCGAACTCGGCGGCCTCCCCCGGCTCCAGCACCAGATCGTGTTCGGCCAGCAGCAGCCGGAGCTTCCCGGAGAGCACGAACAGCCACTCGTACCCCTCGTGCGTGCGCTGCTCCGGCGCCTCGCCGCTGCCGGGCTCCTGGATCATCTTGTACGCCTGGAGCCCGCCGGGACGGGCGGTCAGCGGCACCATCGTCCGGCCGTGCTGCACGATCGGCGTGGCCCGTACCCGGGGGTCGCCGACCGCGGGGGCGCCCACGAGGTCGTCGAGCGGCACCTCGTGGGCGCGGGCGATGGGAAGCATCAGCTCAAGGCTGGGGCGGCGGCCGCCGGACTCCAGCCGGGAGAGCGTGGAAACGGAGATTCCGGTGGCGTCCGAGAGCGCGGAGAGGGTGACTCCGCGATCCTTGCGCAGACGGCGCAGCCTGGGGCCGACGCCGGAGAGCACCGCTTCGAGTTCCGGATCGTCCCGGTCGTGTTCTTTCATACCGCCATTGCAGAATCGGCAAGACGGTTTGTCAATGCGGGAACACCGTTCCCGGCGCGCTCAGTGGGCGAAGACCTCGAAGGCGACCGCCGGCCGGCCGTCGAACCGCTCCGCGGCGGCCCCGACCATGCCTTCCAGGAAGGACCGGCAGTACCGCTCCGGGTCCTCCTGCGTCAGCGCCTCGATGTAGGCGCGGTGCTCCAGCAGCGACTGGACCGAGCGTTCGAAGCCCGCCGTGGCGTCGACCGCGTGGGTGGGCCGGTCGCTGCCCGCCACGGCCGTCCAGCGCACCCCGTTCCACGGCTGGAGGCCCTGCTCGGCCAGTTCCGGGAAGATCCAGCGGTTGCCCGCGTCCGCCACCGCGTCCAGCGTGGCGCGCCCGACCGCGCGGTGGTCCGGGGTGTTCCAGGCGACCCCGCCCCAGGTGTCCCGGTGGTTGAGGGTGACCACCAGCTCGGGGCGGTGGCGCCGGACGGCCGCGGCGATGTCGCGGCGCAGCCCGACGCCGTACTCGATCACTCCGTCGCGGTGGTCGAGGAACTCCACCGTCCGTACGCCGACGACGGCGGCACTGGCCCGCTGCTCCCGCTCCCGCACCGGAGCACACTCCTCCGGCGGGAGGGTGTCGATCCCGGCCTCGCCCCGGCTGGCCAGGAGATAGACGACCTCGCGGCCGCCGTCGGTCCACTCCGCCACAGCGGCGGCCGCGCCGTACTCCAGGTCGTCGGGGTGCGCGACCACCGCCAGGGCGCGCTGCCAGTCGGCGGGCATGGGTTCGAGTCGATGCTGCGTCATACCGGCAGGCTACCCACGGGCCCCGGGGCCCGGAGTACGGCACCCGGCGTCCGGCCGGGCTTCTCGGTACGGCCCGGGGGCGCACATCCCAGGGCCCGGACGCGGAATGCGGGACCGCCCCTCGGTGCTGGACTCACGTGTAGAGTCCCTGCCCTCTCGCGCAGCCCCGGTGAACGAAAGGAATCCCGCTCGTGACCAGCCCCGCATCTCTCTCCCCCGCCCAGGCCGCAGCCCGCTTGGAGGAGTTCACCGTCATCGACGTGCGGGCTCCCGGCGAGTACGCGTCGGGCCATGTGCCCGGCGCCCTGAACATCCCGCTCGACAAGCTGCCCGACGCGCTGCCCGCCCTCAAGTCCGCCTCGGCGCGCGGTTCGCTCCTGGTGGTGTGCGCCTCCGGGGTCCGCTCCACACGGGCCTGCGAGATCCTCGGGGGCGCGGACATCGAGGCCGCGACCCTGACCGGCGGCACCTCTGCCTGGCAGGGCGACGGCCGCGGCCTGGACCGCCCCGAGGGCGCGCGCACCACCTGGCCCATGGAGCGTCAGGTGCGGCTGGTGGCGGGCTCGCTGGTGGTGGCCGGTCTCGCGGCGGGCGTCCGCTACCCGGCGGCGCGCTGGCTGTCCGCCGGCATCGGCACGGGCCTCGTCTACTCGGCGGTCAGCAACACCTGCGGGATGGCCTCGGTCCTCTCGAAGCTGCCGTACAACCGCGCCCCGCGCTCGGCCACCGACCTGGACGCCACCCTGGAGGCGCTCCAGCGCTGATCCGGGGCAGTGGCCGCGCGGGCCCCCGGACGGCCCCGGCCGTGCGGTCAGGCCTCACCCCGCACCAGCGCGAGCAGCCGGTCGAGCACTCGGGGGCCGCCCGCGCGCACCCCGTCGTGCTCGTACTCGTTCGTCACCCAGGTCCGCAGCCCCCGGATCGCCGCCGCCGTGCGCAGCGAGTCCTCGGTGTCGACGTACATGTCGTCGTGGTAGACGGCCGCCGCGACGGGGACCTCGTTGGCGGCGAGCCGCTCGGGGTCGTACAGCACCGGCCAGTCGGTGCGCCGGGCGAGCAGTTCGGCGGTCTCGCGCAGCGGGCGCAGCGCCGGGTCGACGTCGAAGTGCCAGGGGTGGATGGTCTCGCCGGTGAGGAGGAGGGGCCCGTCGCCCTTCAGCGCGGCCGCCGCGTCGAACTGGGGGAACTCGGCCCGTACGCGTTCGGCTGACCAGGCCGTGGCGCGTTCGCCCTGCCCGTAGATGGCCTCGTGCAGCAGGGCGTACAGGGGGTGCCCGGCAAAGGACGTGGCGGTGCGCAGGGCCTCCTGGAAGGTGTCGGAGAGTTCCGTGCCGTGCGGGGTGCGGACGAAGGCGTTCTCCAGCAGGTAGTGGAGCTGGTGGCTGCCGCTGCCGGAGCCCAGCAGGATGCCGAGCGACTGGAAGCCCTCGGGCGTCAGCCGGTGTCCGGCGCTCTCGGGCCGGTGTTCGGCGAGGTACGCGGCGATGGCGCGGGCGCGCTCGACGTCCTGCGGGTAGCGGGCGTAGTGGGCGGCGACCTTGCGTTCGATACGGGGGTACGCGGCCCGGTAGACGTCGTCCGCGTGGGCGTCCAGCGAGGGCAGCCCACCGGTGATGAGGACCGCCGCGAGGCCCTCGGGCGCCGAGGAGAGATAGCGGACGGCGCAGAACCCGCCGAAGGACTGCCCGAGGACCGTCCAGGGGGCTCCGCCGGTGAGCCGCGGCCGGATCAGCTCGCAGTCGCGGACGATGGAGTCGGAGCGGAAGTGGGCGAGGTAGTCGGCCTGTTCGCGCGGGCCGCCGCGCAGCGGCAGGGTCTGCCGGTTGGCGGGGGTGGACAGTCCGGTGCCGCGCTGGTCGAGGAGGAGGACCCGGAACTCGCGCAGGGCGCGGCCGAGCCAGGCCTCCGTGCCGACGAACCGGCGCGCGCCGAAGCCGGGGCCGCCCTCCAGGTAGACCAGCCAGGGCAGCTCGTCACCGGCCCGGGAGACCGCCACCGCCTCCCGGCCGTAGACCTCGATCTGCTCGCCGCCGGGGTCGCTGTGGTCCAGGGGCACGGTGAAACGCCGGTCGGTGAGGACGACACCAGGCTGCCGGTAACTGCTCACGGGGAACTCCTGAATCCGGGGTGCGGGCTGATCCGGGCGAAAGGCCCAGTTCAGCACATGCCCACGGCCGGTCGGCGAAGGGGCCGCGCCCGTACGGAAGTGGGAGCCGGGACCGTACGGCGAAGGGGGCGCGGGACCGTACGGCGGAGGCAGCCGTGCCCCGTACGGTCCCGGCCCGTGTGCGCGGCGGCCGGGGCGCTCCTAGCGTGCAGACATGATCCGGTTCGAGCAGGTCGGCAAGGTCTACCCGGACGGGACGACGGCGGTCGACGGGCTGTCCTTCGAGGTGGCCGAGGGCGAACTGGTGACCCTGGTGGGGCCGTCCGGCTGCGGCAAGACGACCACGATGATGATGGTGAACCGGCTGATCGAGCCGACCTCGGGCCGCATCCTGGTGGACGGCGAGGACATCGCCGGGACCGATCCGGTCAAGCTGCGTCGCCGCATCGGCTATGTGATCCAGCAGGTCGGCCTCTTCCCGCACCGGACCGTCCTGGACAACACCGCGACCGTCCCGGCACTGGTCGGCTGGAAGCGCGCACGGGCCCGGGAGCGGGCGGCGGAGCTGCTGGACCTGGTGGGCCTGGACCCGGCGACGTACGGCTCGCGCTATCCGGCGCAGCTCTCCGGCGGCCAGCGGCAGCGGGTCGGCGTGGCGCGGGCGCTCGCCGCCGATCCGCCGGTGCTGCTGATGGACGAACCGTTCGGAGCGGTGGACCCGGTGGTGCGGGAGCGGCTGCAGAACGAGTTCCTGAGCCTCCAGCAGCGGGTGCGCAAGACGGTGCTCATGGTGACGCACGACATCGAGGAAGCGGTGCGGATGGGCGACCGGATCGCGGTGTACGGGGAGGGGCGCATCGAGCAGTTCGACACCCCGGCCGCCGTGCTCGGCACTCCGGCGACCCCGTACGTGGCCCGGTTCGTCGGCTCCGACCGGGGTCTGAAGCGGCTGTCGGTCACCGCGATCGAGCCGGAGGACCTGGAGGAGCCGCCCGTGGCCCGGCTGGAGGAGCCAGCCGGGGACGCGGCTGCCCGGCTGGTCGCGGCGGGGGCCCGGTGGGCGGTGGTCCTCAGCGGCTCGGGCGAGCTGCACGGCTGGGTCGCCACGGACGCGCTGCGGGCGGCCGGGGAGGAGGCGACGGTGGGCACCCTGGCCCGCCGGATGGACGCGTGGGTGCCGGTCGGGGCCCCGTTGAAGCAGGCGTTCAGCGAGATGCTCCAGCACGACGCGGGGTGGGTGGCGGTGCTGGACGGGGCGCGGTTCCTCGGGGTGCTCACCCCGGCCAAGCTGCACGAAGCGCTGCGCCGGTCGGTGGACGCGGACGCGCAGGGCGTGGGGCGCGAGGAGGTGGACTTCGACTCGGTGGCGGACGCGTGAGGGCTGTCCCGTCGTCCCTGGTGGATCAGCGCAGTGTCAGACGCGGTGCATCGCAGCGCGGAGGGGCGGGTGGCGGAGGCCGGCGGCGGCCTTGCGGATCGGCATGCCCCCCGACCACAGGAAGTTCTCCGCTGTGCCCGATCCGGGCCGAGGGGATGGTCAGCACTGGGGGCAGGTGGCAGAGACGGTGTAGTCAACGACGTCGCGCGCACTGGAGCGCTGCCGATAGGCGGCGCGCTGGCGGTCGGCGCCGGTTCCTTCGGTGCGCAGGCGCTGCCACTGCTCGCGTACGAAGTCGAGATCCTCGTGCTGTCGCAAAGACAGCGCGATGGTGTGCAGCAGCCGTTCGACCAGCGTGCTTTGGAGCACCAGGCGGCCGGTGAAGGGGTCGATGCCGTGGCCGGCCAGTCCGTCGCGTGCCGCGCGCCAGCAGGCCGCACGCAGGAGCTCCGGGGCCGGCCGCGGCGCAGGGTCGCCGGCTTTGACGGCGGTGAGGGCGGTGGCGGTCAGGGCGCGGACGGTGTCCCGGCCGTCGCGGAACGGAGAGTTGGCCGACAGGGCGATCAGGGTGGGCAGCCAGGGGCGCAGGTGGTTGCTGACGTGGACGGCGTTGCCGGGGTCGGGCAGGCCGACGTGGACGTGGCAGGCGCACGAGGTCTGCTCGTCGTCCAGGGCTTGGAAGTGGGCGGCGCTTCGTGCGTACCGGTCGCCGGGGGTGATCGGGACGGGGGAGGCCTGGCCGAGTACGGGGGCGCCGGTGGAGGCGATGCGCAGGCCCAGGCGGGCGGCGGCGCGGGCGGCGGCCGTTCTCGTGGAGCGGATCTGGTCGTCGGCTTCCTTCAGGCAGGTGTGCGGGTCAGTGCGCAGTTCGACCTGGTAGCAGGTCAGCTCGGCGCCCACCCGGTCACCGAGTTCGCCGACGGCCTCTCCCACCAGGCGGGGGCCCTGAGGGCTGAGGGCGCGGGTGGCCGGATCGATCAGCAGGAGCTCTTCCTCGACGCCGACGGTGAGCGGCGCCGGGGCCTGGCCTGATTCGGGTGCGCGGGCTGGCGTAAGGGCGTCTGTCGATGCCGCACCGCCGCGAGGTTCACTGCACCGAGTGAGACGACCGCTCAGGCTCAGGGAGGCGAACGGTCAGCGGCCGCGCCGGTAGCTGCTGCCGTCCCGGGGGCGGACCAGCAGTCCCGCGACGACCAGATAGCGGCGCAGCGCGGAGCAGTCCTCGTGAACGGTGAGCAGCGCCTCGTTCACCTCGCGTTCGGTGTACGAGCGCTCCCGCTCGAACAGCGTGTCGGCAAGGTGCACGAGCAACTGCTCCCGCCGGGCCTCCTTGCGCGGGATCGCGACCAGGCGGCCGTGCGAGAAGAGCGCCTCCACGCGGTGCGTACGAGGGCTCGGCGACGGCGACAGCGGCTGAAGGGTTTCCTGTTCAGCATGCATGGCAGATATGGCAGGCATGGTCGGAAGCGTCGCAGGCTTCCGCAGCACGGGCAACGCCGTTTCCACGTTGCCCGTCCCGGCGTGGCCCGTCCTCGCGTCGCCCTTCCCGGCACTCGCGTTGACAGACGTACGCGGCCCGGGTTGTGATGGGGCACGTGCAGCGTGACGTCGGCCAAAGAGATCTGGGCCGGCCGGCAGTCAAGCCAGCACCTTCTTCCAGGGAAACCGCCATGAGCACACTCATCGCCCCCTGCCGCTGAGCCCCCTGCCGCTGAGCAGTTCGCTCCGGGCGCGTACACGTCGACGCGCCCCCGTGTGACGCACCCCGTTCCGTCTGCCGGGCCCTCGTGCGCCCGCATCCTTCCAGGAGACCCAGAACCTCCATGCCCCCTGCTTTCCAGCAGTCCGTCATCGAAGAGTTCCGCGCCAACGCCGGGAAGGTCGGTGGCCCCTTCGAGGGCTCCGACCTCCTCCTGCTCACCACCACCGGCGCCCGCTCCGGCACCCCGCACACCACGCCGCTCGGGTACGTACGCGACGGCCGCCGGCTGCTCGTCGTCGCCTCCAACCTCGGCGCACCGCGCCACCCCGACTGGTACCGCAACCTCCTCGCCCGCCCCTCCGTCCGGGTGGAGTGGGGCACAGCGGAGTTCGAGACCGTCGCCGTTCCCGCCGAAGGGGCCCGGCGTGACGAGCTGTTCGCCCGGGTGGTGACCGAAGCGCCCGGGTACGCGGAGTACCAGGACGCGACCGACCGGGTGCTGCCGGTCGTGGTCCTGGAACTCCCCGACCCCGACGCGGCGGCCCCCGCGGCCGCCTCCCTCGCGGACAAGCTCGTGGAGGTGCACACCTGGCTGCGCGCCCAGCTGCTCCACGTCCGCACCGAGACGGAGGCGCACTTCGCCTCACGGGCCGCCCACCGGGACGCCGGGGAACCGCCCGCGCCGCCTCTCGGGCTCCAGATCCGGCAGCGCTGCCTGGCGTTCTGCCAGGCTCTGGACTTCCATCACACGGCCGAGGACGGCCATATGTTCCCCGCGATGGAGGGGTACCACCCGCACCTGCGGGAGGTGTTCGACCGGCTGCGGGAGGAGCACCGCGGCATCGCGTCCGTCCAGACGGCCCTCTCCGCGCTGCTGGCCGACGTCGCCATCGCGGAGCCGGACCGCTTCCGTGCCGAACTGACGCGGATGACCGAGGAGCTGACCACCCACCTCGACTACGAGGAGGAGCAGATCCTGCCGTTGCTGGCCGAGGTGCCCTGGCCTCCGGCGGCTCCCGCCGCGACCGCTTCCTGAGTTCCGGGGCCGCTCAGCCCTCCGGGAGGAGCTCCTTCGACTCCAGGTAGGTGCGCGCGACGTCCTCGGGCAGCCTGCGCCAGCTGTCGACCTGCTCGTTCAGCGATGCCAGGTCGGCGGTGGTCAGTACGGTGTTGAGCGGGTCGAGGGCGTCGCGCACCCCGGTGCTCCCGGCGCGCGCACGGTTGACGACGGGCACCACGTAGTCCGCGTTCTGGAGGTTCTTGTCGTCCTCCAGCAGGACCAGGCCGAACTGGTCGAGCGTGGCGTCGGTCGTGGTGGTCAGCACCATCTGGTCCTGACCGTTCTGGACCGCCTGCTTCGCCTGGGTGGTACCGACGCCCTTCGGGTCGACGGCGACGATGTCGATGCCGTACGTCCTGCGCAGCCCGGGGGCGCAGTAGGGCCGCTGTACGCATTCGTCGCCCGCCGCCAGCCGCACGGCCAGCTTCGCGGCGCCCAGGTCGCTGAGGGTCTTCAGGCGGTGCTTCCTCGCGTACGCGGCGGTGACGGCGAAGGCGTTCTGGTCGACGGCCCGGCCCGGGTCGAGGACGGTCAGCCCGCGCGGGGCGGCGAGGGCGCGCAGCGCCTTCATGGTGGCGGCCAGGTCGGGCGATCCCACGGGGGCCGCGTCGGCGCCGTTGGCCTTGGCGTTCAGCCAGTCGGCGAAGGTCGCCGCGTACTCCGCGACGACGTCGATCTGGCCGTTCTCCAGGGCGGGTTCGTAGATCTCCCGGTTGGTGACGGAGATGATGTCGGCGGAGTATCCGGCGTGCTCCAGGAGCAGGGCGTACATCCGGGCGAGCAGGTCGCTCTCGGTGAATCCGGCCGATCCGACGGTGAGTTCCCTGCTGTCGCCGGGCGGTGCGGTGACCTCGCCCTGGTTCTCCAGGCTGGGGCCCGTGGTGCAGGCGGTCGCGGTGAGCAGGGCCAGCGCGGCCAGGGCCCGGCGGGCGCGGGCGGGCCTCACGCGGCCTCCCGTCCGCGCCGCGGCACAAGGCGCTGCCCGGCCTCGAAGAGGCTCTCGACGAGGAGGGCGAAGACGGCCACCAGGACCGCCCCGGCCACCACCTGCGGGGTGGAGGCGAGGTTGAAGCCCGCGGTGATGATCCGGCCCAGTCCCCCGCCGCCCGCCAGTGCGGCGAGGGTGGCGGTGGCGACCAGCTGCACGGCGGCGATCCGTACGCCGGTGAGCACCAGCGGGAGGGCGAGCGGCAGTTCCACGCCCAGCAGCATCTGGCGGCCGGTCATGCCCATGCCCCGGGCCGCCCGTACGACGTCGCGGTCGACCTCGCGCATCCCGACGTAGGCGTTGGTGAGGAGCGGCGGCACGGCGAACAGCACCAGCGCGATGATCGTCGGCCACTGGCCGTACGTGCCGATGGGTGTGAGCAGCAGCAGGACCAGTACGGCGAAGGTGGGGACGGCCCGGCCGATGTTGGAGAGGTTGACGGCGAGTGCGCCGCCCCTGCCGAGGTGTCCGAGGACGAGGGCGACGGGCAGGGCGATCAGACAGCTGATGAGCAGGCAGACGCCGGTCAGGAAGAGGTGTTCGACGAGCCGGTGCCAGACACCGTCGGGGCCGGACCAGTGGGTGGCTGTGGTGAGCCAGGACCAGGTGTCGGCGAGCGTGTTCATCCCGGCCTCCGTGCCGCGGGTCGCGTCCTCATGCCCGCCTCCGGGTCCAGGGCGTCAGCAGCCGTCCGGCTCCCAGGAGCAGCAGGTCGGCGGCGACGGCGATGACGACGCACAGCACGGACGCGGTGAGCACCTGGGCCTTGAAGTACGTGTTCATGCCGGAGTAGATGAGGTTGCCGAGTCCGCCGTGGCCGACGATCGCGCCGACGGTGACCAGGGAGACCGCGGAGACGGTGGCGATGCGCAGCCCGGCCATCGCCGCGGGCAGCGCGAGCGGGAGCTCCACGGCGAGCAGCAGGCGCAGCGGCCCGTAGCCCATGCCGCGTGCGGCCTGCCGGGTCTCCTCGGGGACGGCCCGGAGCCCGGCCAGGATGTTGCGGACGAGCAGCGTCAGGGAGTAGAGGACGAGCCCCGCGACGACGAGTGCGGCGGACAGCCCGTACACCGGCAGGAGCAGCGAGAACATCGCCAGCGACGGGATGGTGTAGAGGATCGTCGTCAGTCCGAGCACCGGCCCGGCCGCCCAGCGCCACCGGCGGGCCGCCAGCGCGAGGGGAACGGCGAGCACCAGGGCGACGGCCACCGCGGCGGCCGTCAGCTGGAGGTGCTGGATCACCGCGTCCACCAGGATCTCGCGGCGGGTGGAGAGATAGGCGCCGCAGATCCACTCGTTGCGGGCGAGGCAGTCGTCCGGGGGCGCCGTCATCCGTTCATTCGAGCGCGGCCGTGGCGCCGTCGCAGGTCAGGGGCGGCCGTTCGGGGTGTGCGGTCAGGGGCGGACACCCGCACGGAGCTTCTGGAGGGCGCGCCGCGCACGCTCGCCGAGCGGCGCGCCGCGAAGACGTCGGCCCGTTCGTCGGCGGCCGCGGCCGGGGTCGATCAGGCCCTGGTCCTCGCCGCTTCGGCTCGCTCGACGAACCTCTCCCGCGTCGGCTCGCTCGACGCGCTGCCGGCCGGGGCGCGACGGGCCGTCGGGGCGCTGGAGCGGCTCGCGGAACGGGCGGGCGTGCTCGACGAACTCGGCCCGGTCGCCCGGCGCGCGGTGCGCCTTCGGCCGCGGCGGACGGGAAGGGCGCAGCAGCGGGCGGGCGGCCGACGTACGGTGGAGTGGCGGCATGAGTACGGGCCCCGAACGGACGGCAGGTACCCGCGATGGCCGGTGAGATCTCCTTCTTCGAGCTCGGCGTGGAGGACCCGGAGCAGGCGCGCGCCTTCTACAGCGAACTGTTCGGCTGGACCTTCGAGCCGGGCCCCTCGGACGGCGGCGGCTTCGTGATCACGACCCCCGGGACTCCGGGCGGCGTACACGGCGGTGACCGGGGAGCCGGACCGTACGTCTTCTTCCGGGTCGACGACCTGGGCGCCGCCGTGGCGAGGGTCCGCGAGCTCGGCGGCGTGGTGGACGACACGTCGCCGGGTGACGACGAGGAGTCGGCCGCCCGGTTCGGGCGCTTCCGGCTCTGCCGTGACGACCAGGGATCGCCGTTCGGCTTGCACGAGCCGCCGACAGCCGTCTGACGCGGGACCGCCGAGCGAATGCGGAACGACCTGGGGCGGGCGAGCAACCCTCCCCGTCCCACTGCCGTCTTGATCCACGACAGGACGGTTCGCCGCAGGTGTTCAGCGGCGTCCACCCCCACATGTTCCGGGCTTGGACGACCGGCCGACTATACGCTCCCTGTATACCCGGGGCGCATAGTTGCCCCGGGTGCGGGCCCGGCACCGCGCGGAAGGCACCCATGCAGACCAAGGCACTGGCGCCCGAGTACCAGGGCGCTCTCACCAAGATGTCGGTGAACGCCTCCCTCACCGACGTACTGGCCGAGGGCCTACATCATCTGAAGCAGGCCGAGCTCTCCGGATCGCAGGAGGAAGTGGCGCGTTCCGGTCTCGCCGTGGCCGAGGCGCACCGCAGGCTGGGGCAGGTGGCGGAGGCGGACCGGGCCTGGAAGGCCAGCTACCGGGCCGCGCGGGCGGCCGGGAACACCGGGGCGATGGCCTGGGCGCTGTGGAGCGGCGGCACGCTGGCGCGGCAGCGCGGGGCGCTGCGCCTGGCGTTCCGGCTGCTGGGGCTCGCCGCGGAGCTGGGCAAGCAGGGCGGCGACGTGGTCGCCCGGGGCTACTCCCTGGCCGGTCTCGCCGAGACCGGCCGCATCCAGGGCGACTACGCGACGGTCGCGACGCTGCACGAACAGCTGCTGGCCGAGGCACGCGCCCGGGGCGAGGCGCGGCACACGGTGTGGGCTCTGGAGGGCATAGCGCAGATCCACCGCAACACCGGCTCCCTGGACACCGCGTTGGAGATGTTCGAGGAGGCGGCCGCCCTGGCGGGCGACGCGGACGACCGGCGCGGCCGGGCCTGGGCACTGCGCGGCATCGCTGACATCGTTTCCCTCCGGGACGGCGCGACCGGGCGGGCACTCGATCTGCTCTCCGAGGCCGAGGCCTCCTGCCGCTCGATGAACCTCTCCAGCGCGCTGGCGTACAACCACAAGATGCGGGCCAACGTGCTGTTCCGGGCCGGGCGTTACGAGGAGGCCCGCGCGGTCTACGAGCAGGCGCTCGGCGAGTTCCGGGCGATGGACGAGCTCCGCGGCGAGGCACTGGCATCACTCGGCCTGGTCAAGGCGCGGGCCAGGCTCGGCCGGGACCGCGCGGCCACGGCGGCCGACCTGGACGGGCTGCGTGTCCGGCTGGACCGGATCGGCCTGCTGAACGCCCGCGAGATGGTCGAGAAGGCGTACGCCGAACTGGGCGTGGAACCGGCCCTGGCGGACGAGGCGGACGAGGGGAACGGCCGACGATGACGCCCTCCACGACCCGGCGGACGAGCGCGCCACGCATACTGGACCGGTGCCGCGAGCTCGTCCGCCCGGCGCTAGTGGAGTCGGTGCGCCGACTGCATCCCTGGCATGCGGAGACGGCGGCCTTCTCGCTGGGCTGGAGCGGGGTCGGCGGTGACCCGGTGCCCGGCTCGCAGGGCAAGGGCGTGCGCCAGGCCCTCGCGGTGCTCGGCGCGGAGGCCGCCGGGGGCTCCGGGGCGGACGCGGTGCCCGGCGCGGTCGCCGTCGAGCTGATCCACACCTTCTCCCTGATCCACGACGACATCATGGACGGCGACGAGACGCGCCGCCGCCGCCCGGCCCTGTGGAAGGCGTACGGCACCGGCCCGGCGGTCCTCGCGGGGGATGCCCTGTTCGCGCTGGCCGTCTCGACGCTCGCGGAGTCTCCCGGGCCGGGCGGCCCGGCGGCGGTGCGGCAACTGGCGGGCACCCTGGGCGAACTGGTGCACGGTCAGGCGCAGGACCTGTTGTTCGAGTCCCGGCCGTGGACCGGGCCCGACGCCGTCCTGCCGCAGGAATACCGGGCGATGGCCACGCACAAGACGGGTTCCCTGCTCGGGTGCGCGGCCGCCGTGGGCGCGGTACTCGCGGGCGCCCCGCCGAGCACGGCCGAGGCGCTGGACCGGGCGGGACGCCATCTGGGGGTGGCGTTCCAGGCGGTGGACGACCTGCTCGGCATCTGGGGTGATCCCCAGGTCACGGGCAAGCCGGTGCACAGCGATCTGCGGCGGCTCAAGAAGACGTACCCGGTGCTGGCCGCCCTCGCGGCCGACCACCCGGCGTCCCGGAGCCTGGAGGCCCTCCTCACCTCCGCCGATCCCCTCGACGGGCCGACGGCCCGCCGGGCGGCCGAACTGATCGACGCCGCCGGGGGGCGCCGCGCGACGGCGGCCGAGGCCCAGGAGCACCTGGCCGCCGCCCACGACTGCCTGGGCCGGGTGGAGCTCGCCGAGGAGGCGCGGGGAGACCTGCTCACCCTGATCCCGTATCTCGTCGACCGCACCGGCTGACCCGGGGGCCGTCCACCGGCGGAAACCGGTGGACGGCCCCCGGTCGTCGCCTGGGAGGATGGGCGGTCCAGGTCGTGCCGGACAGCCCTTGGGGCTGTCCGTCCGCGTACGCCCCGACGGAAGTCCCTCCCCGATATGACCGCTCTCCCCGCTCCCGTGCAGGCGCTGCTCGTCATCGACGTCCAGTCGGCGTTCGTCACCGGGAAGAACGCCGTGCCCGACGCGCCCCGGCTGCTGGACCGGGTGACGGATCTGGTCGCCCGGGCCCGGGAGGCCGGGGCGCTCGTGGTGCACCTCCAGAACGACGGGCCGGCCGGGGCGCCGGACGAGCCGCACACCCCGGGGTGGGAGCTGCACCTTCCGGTCCGCCCGGGCCCTGCCGAGAGCGTGATCCGCAAGGAGGAGGACGACGGCTTCGAGGGGACCTCGCTGGCGGACGAGCTGACCGCGGCGGAGGTCCGGGCGGTCGCCGTCTGCGGGATGCTGTCGGAGATGTGCGTGCTGGCCACCGCACGTCGTGCCCTGGAGCTGGACTTCCGGGTCGTCCTGCCGCACGACTCCCATGCCACGTACGACGTTCCGGCCGCGCCGGGCATCAGTGAGCCGGTCCCGGCGGCGATGGCGTCGCGGGTCGCGGAGTGGGCGCTCGGCGACGAGGTGGAGGTCGTCGCCCGCGCCGAGGACGTCGTATTCACGAACACGGGAACGGCCTGACACGAGAACGGCGTAATCGCCTCACTTACATGGTGCCGCCATCCGGTGCGGCGATCGGCGGAGTGCGGCACGCCGGAAAGGGGCGGAGCGACCGCCCGAACAATCCGCGCGCGAAGCCCCCTCAATTCCGTGCGGCCGCACTCCGCAAGCCCTTTCGCCGCCTGACGGCGAAGCATTCGCGGGCCTGCGGGATTCCGTCGCGCGACCACCCGGACGGTCCTGTCGTCCGGGTACTCCCCATGTGGTCGTATGAGCGAGTCACGCGCACCATTTCGCCACATCTCTGCCAAAGTGCACTTCGGCTTTACTCACCGGATTGAACGAAGAGAGCCGTGCGTGCTGCAGATGTGTCGTACTGAAGAAAGACAATTGACGGTCCTTCATTTGGTTCAGCCCGTCGACGGTGGAGTGGCCAGGGTCGTCACCGATCTCGTGCGGGCCCAGGCCGGGGCCGGGCTGCGTCCCGTGGTGGCCTGTCCGCCGGGGAGTCCGCTGGCCGTCGGGGCCGCGGCGGCCGGGGCGGAGGTGCACGGCTGGGCGGCCACCCGGGCGCCGGGGCCCCGGCTGGCCGGTGAGGTCGCGGCCGCGCGGCGGATCGTCCGCGTCAGCCGCCCGCACGTGGTGCACGCGCACAGCGCCAAGGCCGGTCTTGCGGGGCGGATCGCCGTACGCGGCCGGGTGCCCACGGTGTTCCAGCCACACGCCTGGTCGTTCGAGGCGGTCGGCGGCCGCACCGCCGGACTCGCCCTCGGCTGGGAGCGGTTCGGGGCCCGCTGGGCCGATCACATCCTCTGTGTCAGCGAGTCCGAACGCCGCACCGGCCAGGAGGCGGGCATCACGGCCCGCTGGTCGGTGATCCACAACGGCATCGACCTCGACCGCTTCCGGCCGGGCGGCCAGGCCGACCGCACGGCGGCCCGCGCCTCCCTTCCCCTGCTGAAGGGGATCGCCCCGGACGCCCCGCTCGTCGTCTGCGTCGGCCGGCTCACCCGGCAGAAGGGGCAGGACGTCCTGCTCGGGGCCTGGCGGCGGCTGCGGGTGGCCGGGGCACGGCTGGTGCTGGTGGGCGACGGGCCCGACCGGGAGGAACTGGAGCAGTCGGCGCCGCCCGGCGTGCTGTTCACCGGAGCCAGCGAGGACGTACGGCCGTGGATCCACGCGGCGGACGTCCTGGTGCTGCCCTCGCGCTGGGAAGGCATGGCGCTGGCTCCCCTGGAGGCCATGGCCTGCGGCCGCGCCGTGGTGCTGACCGATGTGAACGGGGCGCGGGAGAGCCTGCCGCCGGGTCACGAGGAGCACTGTCTCGTGCCGCCGGAGGACCCCGCGGCGCTCGCCGCGGCGCTGACCTCGCTGCTCACCGACCCGGAGCTGCGCGAGGCGGTGTCCCGCGGGGCCCTGCGCCATACCCGGGCGGCCTTCGACGTACGACGCACCGCGGGGGCCGTTGCCGGTCTCTACCAGGAACTTGTCGGCATGTCCGGACCCACCACGAGGAAGCGCACCGAGCGATGACGATGGAGAGTGCACCGGTTCCCGGCACCGCACAGGCGACAGCCGTGCAGGCTCACACAGTTCATCCGCCGCGAAGAAGCGACGGAAGGACCCGGGTGGGGCGCGGCGAGCGCCGTGGCGTCCGCTGCGGCCGGGTCGTACAGCTCCTGTGCGTCGACGCCCTCGCACCCGTCGTGACGTTCGCGCTGGTCGTCCCGGCGTCGTGGCCCTGGGCGGTGGTGGCCGTCCAGGCGCTGGCGCAGGTGTTGTTCTTCGCCCGCCGCGGGCTGTACCGCAGGTGCCTGTCCCCCTCGGTGCTGTCCGAACTGCCCGCGCTCCTCGGCCTCGCCCTGCTCCAGTGGTACGTGACGATGGAGGTGCTGGACGTCTGGGCCCCGCAGCACGCGATCGGGTGGGCGGTGCTCGCGTACGGGGCCGGCGCGCAGACCGCGCTGACCTGTGCGGGGCGTGCGTTGGTCCACCGGGCGCGGCAGCGGGCGGCCGCCCGGCGTCCCCGGTCCACGCTGGTCGTGGGGAGCGGCCCCCTGGCCCGTCAGGTGACGTCGGCCCTGCACCAGCACCCGGGGTACGGGCTGCGCCCGGTCGGTCTGGTCGGCGGCGGGAACGAGGAGCTTCCGGCGGACTCCGGTGCCCTGCCACTGCCGGTCCTGGGCACCCCGCAGGAGGTGGGGCGGGCCGTGGTGCAGAACAGTGTGCGGCACGCGGTGTTCACCGCCCCGCCCGAGGCCACCCCGGACGGCGCCGCTCTCTTCGCGCTGCTGACCGGGCACGGCTGCCGGGTGTGGCTGGTCACCGACCCCGGCGCGGGGGCCGTGCCCGCGCGGGGGGCCGCCCGCCCCGACCATCTGTGGGGCTTCGGGGTGCGGCTCCTGGACGACGGGTCGCGCCGTCCGCTGGGCCACGGGGTGAAGCGGGCGGCGGACGCCGTCCTGGCCGCGTTCGGTCTGCTGCTCGCGGCCCCGGTGATGGCGGCCTGCGCCCTGGCGGTGCGACTCTCGGACGGGCCGGGCGTGATCTTCCGGCAGGAGCGCATCGGCCGGCACGGGCGCCCGTTCGTCCTGCTGAAGTTCCGTACCCTGCGTCCCGCCGACGCCCAGGAGTCGGCCACCCGGTGGAACGTGGCGTCCGACGGGCGGATGAGCCGCGTCGGCCGGGTGCTGCGCCGTACCTCGCTGGATGAGCTGCCGCAGCTGTGGAACGTCCTGCGCGGCGATATGAGCATGGTCGGCCCACGCCCCGAACGCCCCTTCTTCGTCGCGCAGTTCAGCCGAGCCCATCCGGGATACCAGGCGCGTCACCGGATGCCCGTCGGCATCACGGGGCTGGCCCAGGTGAACGGGTTGCGCGGGGACACCTCGATCGAGGAGCGGGCCCGCTTCGACAACCGCTACATCGAGACCTGGTCGCTGTGGCAGGACGCGTGTGTGCTGGCCCGGACCGCGGGTTCCCTGTTCCGGCTCGGAGGCAGCTGACGATGGCCGCCACCCTGACTCCGCCCGCCCCGGCAGCGTCGGCCGGGCCCCGCACCACTCCCCGTCCGTCGCCGGGCGGGTGGCGGAGCCGGTGGCCGCTGCTGCCGCTGATCGCGACGGTCCTGCTGCCCGCCCTGCCCCACGGGGTCATGGGCGGGGGTGGCGGACCGGCGGTCGGACCCGCCGATATCGCCTCCGGTATCGCGGTGCTGGTGTGCGTGGGACGGCTGCTGTATCTGCGTCAGCGCCCGCTCGGCGCGGCGGCCGCGCTCGTCCTGGGCCTGCCCGCCGTGGGCTTCGCGGTGGCCACGGTCACGGCGGCGGACCCGGCGGCGGCCCTGCCGGGCCTCGTCCGCTATCTCCAGGTCTTCGTCCTGGTGCCCGTCGCCGTGTTCCTCCTGCTCAAGGACGCCCACGGGTTCCGGATCGTCGCCGGTTCGCTGGTGGTGCTGGCGGTGGTCCAGGGTGTCACGGGCGTCCACCAGTACGTCACCGGGACCGGCGCCTCGTACATGGGTGAGGAGATCCGGGCGGTCGGCACCTTCGGGCCCAGCGACATCATGGGCATGGCCACGGTGGTCGCCTACGGGCTGCTCGCCGCGGCGGCCTGCGCGCTGCGCACCCCGAGGTCCGCCCCGGCCTGGCTGCGGCCGTGCGCCGCCGTCGTGGCCGTCGCGCTGGTCGTGCCCCTGACGCTCTCCTTCAGCCGGGGCGTGTGGATCGCCACGGCCGTCGCGGTCCTGGCCGCCCTGGCGCTGACCGGACGGCGCCAGGCGCTGACGTCGCTGGCCGTGCTGGGCGCGGCCGGGGTGGTGTTGGTCGGCGGTTTCGGCATCGGCTCGGAGATGATCGCGGAGCGGGCCGCGAGCGTGACTCAGGTGACCCGGGCCCCGGACCGGTCGGTCAGCGACCGGTACGCCATGTGGAGCGCGGCGGGCTCGATGTGGCGCGAGCAGCCCGCCACCGGGGTGGGTCTCAAGGGCTTCGCCGACCACCGCGACGCACACGCCTCGATCGGGCTCTCCTCGGGCAGCGACACCGCCGGGGCGGGCCAGGAGTTCCGCAGGCAGGCGCTCCTGTCGCCGCACAACATGTACCTCCTCATCCTCTGCGAACAGGGCCTCATCGGTCTGACCGCCGTCCTCGGCAGCTGGGCGGCGATCCTGGTCGGAGCCGTACGCAGACTGGCACAGGCCCGGTCGCGCGGACACGCGGCGCTGGACTGCGGTCTGGCGGCGGTCGCCCTGATGACCTGGCAGAGCGTCAACTTCCTGTACGCGGACATCGGCGGGCCCACCACCGTACTGAGCGGTGTGGTGCTGGGTCTCGCCGCCTGGTGGGCACTGGGCGAGCCGGACCGGGACCGGGTGAGCGCCGCATGAGCGAGTCCGGTACGGGCACGGAGGCCGAGCCACGCACGGCGGGCGCGGCCGCCCCGCCCCTGCTCCCGGCGCCCGGGTCCGGCCCCGAAGGGCCCCTCGCGCCCGGCACGGAGGCGGAGCCGACGGGCGGTGAGGCGCCCCGGCTCGGGTCCTTCCTCGCCCGTGCGGCAGCGGCGACGGCGGTGCTCACCGTGCTGGGGGCGGTCCTCGGTCTGGTGCGGGACCAGGCCATCGCCCGGTACTTCGGCGCGAGCGACGCCAGCGACGCGTTCCTGATCGCCTGGACCGTGCCCGAGATGGCGGCGACGCTGCTGATCGAGGACGGGATGGCGCTCCTGCTCGTCCCCGCGTTCAGCCTGGCCCTGACCCGGCGGGCGGCGGGCGAGGGCGAGGGGGAGTCCGACCCCGTACGGGATCTGGTGGCGGCCACGCTCCCCCGGCTCTTCCTCCTGCTCTCCGGCGGCGCGGCCCTGCTCGTCGCGGGCGCGCCGTGGGTCGTGGGCGTCCTGGCCCCGGGGCTCGCCGACCCCCGGCTCGCGGTGGACTGCACCCGGCTGACCGCGGTCACCGTGCTCACGTTCGGGATCACCGGCTACTTCAGCGCCGCCCTGCGCGCACACCGCAGCTTCCTGCCGCCCGCCGGGGTCTACGTCGCGTACAACATCGGCATCATCGGCATGACGCTGGCCCTGCACGCGGCGTGGGGGGTGCGGGCGGCCGCGGCGGGGGTCGCGGTGGGCAGTGCGCTGATGATCCTGACCCAACTGCCCATGTTCCTGAGGCTGGTGCCCCTGGCCCGACCGCGCCTGCCACGGTTCCCCCGGCGCGGACGGCGGGCCGCGCCCACCGCTCCCCTGCTGGGCTTCGCGGTACTGGCACCGGTGGTGCTGTTCGTGGTGAGCCGTCAGTCCCAGGTGCTGGTGGAAAGGTTCCTGGCCTCCACCCTGCCCGCCGGGGCGATCTCGCATCTGAACTACGCGCAGAAGGTCGCGCAGATGCCGATGGTGCTGTCGCTGATGATCTGCACGGTGACCTTCCCCGTCGTCGCGCAGGCCATGGCGGCCGGGAATCGGGAGAAGGCCCGGCTGCGGGTCGAGCGGGATCTCGCGCTGGCCGGGATGGTGGTGCTGCTCGGCACGGCCGTGGTGCTCGGTTACGCCCCCCAGATCATCGAGGTGCTGTTCCAGCGTGGCGCGTTCGACGTCTCCGACACCGAAACCACCGCCCAGGTGATGCGGGTGTACGCGCTGGGCCTGCTGGGGCACTGCCTGGTCGGCGCACTGAGCCGGCCGTTCTTCTCGTCCGGGCGGCCCACCTGGTTCCCGGCGTTCGCCATGGGCACCGGGCTGATCGTCACCCTGGGGGCCGGGTACGCCCTGACGTACCGCTTCGGCGTCGACGGCATCGCGACGGCCAACGCGATCGGGATCAGCACGACGGCTCTGCTCCTGCTGATGGGGCTCGGCACCCGCGTGGTGCCGATCCGGACGCGGGCCGTGGCGTTCTCGCTCGGCCGGCTGGCCGGGGCCGCGCTGGCGGCCGGGGCCGCGGGCTGGGCGGCCGCACCGCTCGTCCCCGATCCGCTGCTGAGCCTGGCCGTCGGCTGCCTCCTCGTCCCCTCCGTGTTCTTCCTGACCGGGCTCGCCCTGCGCTCGCCCGACGTCGCTTCCCTGCTGGCACTCATCCGACGGAGGTTTCTTGATGGCCGCTGACCGCTCGGCGCGTTGCGCCGACGCTCCCTCGTCCCGGCTCCACCCGCACACCCGCCGTCAGCCATGGATCCTCACGTACCACTCGGTGACGGACCCGAGCGACGACCCCTACGGCATCACCGTCTCCCCCCGGCGCCTGGACGAGCAGCTGTCCTGGCTGCGCAGCAGAGGACTGACCGGGGTGGGGGTGGCGGAGCTGCTGCGCGCGGAGGCGGCGGCGCGGCGCGGGCTGGTCGGGCTGACCTTCGACGACGGGTACGCGGACTTCCTCGGCGAGGCGCTGCCGGTGCTGCGCAGGCACGGCTGCCGGGCGACGGTGTTCGTCCTGCCGGGGCGGCCGGGCGGGGTGAACGAGTGGGACCCGCTGGGCCCGCGCAAGCCGCTGCTCACCCACGAGGACGTCCGGCGGGTCGCCGCCGCAGGCATGGAGGTCGGCTCGCACGGTCTCTACCACCAGGATCTGACCACGCTGACGGACCAGGAGCTGCGCCGCGAGACGCGCGACAGCCGGGCGCTGATCGGGGATCTCACCGGCACGCTCCCGGAGGGGTTCTGCTACCCGTACGGCATCCTCGACCGGCGGGTCACGGCCGCCGCCCGCTCCGCGGGCTACGGCTACGCGTGCGCGCTGGCGCCGGGCCCGCTGCTGAGCCGGTTCGCCCTGCCCCGTACCCACATCAGCCAGGCGGACCGGGGCGTACGGCTGTGGGCGAAGGACCTGCGGCACGGGCTGCGGCACGGGGCGGTGCCCGGTACGGGGTCCCGGGCCGCCGCGCCCGCGCGGACGGGCGGACGACGGTGAGGGCGCTGCACATCATCACCGGGCTCGGGGTCGGCGGCGCCGAGCAGCAGCTGCGGCTGCTGCTGCGTCATCTGCCGGTGGAGTGCGACGTCGTCACGCTCACCAACCCGGGCGCGGTCGCGGACGGGCTGCGGTCCGACGGCGTCCGGGTGGCCCATCTGGGGATGCGCGGCAACCGGGATCTCTCGGCGGTCGGCCGGCTCACCCGGCTGATCCGGGAGGGCCGCTACGACCTGGTCCACACGCACCTGTACCGGGCCTGTGTGTACGGGCGGATCGCGGCCCGGCTCGCGGGGACCCGGGCGACGGTGGCGACCGAACACTCCCTGGGGCGCGCCGAGATCGAGGGCCGCCCGCTCACCCGGTCGATCCGCTCCCTCTACCTGGCCACCGAACGCCTCGGCGCGGCCACCGTCGCCGTCTCCTCCACCGTGGCCGGGCGGCTGCGGGACTGGGGGGTGCCCGCCGACCGTATCCGGCTGGTGCCCAACGGCATCGACGCGGACCGGTTCCGCTTCGACGCGGGGCGGCGGGCTGCGGTGCGGGCGGCGCTGGAGATCCCGGGCGAGGCGTTCGTGGTCGGCGGGGTCGGCCGGCTGGTGCCCGGCAAGCGCTTCGACGTACTGCTCCGCGCGGTCGCCGCCCTGCCCGAGGCCCGTCTGCTGCTCGCCGGGGACGGTCCGGAGGCCGGACCGCTGCGGGCGCTGGCGGTCCGGCTCGGTGCGGCGGACCGGATCAGGTTCCTCGGGGAGTGCGACGAGGACGGCGGCGGTCCGGTGCCCGGCGTTCCGGCGCTGCTGAGCGCGCTCGACGTCTTCGTCTCCACCTCCCGCGAGGAGTCGTTCGGGCTGGCCGCCGTGGAGGCGCTCGCGGCCGGTCTTCCGGTGCTGCACGACGCCTGCCCGGCCATCGACGACCTGCCCGCCGCCCACGCCCCGGGCGCCACCCGGATCGCCGGGAGCCCCGAGGAGCTGACGGCCCGGCTGCGGCAGCGGATACAGGACCGCACCGACCGGATGCCGCCTCCCCGGGCCGTCGGCCACTACGACATCAGGCGCAGCAGCGAACGTCTGATGGATGTCTACGCGTACGCCCTCGACACCGCCCCACCGAACCGGAGAGCCTTTTCATGACCGAGTCACCCGAGCAGCAGCGCCACGCCGTCGTCCGTCGGCTGCGCACCGCCCTCACCCGGCTGCCCCAGTGGTGGCCCCTGCCCGTCTGCGTCCTGCTCGGCACCGCGTCCGGGCTCTCGTACGGCGCGTTCGCCTCCCCGCAGTACGAGGCCACCAGTTACGCGATGGCGGTCGCCGAGGAGGAGACGGCCTCCGCGGCGGCACTGGGCTACGCGCAGTCGTACGGGCGTCTGGTCACCAGCGACGCGACGCTCTCCTACGCGCAGGGCGCGGCCGGTGAGCCGATGCGCGAACTGCGGTCCCACGTCCGGTCGGAGACCTCTCCCGACTCGCCGATGATCGCGGTGACCGGGACGTCCGAGGACCGGCGCAAGGCCGCCGACATCGCCAACGCGGTGATCGAGGCGGTCATCGTGAGCAGCGGCCACGTCTCCAAGGACACCGGGGTGAAGCTGATCAAGTTCACCCATGCGATGACGCCGGACCAGCCGGTGTCGCCGTCCGTTCCGCTGGGCACGGCCGTGGGGGCTGCCGCGGGCGGTCTGCTGGGCGGCCTGGTGCTGCTGGTACGGCCGCGCCGGGCGGGCTGGAGCGTCTCGGCGCAGGTGCCCGCGCCCGCCGCCGAGGGGAGCGTCGCGCAGGACGAACGGGAGCTGGTCCGATGACGGCGCACCGCACGGGCGGCATCGCCGTGACCCTGTGCCGGGACTTCCGGGAGTTCGGCGCGCTCGCCGGGGAGTGGGACGCCCTGCACCGGCGCTGCGCCACCGCCACGCCCTTCCAGAGCCACGCCTGGCTGCACTCGTGGTGGATCTCCTACGGCCAGGAGGGCCGGCTGCGGGTGCTGCTGGTCCGCCGGTCGGGGCGGCTGATCGGGGCGGCCCCGCTGATGCTGGTGCACCGTCCGATGCCGTTGCTGGTCCCGATGGGCGGGGCGATCTCCGACTTCTTCGACATCCTGCTGGACGAGGAGGAGGCCGGTTACGCGGTCGGGGCGTTGCAGCGCGGTCTGGACCGGGCGGCCCGCCACACCGTGGTGGACCTGCGGGAGGTCCGGCCGGACGCGTCGGCACAGCTGCTGTTCGGGCGGTGGCCGGGGGCCCGGAGCAGGCTCACGGACTCGACGTGCATGGAGCTTCCGGCCGAGCCGCTCGGCGATCTGGTGGCGCGGCTGAGCGGCTCGCGGGGCCAGCGGCTGCGTTCCAAGCTGCGCAAGGTCGACGCTCTGGGCGTCGAGGCGCACCGGGTCCCGCAGGGCGGGGTTCCCGCGGCGATCGGCACGCTGCTGCGGCTGCACGAACGGCAGTGGGAGGGCCGGGGCGTCAACCCCGAGCACCTCAGGGCACGGTTCTCGGACCATCTGATCCGGTCGGTGGGGCGGATGGTGGGCGACGGCACGGCGGCCATGACCGAGTTCCGGCTGGAGGGCGAGGTGGTGGCGTCCAACCTGTCGTTGCAGTCGGGGCATCTGACGGGCGGCTATCTCTACGGGGCGGACCCGGCGCTGCGCGAGCGGAAGGTCGATGTGTCGACGATGCTGCTGCGCGAGGTGGCCCAGCAGGCCTCGGACAGCGGGCGCGAGGTGCTGAGCCTGCTGCGCGGCGCGGAGAGCTACAAGAACCACTGGCAGCCGGTGCCCGTGGTCAACCAGCGGCTGCTGCTGGCCCGTCCGGGGCTTGAGCCGCTGCTGCGGCTCCGCGAGTCGCAGGTGGCGGTGCGGGAGCGGGCGGTGGAGACGGTGAAGGCCCGGTTCCCGGCGGCGCGGGACTGGCACGAGCGGCTGACCGCGCTGCCGGTGATCGGACGCTGAGACGTGGCGCGCGGTACGGACGGTGACGCCGGGGACATACGTCGGAGATACCACGTATGAGCTGATCCGTTACCGTCCGGCGTTTTTCGCGTTGTCAGGGGGTGCGGGCCTCGTGTCCGCAGCACACCCCCCCTCTTTTCAAGGAGTTCTGAATGTCTCGTATGACGAAGGTTGCCGCCGTGATGGCCGGCACCGGCGCCCTGATCGTCGGCGGCGCCGGCATGGCCTCGGCGGACGCCGGTGCGCAGAGCCTCGCCGCCGGTTCCCCCGGTGTCGGCTCGGGCAACAGCGTCCAGGTCCCGATTCACGTGCCGGTCAACCTCTGCGGCAACACGATCAACGTGGCCGGTCTGCTGAACCCGGCGTTCGGCAACACCTGCGCCAACGTCTCCGGGGGTCACGACACCGGTGACAACGGGGACTACGGCTACGGCCGCTGACCCTCCCGCTGTACCCACGCGGCCGGCTCCCTCCCTGCGGAGGGGGTCGGCCGTCCCCGTGACCGGACTCAGGCGTAGCGGTAGAGCTTGCTGTGGTCGAGGAGCTGAGCGGGCGTCACATTCCAGGGGGGCATCGGGTCGTAGAGGCCGAAGACGTAGTCGCGGTCCCGGCCGGGCGATGCGGGCTTGCGGCCCGGCAGATAGGCGGAGCCGGGGTGGGCCTTGCGCCACCGGTCCCACAGCAGGTCGATGAACGCGTGGTGGAGCCAGAAGACCGGGTCCTCCGGGGAGGCGGCGCCCGCCATGGGCCCGCCGACCCACTGGTGGACGCGGTTGTGGTTGGCCACCGTGCGCACGCCCCGGATTCCCCACCCCTCGATGCGGTTGCGGAAGCCCTCGGTGCTGATGCTGTTCCAGGGCTCCGTGTCGTAGACCGGGTCCTTCAGCGCCCGCGCCACGTCGTCCTTGGTGGGCAGGGAGACCGGGTTCCTGCCGGGCCTGCCGAAGTTGCGCGTGAGGTAGTTCTCGTCGGTGACGCCGCGCCCGACGCTCCAGTTGCCCGCCTCGTAGGCGAACGGACCGGTGGTGACCCGGCGGTCGCCGGGCCTGCCGTTGCCGCCGAGGAAGTCCTCCGCCCACAGCGAGGAGCTGGGTGTGTTGTCCGTGGTCCAGTCCCAGTACGGGACGCTGACGCCCGGATCGATGCCCTGGAGCGCCTCCTCGAACTCCAGCAGGTACCGGCGGTGCCAGGGGAAGAAGGAGGCCGTCATGTGGGCGGGGCGGGGCCGGTTCTCGGTGTCCATGACGTAGAACTCGCGGTGCATGACGACGAAGTCGTCGTAGCGCCCCGAGCGCTTCAGTTTCAGGATCGCGTCGACGAGCCGGCGCTTCTCGGTGCGCGTGAGGTCGCGCTGGTTCTTGCGGGTGTACACCGGTGCTGGTCCTCCTGGTTCACATACGGTGCGCCGCGGCGGGCGCGAGCCGGGCGGTGGGGCCGAGTTCGTCGACGGCGGCGCGGGCCGTCTCCAGCAGCGTCGGGAACGACTCGTAGTGCGTGACGTCACTCAGATAGGTGCCGTCCGCCCGTCTCATGACGTGCAGGGGCCTGCCGTCGATCCGGACCTCGGTGGCCGGTACGGCGGAGAGCGCGGCCCGGTCGCCGTCCGGGGCGGCGGCGGGGACGACGATCGGCGTGCCCCGGATCTGCCGGCCCCGGTACATCTCGGCGAACTGTTCCACCGCGGGCCTGGCACCCTCGGGCGCCGGTCCCGGGGCCGGACGGGCGGCGGTGGAAGGCTCGCGGTCGAGCAGGGGGAGCAGGGCGGCACCGGTGCCGGTGGCCACGGCGGCGGTGAACGCGCCGCGCAGGACGGCCCGGCGGGCGGGATGGTGGGCGCCGCCGGGTTTCGCGGGGGTGGGGCTCATGAGGTGACTGCCTGCCTCTCGTTAACTCGTCCGAGGTGCTGCTGATGGCGATGTTGACAACGAGGCGATGGCGAAACAGTTCTCGTGCATGCGGCGTACGGCGCACACCACGCCCGGTCACGTTCCGTCAAACGCGTGAGCGTGGGCGGCCATCGGCGGCAGCGGGCCGCGTCGGGCGGCCCGTCCCGGTGCCCGGGCCCGAGCATGACGTGTCGAACCCGTGGAGGTGGTGGGCATGACCGTTCCGATGCAGATGTCCGGGAACCGTGCGCCGGTCGGGCCGGACGTGGATCTGGCCGACCCGGCCTTCTGGCGGCTGCCGCGTCCCGAAAGGCTCAGGGCGTTCGCCCTGCTGCGCGAGCGCGACGCGCCTGTGCTGTTCACTCCCCGGCCCGGCACGGCCCGTACCTCCGGCAAGCCGTTCTACGCCCTGGTACGCCATGCCGACGTCCGGACCGCGAGCCGCACCTCGCAGATCTTCGCGAGCGCTCCGGGCGTCACCACACCCGAGCCGGCCGGATGGGCGAAGGCCCTGTTCGGGAACTCGATGGTCAACATGGACGGGGCCGAGCACACGGCGCTGCGCCGGATCATCTCCCGGCGCTTCACCCCCCGGCTGCTCGCCGACACCGAGGAGAGCATCGGCACTCTCGCCGGGCGGCTGGTCGACGAGCTGATCGCCGAGCGCCCCCGGGACTTCATGCCGTCGGCGGCCTCGCGGCTGCCGCTGGAGGTGATCTGCGGCCTGATGGGCATCCCGGTGGCGCACCGGGCCTGGATCGCGGACCGGATCGACCGGGCGTCGGAACACGTCGGCGTGGAGCGCCGGGGCCGGGCCCGGCTGCGGATTCCCGGCCGGGGGCTGGCCTCCCTGGCACAGATGCAGTTCCTGATGGCACGACTGGCCCGGGAGCGCCGCCGGCATCCCGGGGACGACCTCGTCTCGGCGCTGGTCACCGCGGACGTCGACGGCGAGGCCCTGTCGGGCCGGCAGCTGGGCGCCTTCTTCTCGCTGCTGCTGGTGGCGGGCGTGGAGACGACCCGCAACGCCATCGCGCACGGGCTGTTCCTGCTCGACCGGCATCCGGAGCAGCGGGCTCTGCTGGCGTCGGACTTCGACCGGCACATCGGCGGCGCGGTCGACGAGATCGTCCGCCACTCCACGCCCATCATCCAATTCCGCAGAACGGTCACCGCCGCATACGAACTGGGTGGCCGTACGTTCCTTCCGGGAGAGAAGGTCGCACTCATCTATGCGTCGGCCAATCGCGATGAGGAGGTTTTCACCCACCCGGACCGCTTCGACATCACCCGGTCGCCCAATCCGCACCTGGGATACGGCGGCGGCGGCCCCCACCACTGCCTCGGCGCGCACCTGGCCCGGCTCGAAATGACGGCACTGTTCCGGGAACTGCTCAGCCGACGCCTCGTCATCCGGCAGATGGGCGACCCGGGGCTGGTCGATTCGAATTTCGACAACCGGGTCGGGTCACTGCCGTTCACGTTCGGCCCTACATTCACCTGAACGGCACGCCCGCAACGCCGAATACGATAAATGGACTTCTGCGAATGACAGCGGTGCATGATGATGCGACTCTCTCCCCATGAGGCCGAACCGGCCGGAATTCACCGCAGCCAGGAGGAGTAATGCCGGCAAAACGCCGTCTTATCAGTACGTGCATCGCGGCGGTGGCTCTCAGCCTCCTGGCCGGCGGCGGCATCGCGGGCCGCTCGCCGGGCACCGACTCCGTCGACGGTGCGGCTCCCGGACCTCAAGCGGCCACCAGCGGCACGGCGCACGGTGCGTATCTGGACTACGGGCCCGCCGGGGTGAGCAGGATGGCCGACCTGTCGCGCTGGCTGGGCGGGGCGGAGCTCCGGGTGGGGCACACCTATCTGCCGGGCGATCTGTGGGTGAACATCGAGGGCACCCCCGACTTCCTGGCCGCCTGGGCCGCCTGGCGGCAGGCGGACAGGGACCGGATGTTCGTCCTCAACGTACCGATGCTGGAGCGCAACGAGGACCGGGTGCCGGACGGTGAGGTCCGCAGGCTGCTCCGGGCGGGTGCGGCCGGCGACTTCGACCGGCACTTCACCCGCCTCGCGGAGCGGCTGGTGGGGCTGGGGGTGCCGGACACGGTGATCGTGCTCGGCTGGGAGATGAACGGCACCACGTACACGCACCGGTGCGGACCGGACCCCGTGGCCTGGAAGGCGTACTGGGAGCGCATCGTCACGGCGATGCGCTCGGTGCCGGGCCAGCAGTTCCGCTTCGACTTCACTCCCAGCCGGGGGCGGGACGATGTGCCGTGGACCGAGTGCTATCCGGGCGACGACGTCGTCGACATCATCGGGATGGACTCCTACGACCAGCCGCCCGGTGAGACCTTCGACGACCAGGTCACCGATCCCTACGGGCTGCAGAAGCACGTCGACTTCGCCGCGGCGCACGGCAAGCCGATCTCGTTCCCGGAGTGGGGGCTCTTCCGCAACGGTGACAACCCGGAGTACATGCGGCGGATGCTGGAGTGGATCGACCGGCACCAACCGCTCTACCAGACCGTCACGGACTACTGTCCGCACGGGGTCTGGCAGTGCAGGAGCAACCCGAAGTCCTCGAAGGTGTTCCGGACGATGCTGACGGAGATGGCGGCGCCCCGGCAACCGGCCCCCTCCCCCACTCCCACCCCGACTCCGACCCCGATGCCCACGCCCAGCACCGACCCGAGCCCGGACCCGACGCCTCCGCCGTCCGTGCAGCCGACCCTCCCCGTGCGGCCCACGCCGAGCCCCACGCCGCCGGAGAGCGAGACGCCGACCGACCGCAGGTGGTGCATCACCGTCCCGTTCGGCGACTGGCTGGGCCAGTGGCTCAAGGAGCGCAAGATCTGCTTCCGGTACTGACGGGGCAGGGGACCGGACCCGCGCATGGAAACGGCTCCGGCCCCCGCTGTCGGGGGCCGGAGCCGTTCACCCGCACGGGTCCAGCGCGGGGGGTGGCAAGCAACCGCTTGTCACTCCCCCAACGCGGGGACGGCCCGCTCCGTCACGCCGCCGAACGAGGGACAGCCCGAGCGGCGGGGGACAGCCGGGCTGCCGCCCCGCGAGGAGTGCGCACCGGTGCGTGGTCCGGGGCGACGCGCGACCATGGAGACCTACGGATGGTGGTGAGGTGCATGTCGTCCGCCGATGAGGGCCCCCCGGTGGGACCCGGCCCGCTGCCCTCCGGGGCTGGGCCGGGGGCTGCGCAGGTGGCCGACGAGGCGGCGGCGGTGATCGCCGGGGACGGCACGGTCATCGGCTGGACCCGCGGGGCCGAGGCGCTGCTCGGCTTTCCGGCAGCGGAGGTGGTCGGCCGGTCCGCCGCCCGGCTGCTGACCGGCTCCCCGGACCCCCGGCGTACGGCGGCGGTGGCGGCCCGCTGCCGGAGCGGGGCGGGCTGGAGCGGGCTGATCGCCCTGCGCGGCCGGGACGGCAGCTCGGTCGACGTCGACGTGCGGGCCTCGGCCTCCTTCCTGATCGCCGGGCACGAGGGGTTCCTGGTGTCCGGGCGGCAGCTGACCCCGCACTGGACGATGAGCGGGTCGGTCCTGGACGACTTCCTGACCCGGTCGCCGGTCGGCATGGCCGTGCTCGACCCCGAGCTGCGGTATCTGTGGATCAACGACACCCTGGAGCGCTTCGGCGGCGTCCCCCGGGAGCAGCGCCTGGGCCGCAGGCCTGGCGACGTGCTGCCCGGGCCGCTCGCGGCACCGATCGAACGGCTGATGCGACAGGTCCTGGCGACCGGTGTACCGATCACCGACTACGAGTACCTGGGCTGGAGCTGGGCCGATCCGCACCGCAGACGGGCGTACGCGGGCTCCTTCTTCCCGCTGGCCGACGCCCAGGACGAGCGGATCGGCATCGGCTACATGGTGCTCGATGTGACCGACCGGTGGAACGCCCGCCGGCTCCTGGCGCTCGTGAACGAGGCGGGGGCCAGTATCGGCAGCACCCTGGACGTACAGCGCACGGCCCAGGAGCTCGCGGATTTCGCAGTTCCCCGGTTCGCGGACTTCGTCTTCGTCGATCTGCTGGAGCCCGCGATCCGCGGCGACCGCCGGGGGGCGGCACCGCGGGTGACGGGCGAAGGGCGGCCGCTGATGCGGCGGGCGGGGATGAGCTCGGTGCGCGAGGGGTGTCCGGAGGCGGTCGTACGGGTCGGGGACACGGTCGACTTCGTCCCGCCACCGCACGATGTGCACTTCCTCGTCGACGGCGATCCGGTCCTGCTGCCGGTTCTCGATCCGGACAGCCACGCGTGGACGGTGGAGCAGCCCGCGCGGGCCGCCCGGATCCGGGAGTTCGGGCTGCACTCGCTCATCTCGGTGCCCATGCGGGCGCGGGACACGGTGCTCGGCCTGACCACCTTCATGCGGTCGCGGAACCCGGTGCCCTTCGACGAGGACGATGTGGCGCCCGCCCGGGAGCTGGTCGCCCGCGCGGCGGTGTGCGTGGACAACGCCCGCCGCTACACGCGGGAGCACACGGCGGCGCTGGTGCTCCAGCAGAGCCTGCTGCCGCACACGCTGCGCGGGGGAACGGCCCTGGACGTGGCGTCCTCGTATCTTCCGGCGGACGCGAAGGACGGCGTCGGCGGCGACTGGTTCGACGTGATCCCGCTGTCCGGCGCCCGGGTCGGTCTGGTCATCGGCGATGTCGTCGGCCACGGCATCAACGCGGCCGCGACCATGGGCCGGCTGCGCACCGCCGTGCAGACGCTGGCCGATATGGACCTCGCCCCCGACGAGCTCCTGGCCCGCCTGGACGACCTGGTGCTGCGGCTGAGCGAGGAGGAGCCCGCGCAGGGCACGGCGGAGCGGAACGGTACGACGGTGGTGGGAGCGACCTGCCTGTACGCCGTCTACGACCCGGTGAGCCGGTGCTGCACGATGGCGCGGGCAGGCCATCCGCCGCCGGTGATCGTGGCGCCGGACGGTGCGGTCAGCTTCCCGGACCTGCCGTCCGGGCCGCCGCTGGGGGTCGGCGGGCTGCCGTTCGAGTCCCTGGAGGTCGAGCTGGCCGAGGGCAGCCTCCTCGGGCTCTACACCGACGGCCTCATCGAGGGGCCCGAGAAGAACATGGAGGGCGGGATGGCCCGGCTGGCCCAGGCCGTGGCCCGGCGCGATCTCCCGCTGGAGGAGCTGTGCCCGACGGTGGTGAAGGAGCTCCTGCCTGTTCCGCAGCCCGATGACATCGCTCTGCTCCTGGCCCGGACCCATGCGCTCAGCCCCGACCGTCTGGCGTCCTGGGACGTGCCCCTGGAGCCCGCGGCGGTCGGGGAGATGCGCGGCAAGGTGGCCCGCAGGCTGGAGACGTGGGGGCTCGACGACCTCTCGATGACGACGGAGCTGATCGTCAGCGAACTGGTGACCAACGCGATCCGGTACGCGTCGGGGCCGGTGCGGCTGAGGCTGCTGTTCCAGTCGACGCTGATCTGCGAGGTGTCCGACGCGAGCAACACCTCGCCCCGGCTGCGGCACGCCCGGACGACGGACGAGGGAGGACGGGGCCTGTTCCTGGTCGCCCAGCTCGCCCATCGGTGGGGTACGCGCTACACGCCCCGGGGAAAGGTCATCTGGGCGGAGCAGCCGCTTCCCTGAGGGCGGCCGCGCCCCCTGTGTACGTGAGTCGGCGGGCCCGCATGTATCCGACGAACCGGGCCGACTTCCCGATGGGCCGCGCCTCCGGGCTCCTACGGGATGCGGCTCCGGCCGCGGGCTCCGCCGCCGGGGACCCGGTGTCGGAGCCGCCGGTCCCGCAGCCGTCCCAGTACGGCGATCGCTGCCCAGCGGCGGACTCTCAGAGCGGTTCGCGGCATCGGACGAGTCCCTCATGTTCCTGTGCGGTCCCGGGGAGGGGGCAGGGCGACGACGGATCCCCCGGCAACGATCCCCCGCCACAGAACCTTACACATGATTATCATTTTCAATACGAGCAGGGAGCGCCGCGCCCAGTAGAAGGCCGCCACGCCCCAGGTGGCGCTGGTGACGATCGACGGCACGGTCCACCAGGTGCCGCAGCGCCCGGCCAAGGCCTACGAGCGGGACTCCTGCGACCGGAGAGCCGAACGCTCCCGACGGACAACGCCCACAGCGGACAAGGGGCGGACAGCGGCACGGCTTCGAGCCGCACCGCCACCCGCCCCCGTACGTCCGGAGCGCGCTCAGACCCGCATCACCAGGACGACTTGGTCACCCCGGGCAGGAATCCGGCGTGCGCCTGTTCGCGCATCCGGACCCGAGAGAGGCCGAACGTCCGCAGATACCCCCGAGGCCTGCCGTCGACGCTGTCCCGGTTACGCACCCGCGTCGCACTGGCATCGCGCGGCTGACGCCTCAACTCCACCATAGCTGCCGTGCGTTCGGCCTCCGGAGTACCGGGGCGGCGAATGATCTCCTTCAGCTCGGCCCGGCGGGCAGCGTACCGCTCGACGGTCACCTTGCGCTTCTCATTCTGCGCGATCTTGCTCTTCTTGGCCATCAGACCTTTCCTCCCCGGGCACGGATGCGCGCGACCGCGGCTTCGATGCCGATCACATCGACCGTCCTGATCGCACGGACACTGAGGGTCAGCCGCACATGACGCCCCTCACCGGGCAGCCAGTACCGCTTGCGCTGGACGTTCGGGTCGAACCGGCGGGAGGTCCGGCGGTGCGAGTGGGAGATGTTGTTGCCGAATCCCGGTTTCGATCCGGTGAGTTGGCAGTGGGCGGACATGGACGTTACCTACCTCTCCTTCGACGCATCCATTATTGAAAATGGAAACCATTGCCATATAGTAGCGCCCATGGCTCGCAACGAAGTACGCCCGGTCATCAAGCTCCGCTCCACCGCGGGTACCGGCTACACCTATGTCACCCGTAAGAACCGGCGGAACGACCCCGACCGGATGGTGCTGCGCAAGTACGACCCGGTCGCCCGCCGCCATGTCGACTTCCGCGAGGAGCGCTGAGACCGGCCCGGCCCGCCCGCTCCCCCGACGCACACCCCTCAAGCCCAGCCCCTAGGACACCTCCATGAAGCCCGGAATCCACCCCGCCTACGGTCCCGTCGTCTTCCGCGACAAGGCCGCCGACTTCGCGTTCCTGACCCGCTCGACCATGACCAGCGACCGCACGGTCGAGTGGGAGGACGGCAACACCTACCCGGTGGTCGACGTCGAGATCTCCTCCGCGAGCCACCCCTTCTACACCGGCACCGCCCGCGTCCTGGACACGGCGGGACGCGTCGAGCGCTTCGAGCGCCGGTACGGGCGGGGTGAGGCCAGGTGAGGGAGCACAGGTCGGAAGGGGCGAAGCTGCCCGTCGTCATCGTCTGCGGTCTGCACTCCGAGGCCCGGCACGAGGTGGTCGAGGGGCTGCTGCGGGACGTTCCGCAGAGCGTCGCCCTGCACCACGACCTCTCCACCGCCGTCGGCGGCACGGTCCGCCGCTCCCTGCGGGACTCCGGCGGCGAACTGGCCTCCGGCGAGGCGCCGCTGGTGAACGACTGCGCCTGCTGTGCGCTGCGCGAGGACCTCGTCCCCGAGCTCGAACGGCTGGCGGCGGACGGGCTGACGCGACTGGCCGTCCTGGAGCTCTGGGACTCCGTCGAGCCGAAGTCCATGGCCGAGGTGATCGGCGCCCACACCACCGCCGCCGAGGTGACCAACGTGGTCACCGCGATCGACCCCGCGCTCGCGCTGCCCTGCCTCACCAACGGTGACGACCTCGCCGAGGCCGGTCTCGCGGCGGCGCCGGCCGATCAGCGGACCATCGGGGACACCTGGGCCCGGCAGGTGGAGTACGCGCCCGTCCTCGCCGTGGCCGAGAGCCTGGAGGCCGACGACGAGGACCGCGCGCTGATCCGGCAGCTGAATCCCATGGTCCGTCAGACAGCGGCCGGGTCAGCTGAGTTGGCACGGCTCGCGTTCGCGGGATTCGATGTGGAGGCGGCCGCCGCGGGCCAGCACCCGGCCTGCGCGCTGCTTCCGCAGGAGGCGGACGAGGCCGGTGTCGGCACGCTCGTCTGGCGGCGGCACCGGCCCTTCCACCCCGAGCGCCTCTTCCACGCACTGGAGGACCTCAGCTGCGCGGCGGCCCGCAGCCGGGGCCGGTTCTGGCTCGCGGACCGGCCGGACACCCTGCTCTCCTGGGACGCGGCGGGCGGCGCGCTCTGCGTGGAGGACACCGGCCCCTGGCTCGCCTCACTGCCGGACGCGGCCTGGTCCATGGTGCCGCCCTACCGGCGGGCCGCCGCCGCCCTGGACTGGCACCCCGAGCACGGCGACTGCTGCCAGCACCTGGTCTTCGTCTCCCCCGGCCTCGACCGGGACGGGCTGACCGGACTCCTGGACTCCTGCCTGCTCACGGACGAGGAGTACGGGCCGGGCCGGGAGGCCTGGAAGCGGCTGCCCGCCGCGTTCGACGCCCTCCTCGACCCGGTCCGCTGACCCCGCCCCCGTACCCACCCCGTATCCACGCGGGTCCCGAAACCCGTCACCCCACAACCGACATCCGTCACCCAGCACGAGGAAAGTCCCATGGCACGCAGGCAGGACCCCCGTAAGCCGCTCAAGGCCAGGCCCAACCCCCTGGACGCGGCCGGGATCACGTACATCGACTACAAGGACACCGATCTGCTACGGAAGTTCATCTCCGACCGGGGGAAGATCCGCAGCCGCCGGGTCACCCGGATCAGCGCCCAGCAGCAGCGCCAGATGGCCGCGGCCATCAAGAACGCCCGAGAGATGGCGCTGCTCCCGTACTCCGGCTCCTGACCCCGGACTCCGGGTCGCCCCGATTCCGGCCCGTCGCGCCCGACGCCCCCGTCGGCGCGGGAACGATCGCGTTCGGGATGCAGCGCGGCCCGAGGACGTGGACCATGGGACGCATGGCCAGAGAAATCCCCCGGAAGGACGGCCCTGATCCGGCGTCACCGGATCCGGGAGGGCCTGGCACCCGGGGAGCGCCGCCGAACCAGGCTCTCGCCCTGGCGGCCATGCTGTTCGCCGTGTCGATGACCTTCATCGACCAGACCGTCGTCGCGATCGCCGCCCCGGACATCATCGACGAACTCGGTCTCACGTCCTCGCAGATGCAATGGGTCGTCAACGCCTATCTGCTGACGCTGGCAGCCTTCTTCGCCCTGGGCGGGCGGCTGTCCGACATCCTCGGGCACCGCCGGGTGATGCTCATCGGCACCCTGATCTTCGTCATCTCCTCCGCCCTCTGCGGCGCGGTGCCCTCCGGCGACTTCGCCCAGGGCTGGCTGATCGGCTTCCGTGCCGTCCAGGGCATCGGGGCGGCGCTGATGTTCCCCGCCGCGCTGGCCGTGGTCATCGCGGTGTTCCCGGTGGACCGGCGCGGGCGGGCGCTGGCCCTGTTCTTCGGTGTCTCCGGGGCGCTCACCGCGGTGGGGCCGCTCCTCGGCGGCTGGCTCACCGGGTGGACCTGGCGGGCGATCTTCTGGGTCAACGTCCCGATCGCCATCATCGCGGTCGTGCTGGCGCTGCTGGCCCGCATCCCGGACCGGGCCCGCCGTGAGCCGCTGGACCTGCCCGGGGCGCTACTGATCGCGATCGGCATGGGCCTGACGGTGCTGGGTCTGCAACAGGCGTCCCCCTGGGGCTGGAGCAGCTTCGCCACCTGGGCGTGCATCGCGGGCGGGCTGCTCGTGCTCGCCTTCTTCTGCTGGTTCGAGCTGCGCGCCCGCTTCCCGCTCATCAAGCTGCGGGTCTTCCGGGACCGGGCGTTCCGGGTCGACAACGCCGTGCTGTTCTTCGCCATGATGGCGTTCGTCCCGGTGTTCTTCTTCGCTTCCGTGTACGCACAGGTCTCGCTCAGCGCCTCGCCGAACCAGGCGGCGCTGTATCTCCTGTACTTCTTCATCGGCTTCGGAATCGCCTCCCAGTGGGGCGGACGCATCCTCGACAAGCGCGGCGCGCGTCCGGCGATGAAGCTCGGTACGGCACTCGGCGCGGTCGGATTCGTCCTGTGGGCGGGGGAGCTGACGACGCTGAACATGCACGACCAGTGGCTGTACGCGGCCATGGCGGGCGCGGGCATCGGTCTGCTGCTGGCACCGGCCTCGACGGACGCGGTGAACCGGGCGATCGACGCCTCCTACGGCGAGGTCACCGGCATCACGCAGACCGTGAGGAACTTCGCCGCCAGCGTCGGCCTCGCCGTCTACGGCACCCTGCTGACGCATACGACGATCAGCAAGGTGGACGAGACCCTGCGGGGCAAGGGCGTGCCGGAGGGGGCGGCGAACGATGCCGCCGAGTCCATCGCCCAGTCGGTGACCGGCCACGCGGACTCCCGCGGGCCGTCCGGCTCGGGACCGGTGGAGGAGATGGTGCGGGACTCGATGTCGGCGATCCGGATGGACTTCGCACAGGCGAACCAGTGGGTGTTCTACGGGATGGCGATCGCCCTGGGTGTCGCCTTCCTGTGCTCCCTGCGCCATCCGGGGACGCGGGTGACGCGGGAAAAGGCCCTGCCCTCCGAGTCCTCCGAGTCCTCCGAGTCCTCCGTGCCGGAGTGACCGGGCCGACCGGGGCGGGTCGCTTCCCGAGCCGCGGCGGAAACGGCTGGGGCGACCTCGGGGCTCCCGGTCGTCGTGTCGGTGGGCGTGTGCGGGGCACGCCGGGCGGGGCGGGTGCCGGACGCGGTCGGGCGGTGGCGGGCGGGGGCCCTGTCACCTCGGCGTCGGCACGCCCCGGCGGGTCAGAACGCGAATACGGAGCTGTCGTTCACGCTGCCCGCCATCTCGCAGGCGTTGCCGTACGTGGTGTGGAACGCGACCCGCTTGCCCTCCCAGACGCCGTGGGCGGTGACGACGACCGGGTCCCACTGCCGGGTACAGATCCGGTTCGAGGGGCCCGCGGTGAGCTCGGCGAACTTCCCCTGGACGGACGTCAGTTCCTTGCAGGCCGCGGCGGCTTCGGGGTGAGTGCCCTCGGCGCGCGGGGCGCAGGTGAGCGTCACGGCCCGCTCGACGGTGGCGGTCATCGGGTCCTCGCCCCGGGCGACGGTGAGGACGAGGGCGGACGGGGCGTAGAGGCTTTCCGTGCCCGTCGGTGCGGCGTGGGCGGTGGCGGTCGCGAAGCCGCCGAGCAGCAGGGTGCTTGCCGTGATGGTCGCGAAGATCGTGTGACGGTGGCGTTGCATCGGTGAAAACTCCTCTGTCAGGCGCTTGATTGCGGTCAGGAGTCTTGCGCATGCGGAAAGTAGGCGCACATCGACGGCCAGCTTCCAGCCGCAGACGTCAGTTCGAACCGACCGGATGGTCGTTCGGGCAGCTCACGCGGGCCGCAGGCGCCGTCCAGCATATGGACACCCCGGAGTGGTTCAACCAGAAACGAAGCCCTGACCTGCGACGACTCCGGGGTGGTCCGACTTTCCCGAGTCACCGCTTCGGCCGGAAAGTGCCGCCCATCGAGGGCCGTCGGGGCGCGAGGTTCACGCGAGAGGGGGTTTCGATCACATGGAGGACACGATTCCGAATCCCCCTTGACCTGGGGAACTTAGGTTAGGCTAACCTCCCTTCCCGTGACTGCTCCCGCCCTCGACCGACAAGACCCTCCGCCGCCCCGGCCCTCCGCCCCCGACGCCGGCCTCGACGCACGCGACATGACGATCGCGTACGACCGTGCCGATGTCGTTCACGGGGCCGATCTGCGGCTGCCGCGCGGCCGCGTCACCGCTCTCATCGGGCCGAACGGCAGTGGGAAGTCCACCCTGTTGCGGGCCGTCGCCCGGCTGCACAAGGCCCGTACCGGCACGGTGACCGTGTCGGCCGAGAACGCCGCGCCCGTCGACGCGCTCGCCCTGTCGCGCACCGACTTCGCCCGCCGCGTCACCCTGCTCGCGCAGAGCCGGACCGCCCCGGCCGGTCTCAGCGTCCGCGACGTGGTGGGGTTCGGCCGGCATCCCTACCGCCACCGGCTGCGCGGCACCGACCCGGACGGGGCGCGGCTGGTCGAGCACGCGCTCGCCGTCACCAACCTCGCCGACTTCGCCGACCGCGGGGTGGAGAGCCTGTCCGGCGGGCAGCTGCAACGCGTCTGGTTCGCCTGCTGCCTGGCCCAGGACACCGACGTCCTGCTCCTCGACGAACCCACGACCTATCTCGACCTGCGCTACCAGGTGGAGATCCTCGACCTCGTCCGTGATCTCGCCGACACCCACGGCGTCACCGTCGGGGTCGTCCTGCACGACCTGGACCAGGCCGCCGCCGTGGCCGACCAGGTCGTCCTCCTCTCGGCCGGACGGATCGTCGCGGCGGGCACGCCCGCGGAGGTATACGACCCCGAGCGGCTCAGCGACGCCTACGGCATCCGTATCGACGTCGAACCCGACTCCTCCACCGGCATCCCGCGCACCCGCGCGGTCGGCCGCCACCACCTCCGCCCCGAAAGGCCCTGAATACCCCATGAAGAACCAGTACATGACGTGGCCCGTCCTCGCCGCCGCGGCCGCGCTCACCCTCACCGCCTGCGGCACCACCGAGGCGCCCAAGCAGGAATCCGCCAAGGACACCGCGGTGACGGTCACCGACTCGCGCGGCAAGAGGGTCACGCTCGACGGCCCGGCCAAGCGCGTCGTCGGCACCGAGTGGAACGTCGTCGAGACGCTCGTCACGCTGGGCGTCCAGCCGGTCGGCGTGGCCGACGTCAAGGGCTACACCGCGTACGACAAGGCCGCCCCGCTCAAGGGCGACGTCAAGGACATAGGCACCCGGGGCGAGCCCAGCGTCGCCACCGTGGCCGGTCTCAAGCCCGACCTCATCGTCGCGACGACCGACCTGTCCGACTCCGCCGTCGCGCAGCTGTCCAAGGCCGCACCGGTCGTCGTGGTGCGCTCGGCCGACGCCAGCCGCCAGATCGACCAGATGATCGACAATGTCAACCTCATCGCCGAGGCCACCGGCACCGAGGAGAAGGCGAAGTCCGAGATCGACTCGTTCCGCAAGGCGGTGGCGGACGGGAAGAAGAAGCTCGCGGCGGCCGGGCTCGACGGCAAGGCGGTCGCCTTCGCCGACGGCTGGCAGGAGGGCAACCAGGTCTCCGTGCGCCCGTACGTCAAGGGCTCGCTGCTCTCCGACCTCAACACCGAACTCGGCCTGGCCGACCCGTGGAAGCTGGAGGGCGACAAGGCCTACGGCCTGGCGGCCACGGACGTCGAGGGCCTCACGAAGATCGGCGACGCGCGGTTCACGTACATCGCCAACGACGCCGACAACGGCGACCCGTTCGCCGACGGCCTCAAGGACAACGCGGTGTGGAAGTCCCTGCCGTTCGTCAAGAACGACGAGGTGCACCGACTGCCCGACGGCATCTGGATGTTCGGCGGCACGGCGTCCATGCGCGAGTACATCGACGCACTCGTCGGCGCGCTGACCGCCTGACGATGAGCACCCGCACCACACCCGCCCCGCCCGCCCCCGTGCAGACCGGGGCGGGCGCGGCCGCTCCGGCCGGGGCACCGTCCCCGGCCGCGACCGGCTCCCCGGCCCGCCGTGGCCGGATGTTCCTCCTCGCGCTCACCGCGCTCCTCGTGCTCGGCGCCCTCGCGGTCGTGCACCTGGGCCAGGGCACGGCCGCCGTCGACCTGCACACGCTCTGGCAGTTGGCCACCGGACCGGCCGCCGATCGGACCGCCGACGAGCAGACGGCCGCCGTGGTCCTGCACTCCCGGCTTCCCCGGCTCGCGGCGGGGCTCCTCGTCGGCTGCACGCTCGGCGCGGCGGGCGCCGCCCTCCAGTCCGTGTCGCGCAACATGCTGGCCTCCCCCGACACGCTGGCCGTGAACGCGGGCGCGTACCTCGCGGTCGTCGCCGTCGCCGCGTTCGGCATCACGCTGCCCGCGCTCCCGGCCGGTGGCACCGCGTTCCTCGGCGGGCTGCTGGCGGCGGGTGTCGTCCTCGGCCTGTCCCGGGCGGGGGCCGGTCCCATCCGCCTCGTTCTGGCGGGTTCGGCGCTCACGCTCGCCCTGACCGGGCTGAGCGGGATGCTGCTGCTTCTGCGTTCCCAGCAGACGACCGGGCTGTTCGCCTGGGGCAACGGTTCGCTGGCGCAGATCGGCATGCAGTCCATCGACCGGCTCACGCCGGTCGCGCTCGTGGCCTTCGTCGGGCTCCTGCTGCTGGGCCGTCGGCTGGACATCCTCGCGCTCGGGGACGACGGGGCGGCCGTGGTCGGGGTCAGTCCCCGGCTCACCCGGAGCATCGCCGTGATCCTCGCCGTGCTGCTGTCGGCGGTGTCCGTGACGGTGGCGGGGCCCATCGGCTTCGTCGGCCTGTGCGCTCCGGCCGCGGTCCGGCTGCTGAGCACCCGGGTCCCGGCCCTGATCCGGCATCACGCGTTCATCCCGGCCTCGGCGTTCGCGGGAGTCGTCGTGGTGCTCGGGGCGGACGTGGTGCTGCGCGCGGTGTTCGGCGCGCAGGCGGGGGCCGAGGTGCCGACCGGCATCGTCACGACCTGCTTCGGCGCGCTCGCCCTGGTCTACCTGGCCCACCGGTCGCAGGACATGGGCACGGACGCCGGCTCGACGGCGTTCGCCCGGCTGCGCAGCCGACGGGCGTTCGTCCTCACGCTCGTGGTGACGGTCGTGGGGCTGCTGGGCGCCGTGGTGGCGGCAACCCTGTTCGGCGACGCCACGCTGCTCCTGGGCGATGTGGCCAACTGGCTGGCCGGCCGGTCGGGACAGTTCGTCACGTACGTCCTCGACACCCGGGTGCCACGCGTCGCCGCCGCCCTGCTGGCCGGTGCGGCCCTGGCGGTCGCGGGAGCCGTCGTCCAGGCGGTGTCGCGCAATCCGCTCGCCGAGCCGGGGGTCCTCGGTGTCGTCAGCGGGGCGGGGGTGGGGGCCGTCACCGTGCTCACCGTCGTACCGCTGGCGAGCTTCTGGCTGATCGGCGGCTCCGCGCTGGTCGGTGCGGCGGCCGCCGCCGCGCTGGTGTTCGGTCTCGCCGCACGCCATGGTCTTGAGCAGAACCGGCTGGTGCTGATCGGGATCGGCGTCCAGTCGGGCGCGGCCGCGTTCGTGAGCCTGCTGATCGTGCTCACCGACCCGTACAACGCGACGAAGGCGCTGGCCTGGCTGGGCGGTTCGACCTACGGGCGGACGTTCCCGGAGCTGATCCCGGTGCTGGTGACGCTGGTCGCCGCGCTGCCGCTGCTGGCGGTGATGCGCCGCGAACTCGACCTCATCGGCCTGGACAGCGAGACCCCCCGCCTGCTGGGCATCCGCCTCGGCACCACCCGGCTGGGTCTGCTGAGCATCGCCGTCGTCCTGACCGCGGGAGCCGTCGCGGCGGTCGGCGTGATCGGGTTCGTCGGCCTGGTCGCCCCGCACGCGGCACGGGCCCTGGTGGGCCGCCGCCATGTGCGCGTCATCCCGGTCAGCGCGTTGCTCGGCGCGCTGCTGGTGGTCGTGTCCGACACGGTCGGCCGGACGATCATCGCCCCGGCGCAGATCCCGGTCGGCCTGCTCACCGCCGTGATCGGCGCGCCGTACTTCATCTGGCTGCTGTGGCGGTCACGGCGGGAGGGCTGAGGGCCGGGGCGATCCGGCGGCGCACGAGGAACGGAGGCTGGTGCTCCAGCCCGAGCCGGTGGTGCGCCGCCCCGCCTCGCCGCGCGCTGAGGGACCGCCTCGGACGCGGGTGTGGTCTCCTCAGACGCGGTTGAGGAGTCCGTCCAGCGGTTGTGGCAGGCGTTCCAGGTCCAGGGCCCCGGTCAGCGCTCTCGCGTAGTGCTCCTTGCGGCCGCCGATGGTCCCCATGAAGCGCCGCAGCTGCGCCTCGACGGGCCGCTCCCGCTGGGCCGGCTGCCGTTGGAAGGTCCGGAAGGTGCGCAGGTCGCCCTGGTCGTCGATGGCCTGCTGGACACCGCCGGTGCCGAGCGCCCGGATCAGCTCGTCCTCCAGGTCGGCGTGGCAGGTGAAGAAGCCCAGCTCCGCCAGGTTGCCGGGGGTGAGCCCCGTGCCGAATCCGGTGCGCTCCAGGCCCTGGAGGAAGAAGCGCTGCTCGGCCGCGTCGCACAGACCGGCGAGCCGGAGGCCCAGCCCCTGGGGGCCGAGGGGGCGCAGGAAGCGGATGATGCTGGTGGCGCCGCCCATCGGCACGACGACGACACCCTCGGCGGCCAGGGTGCGGCCCTGGCGTTCGGCGAGTGCTTCGACCGCCGCCCGGTCGCTGACGCCTTCGACGAGCACCACGGTGCGCAGGTCCAGGTCGGCCGCCAACTCCCGTACGGTCGCGGCGGCGGGCCCGGTCGGCGCCCCCTCGCCGTCCGCCGCCCAGGCGATGACCGTCTGCCGGAAGCGCGTCGCTGTGTCCACGGGCCCAGTCTGGCACCGTGATCGGCTGGTACGGGAATGGTTTTCGCGGCCGTCAGGTGCGGGCGGGCGCCCTCCGGGCCGGGTACGGGCCGACGCCCGGGACGAGCGCCGGCACACGGCCCGCGGAGGTCGGTCCGGCGTTCCTGAGACCGATCCGGAGGGTCAGGCCTCCGACGCGCACCACCGGCAGCGAGGTGCCCGGATGGGCAACGACGAAGAACGCGGCTACCGTCGCCGCCCGGTGCTCGGCCGGTGCCGCCGCGCTGATGGCCGTCACCGCGCCCCGGAACGCGAGCCCCAGCCCCAGACCGCCGCACAGCGCACGAGCGACGAGCACGGGCAGCGAGGCGAGCAGCAACGAGGCGGCCACCAGCACGAGTCCGACGACCAGGACGAAGCACCCGCACGGCGGGGCCCGCCGCTCCCCCACCCGCTCCATGAGCGCCTGTCGGGGCGCCGGGGCGCCGGGCCGTCGGGGCGTCATGCCGGGGGGACCTGACTGGGGGGCGGGAGCTGCGGGTCGCGCCCTCAGCCGTCCCATCGGCCGCGTGGGGTCAGCGCGTTCCGCCGTGGCGGCGCTCGAACGCGGCGAACGTCGCTTCCTGGCGCCACTCGGTCGCGGCCTTCGGATGGTCCGCGAGATGGCGGGCGCAGGCCGGGGCGGGCGGGGCGAGGCCCGGCTGCGATCCGGCGCAGACGCGCACCGGGCGGTAGCCGATGCGGGCGGAGCCGGCGGCCCGCAGGCTGTCGCCGTCGAGGAACGCGTACTCCAGCGAGGCCCGCGCCAGGTCCTTCAGCTCGATGCAGCTCAAGCCGTAGGTCTCACGGGCGTACTGGTACTCGTGGCTGATGTCGATCCGTGAGACGCCGGGGGCGTCGGTGGCCAGGACCGCCGGGACGCCGTGGCTGCGGTAGGCGTTGAACGGATGGTCGTCGCCCGCCACGCCCAGGATCTGCTTGTTGTACTGGCCGCGCCCGAGAGGTGGTTGTGGAGGTCGCCGCCCTTGGGCAGCGCGGCGAAGAACACCCGCAGCCGTGCCGGATCGCCCCCCCAGCGCGTCAAGGTGGGCCGCGGTCCTGTGCTCGGCCGGCGTGGTGATGCGGTGCGAGGCCCGTACGGCTTTGGGGGACGGGTCCTGGGCGGTGCCGCGCCGGCCCGGACCGCGGGAAGCAACGGGAGTAAGGCGAGGGCGCCGATCCCGGCGGGGACGAGGGACTTGGGACGATGCGCCTCCGAATCGATGAGATCACCGCCGAATGATCGCGTCGGTAAACGCACTTTCCGCCCGGATCGCATCCCGGATCGCAGGGATGGCGGGCAGGGTCCACCCGATCGAGTGCCCGACGATCGCTCGGCCGCCACGGCGAGCGGGCCAGACGGTCACCCCCACCAACAGAGAACCAACCGTTTGGTTTGTTTTTATGTCCGATCTGCCGGGTTGACTCGAGAAATCCGGCCACTGTTCACCCCCGGCACCTGACACAGACTCCCGATGACCCGCCTGCACGCATGGGGCCACACCCCACTTGTCGCTGATCAGGATGGCCCACGGCTCCCACTCGACCGAGGTCGGCGACAGCCGGACCAGCGGAGCGCGACTCCCGGAAGCCACAAAAAAACCAACCGGCATGGATGCTATTTCGGCTGATCCCCGAGGCCGCTCAGCGAGCTCGCCACATCGGCGGCAGCCTCGTCCCGACAGTACGTCGGCCGACCCTTGTCCCCGTTGCCACCTGCATCAATGCTAGTAAAGGCGACGCATGGCACAGGCAAAGGACCGGGCAAGTCCGCTTCGCCGGGGCCGATTCCGCTTCACGGATGAGCCATCCGGAAGGTCAACACGGTGGCTGATTGGCAACGGCTCCCGCCGAATCGCGGTGGACTCGTCCGAGCGCGCGTGTGTAGCTTGTGGACCGCTTGGCCGGAACTCCTTACGACCATCGCCCCGGTAATGGAATCGCCCCCCGACGCGAGGCGCGACCGAACGTCACCGGACGCGCCTTCATTCGTGCGTTCGGTGTGCCCTGCTGTGACCGGATAACCTGGAGCGATCGCCCTCATGAGCAGCCTGCCCCATTCCACCGCCCTGCCCGCGTCGCAACAGCCACCCTGGGCCGACCAAGAGGCCGTGGACGAAGTTGAGCAGCGCATTGCGGAATTACCCCCGCTGGCCGCTCCCGACGAGATATCAATGCTCAGAATGCGCCTCGGCGCCGTGGCACGCGATTCGGCGCTGCTCCTCCAGGGCGGCGACTGCGTGGAACGTTTCGAGGACAGCGACTCCGGAGCTGTCCGGCGAAAAGTCCGGCAATTGCAGGACTTGTCAGCTCTGATGCGTGATCGCACCGGACTGCCCGTCGTGGCCGTCGGCCGCATGGCCGGGCAGTACGCCAAACCGCGCACCGAGCCCTGGGAACAGGCGCCCTACGGTGAACGCGTACAGAGCTTCCGGGGCGACGCGGTGAACAGCTTCGTGGCGGACCGGCGTCTGCGCACCCCGGACCCCTGGCGGATGCTGACCGCCTACAACTGTGCCCGGCTCGTCCTCGACACCCTGCGGGAGACCTGGCGGGAAGGGCCGCACGAGCAGGCCGTGTTCGCCTCGCACGAGCTTCTGCTCCTTCCGTACGAACGGGCTCTGCGGCGCGGCGGGGTACCGAAGCCCCTCCTGGCGTCGACCCACTTCGGCTGGATCGGCGAGCGGACCAGGGAACCGGGCGGCGCCCATGTCGAACTGGTGCGCTCCGCCGGGAATCCCGTGGGGGTGAAGCTCGGGCCCGGAGCGACGCCGTGGGATGTGCTCGACCTGCTGACGCTGCTGAACCCGGACGGCATTCCCGGACGGCTGACGTTCATCACCCGTATGGGAGCCGGTCGTATATCCGAAGCGCTGCCCCCGATCGTCCGTACGGTGCGGGAAACGGGAATTCCGGTTGTCTGGCTGTGCGATCCGATGCACGGGAACACCTTCAACACCGCCGACGGAACGAAGACCCGATCCGTTCCGGTGATACTCCAGGAGATCAAGAAATTCGTCGAAGTGGTCTCGGAGAACGACGGATGGCCGGGTGGACTTCATCTGGAGATGACGTCGGATCCGGTCACCGAATGTACGCACTCATGGCCCGGACAGGACACACCAGAATTTCCCGACTACCGATCCGCTTGCGATCCCCGCCTGAATGCTGAACAAGCAGTCATGGCAGTAGAGATGTTTCTGGCCGCCCGCTCCACCAGCAGAAAAGAATAATGGGAACTCACTACCACACCGAAGCCCCCCACACCCCGCCCGCCCCCGACCGGGCCGGAGCCAGACAGTGGGCCGGACTCGCTGTCCTGATCCTCCCCGTCCTCCTGATCTCCGTGGACATGACCGTCCTCAGCTTCGCCGTGCCCCACCTCGGGGAGGATCTGAAGCCGACGTCGGTCCAGTTGCTGTGGATCGTCGACGTCTACTCCTTCGTGCTGGCCGCGTTGCTGGTCACGATGGGGTCGCTGGGGGACCGGATCGGGCGGCGCAAGCTGCTGGTGATCGGGGCGGCCGCCTTCGGCCTCGCCTCCCTGGCAGCGGCGTTCGCGCCCAGCGCCGTCGCGATGATCGCGGCGCGCGCGCTTCTGGGGCTCGCCGGAGCGACCCTGATGCCTTCCACGCTCTCCCTCATCCGCAACATGTTCCGCGACGATCACCAGCGCAAGATCGCGATCGCGATCTGGGCCGCCGCGCTGTCCGCGGGCTCGGCCCTGGGGCCGGTGCTGGGCGGTGCGCTGCTGGAATTCTTCTGGTGGGGCTCGCTCTTCCTCATCAATGTGCCGGTGACGCTCTTCATCGTGATCCTCGCACCGGTGCTGATCCTGGAGTCCCGGGCGGAGGAGCCGAGCCGGCTGGATCCGCTCAGTGTCGCGCTACTGGCCGCCGCCATGTTCCCGATGGTCTACGGGATCAAGAAGCTGGCAGTGGAAGGGCTCGCCCCGGTGCCACTGCTCTGTGTCGCGGTCGGCGTCGCCCTGGGGGTGGTGTTCACTCGCCGGCAGCTCGTCCGTACGGCACCGATGCTTGATGTGCGCCTGTTCGGCATCCCCAAGTTCACCGTCGGGGTGCTGCTCAACCTGATCACGCTCTTCGCGATGATCGCGGCCCTGTTCTTCCTGACCCAGTACCTCCAGATCGTCCGGGGCATCTCGCCCCTGGAGGCCGGGCTCGTGCTGCTGCCCGGCATGGCGTGCGCGATCGCCGCCGGTTTCATCGCGGTGGCGTTCGCCCGCTGGTGGGGCGTGACCTCCGTGCTGGTGCTCGGTCTGGTGCTGATGGCCATCGGCTTCGTGCTGTTCACCCAGCTCGCCTCCGGACCCCAGGTCCCTTACGTCGTGGTCGCGTTCGCCCTGGTATGTCTCGGGATGGGGCTCACCCAGAGCCTCACCAACGACGCCGTGCTGTCCGCCGCCCCCGAGGACCGGGCGGGCGCGGCCTCGGCCGTCTCGGAGACCGGGTACGAACTGGGCGCCGCTCTCGGCATCGCGATCCTCGGCAGCGTCCTCGTCTCGTCCTACCGCTCGGCGCTCGGGGCCCCGCCGGGCGTCCCGGCGGACGCGCTGGCGGACGCGAGCGAAGGCGTGGCAGGAGCGGCGGGCGCCGCTGCCGAACTGGGGTCCGCGCAGAGCGAGTCGCTGCTGTCGGCCGCCCACGCGGCGTTCCTGACCGGCGTCCACACGACCAGCGCGGTCGCCGCGGTGATCCTGGTGGCCGCGGCCGCCCTGACCGCCTGGGCGCTACGGACCCGCAGGCCCACCTGACCGCGCGGGCCGGCCGGTACACCCGGCCGGCCCGCGCGGCCGCCGCTCGTGCCGGTGCCCCCTCCTGCCCGCCCGCCCTCGCACCCGCCGCCGGCTCACTCGCCTCTCGACGAAAGGAGATCCGTGGACCCCGCGCCCGACATCGCCCCCCGGCCCTCGACGGACACCGCGCCCGACCCGCTGGGAGAACTCCGCCGGGAACTGGACGCCATCGACGCAATCCTGCTCGACGCCCTGCTGCTCCGGTTCCGTTGTGTCCACCGCATCGGTGTGGCCAAGGGCTCCCACAGCATTCCGGTGATGCAGCCCCAGCGGGTGCGCACCGTGCTGCTGCGGGCCACGGAGTTCGCCGAGGAGCACCGGCTGAACCCCACGGCATTGCAGGACGTCTTCGCCGTACTGATCACCGAGGCCTGCCGTCAGGAGGAGGCCGCCGACCGGTCGGCGGACCCGGCCCTGGCCAGAGCGTCGTCCTGGGACCGGGTGGAAGAGATCGTGAGGGAGATACAGGACCGTGCGCACTCTGCTCATCGATAACCACGACTCGTTCACCTACAACCTGTACGACCTTCTGCACCGCGTGAACGGCCGGGCGCCCGAGGTCGTCACCAACGACACTCCGTGGTCCGAGGCCGAGTTCGGTGCGTTCGACAGCATCGTCGTCTCACCAGGTCCCGGGCGGCCGCAGCGCACCGGGGATCTGGGCCTGTCGCTGGCGGCGTTACGTCAGACCAAGGTCCCCACACTCGGGATCTGCCTGGGTCATCAGGGGCTCTCGCACGTCAACGGCGGGCGGGTGGCGCACGCGCCGGAGCCGATGCACGGCCGTGTGTCCAACGTCCACCACAGCGGAGCGGGGCTGTTCGCGGGACTCCCCAGCCCGTTCGCCGCCGTGCGGTACCACTCGCTCGCCGTGAGCGACCTGCCGCCCGACCTGGAGGCGATCGCCTGGACGGCGGGCGGGGTGATGATGGGAGTGCGGCACCGTGAAGCGCCGCAGTGGGGCGTGCAGTTCCACCCGGAGTCGATCCTCACCGAATACGGGGTGGAGCTCTTGGAAAACTTCCGTTGCCTGGTGGGCGAGTGGACGAAGGAGCCGCGCCCGGTCCGGTCCGGCGGACCGGAACGCGGCCGCTATCACCTGGAGCACCGGCGGATCGACGGCGCACCGGACACCGAAGCGCTCTTCACCGAGCTGTACGGGGACTCCGGAGCGGCGTTCTGGCTCGACAGCGCGGGAAGCGGTGACCACGCGCGGTTCACCGTGATGGGTGACGCCTCCGGGCCGCTCGCCGAGCATCTCTCGTACTCCGTCTCTTCCCGTTCCTGGACCGTCACCAGGAGCGGGAAGACCACGACCGTCGAGCAGGGCTGGTTCGAGTACCTCGGCGAGCAGCTCGCCGCCCGGCGCACCGCGCACCCGCCGCAGCTCCCCATCGACTTCAACCTCGGCTATGTGGGTGTGCTCGGCTACGAGTTGAAAGCCGAGACGCACGGCATGGCCTGCCATGTCTCACCGCTGCCCGACGGTCAGCTGATCTTCGCCGACCGTGCGGTGGTCGTCGACCACCAGGAGGGCACGGCCCATCTGCTGGCCCTCACCGATCCCCTGGACCCCGCGACGGTTCCCGCGGCCGCCGCCTGGCTGGCGGAGACCGCCGAATCGGTACGGCGCCACGGGGCGGAGTACGCGTCCGGTCCGGCCCGGTGCCCGTCCGTACCCAAGGAGACCCCCGGTGAGGAGCGCGTGTTCGCCCTGGACCGGTCGCGCGACGACTACCTCGCCGGCATCCGGTCCTGCCTGGCGGCGATCACCGACGGCGAGTCGTACGAGATCTGCCTGACCAACACGGCGGAGAGCGAGCCGCTGACGAATCCTTTCGGCACTTATTCCGCGCTGCGCGCGCTCAGCCCCGTGCCGTTCGGCGCCTATCTGCGGATGGACGAGGTCTCGGTGCTCAGCGCCTCCCCCGAACGGTTCCTGTCGATCGGCCGTGACGGCCGGGTCCAGGCCAAGCCGATCAAGGGGACCCGTCCCCGGGGGGCCACGGAGAGCGCCGACCAGGAGATCCGGCGCGAGCTGGCCCGGAACCCCAAGGACCGGGCCGAGAACCTGATGATCGTGGACCTGCTGCGCAACGATCTGAACCGGGTCTGCATGGTCGGCAGCGTCCATGTGGCGAAGATGTTCGACGTCGAGACCTACTCCCATGTGCATCAGCTGGTCAGCACCGTGCAGGGCAGGCTCCGTCCGGACCGTTCGGCCATGGACTGCGTGCGGGCCACCTTCCCCGGCGGATCCATGACCGGGGCGCCGAAGGTCCGCACCATGGAGATCATCGACCGTCTTGAGCCACGGGCCCGGGGCTACTACTCCGGGGCGATCGGCTGGTTCTCCCTGTCGGGGGCGGCCGATCTGAGCATCGTGATCCGCACCCTGGTCAACAGTGCGGACGCGTGCACCTTCGGGGTCGGCGGGGCCGTCATCGCCCTGTCCGATCCTGACGCCGAGTACGAGGAGATCCTCGTCAAGGCCCGGGCCGTGCTCGCCGCCGCCCGGGGCACCCTGGGGCTCCCCGCCACACGTGAGGAGGCACCGCGGTGAGCGCCGGTGCGGCACCCTCCTGCCTGGTGGTGGGACTGGGGCCGGTCGGGCGGATGTTCGCCCCGCTGCTGCGGGAGGGCGGCGGGCGGGTCCGTACCGTCGCCGCGGATCCGGCGGCCGGGGCCGACCTCACCGGCGACATCGGGGAGCCCACGGCCGAGCTGCGGCGGGCGCTCGGCGCGTCCGACCTCGTCCTCCTCGCCGTCCCGGAGCGGGCCGCCCTGGCCGCGCTCCCCGTCCTCGCCCGGTGCACCGGCCCGGGGACCACCGTCGTCGACACGCTCTCCGGCAAGCGGCGCTACCTCGACGCGGCGCACCTGCTGGCGCCCCGGCCGACCCTGAGCCTCAATCCGCTCTTCCACCCCGCGCTGGGGTGGCGGGGCAATGCCGTGGCCGCCTGTGTGGTGCGGGAGGGCGGGCTCGGTCCCGTACTGCTGGCCCGTATCGGGGAGACGGGGGCGCGCGTGCGGCAGCTGGCACCCGAGGACCACGATCCCAGCCTCAACACCGTGCAGACCGCGACCCATGCCGCGCTCCTGGCCTTCGCCCGGACCCTGGCTGATGCGGGGCTGCCGCCGGAGCTGCTCTCCTGCGTGCCGCCGCCGACCCGGCTGCTGCTGGCCCTGACCGCGCGGATGCTGACCGCCTCCCCCGACACCTACTGGGATATCCAGCGCTCCGGGCCGACGAGCACCGCCGCCCGGGCGGGCCTCGCCCGGGCCCTCGCCGACCTCGACGCCTGGACGGACCGGCACGACGACACCGCCTTCCGGAACTCCCTCACCGAACTGACCGACTGGTTCGGCCCCGAGCTCCCCACCCTGGCGGCGGATGCCGCCCGGGTCCTGTCCACCCCAGCGACCCCCACCAAGCCGCAGGAGCCCGTGTGAACACGCCCCCCGCCCCTCACCTCCAGGCCGAGACCGACGCGCACGGCAACTGGGTCGCCCGCCGGTCGGCGGCGACCACCGGCATGTACGACCGAGCGGTACGTGCCGGGCTCACCGGACACACCGTCACCGGGCGCGACGGGAAGACACTGTCCCTCGACGACGGTGCCCGCTGCGTGGAGTTCGTCTCCTGCTCCTACCTCGGCCTGGAGGACCATCCGCGGATGGTTCACGCCGTGCGCGCCGCCGTCGGCACCTACGGGATTCACCTGTCGTCGTCCCGCAACTCCATGCAGCCCGCCGAGGCGGCGGAGCTGGAGGAGCTGCTCGGGCAGATCTATCCCGGGATGCACGCCCTGGTGTTCAACTCGGTGAGCAGTGTGCACCTGGGGCTGCTGCCGCTGCTCGGTGCCGGTGTGCTCCCCGGCTACCCGGTCGCCGCCGCGGGCCCGTTCTACGTGGTGGAACGCACCGCCCACGCGTCCATGCAGGTGCTGCGGGGCGTCCTCGAACAGCTCGGGCCGGTCACCCGGTTCACGATGGAGGACCCGGAGAGTCTGGCCGAGGCGATGACGGCGGCACGCGCCTCGGGGCGCACCCCGGTGATCCTCGTGGACGGCATCGGCTCCATGGGCGGGCTGATCGATGTGGCCCGCCTCCAGAAGGCGGCGGAGCATCACGGCGGGTACGTCTACATCGACGACGCCCACGGCACGTCCATCGACGGACCGCGCGGTGCGGGATACGCGCATCTGGCCCTGGGCGGCCGGGTCCCGGACAACACCCTGCTGGTCGGCTCGCTGTCCAAAGCTTTCGGCGGCTCGGGCGGCTTCGTCCTCACCCACACCGAACGCGATCTGCACGTGCTGCGCCGCGAGGGCAACACGATGGTCTTCGGACACTCGAACATGGTCACGCACATGGCGGCCAATGCCGAGTCCGCCCGGATGCACCTGGACGGCACGGTCGCCGCGCTCCAGGCGGACCTGTGGGCGAACACCGCCCTGTTCGACGATCTCCTCGCAGGCGCCGACCTCGTCAACTCCGGTACGCGGTCGCCCATCCGGGGGCTGGCGCTGGAGAGCGAGGAGGCCGCGTTCGCCACGGCGGTGCGGCTGCGGGAGGCCGGTGTGCTGTGCTTCCCCGTCTTCTACCCGATCGTGGCCCGGGGCACCGGCCTGCTGCGGTTCGCCCTCTCCAGCACACACACCCCGGCCCAGATCAAGGAACTGGCCGCCCTCCTGGGCGCCGCCTGACCCGGGGCGCGGGCCGTCCGGCCCCCCGTACGGCACGGCCCGCGTCCCGACCCTCCTTCCTCCCGTCCTCCCTCCCGCTAGGAGACCCGCATGTCCCTGCCCGACGCGCACACCGGTCACGACGTCGTCGTGGTCGGCAACGGCTCCCTGGGCTCCTCCCTCGCCGTCGAACTGGCCCTGCGCGGGGCCTCGGTGGCGCTCGTCGGCCCGGCCAAGCGCCCGTACGCGGCGTCCACCGCCGCCGGGGCGATGCTCGGCTGCTTCGGCGAGGTGACCACATCGCTGCTGGCCCATCCCTACGGGCAGGCCAAGTTCGACCTCGATCTCAAGGCCAAGGATGTATGGCCCGCCTGGCTGGAGACGCTGGCCGACGGCACCGGCGAGGGCTCCGACCTCATCACCGCCAAGGGCACCACCGTGCTCCTGAACACCGTCGGCACCGGCCCCATCGACACCGAGAACTACACGGCCATCCAGCAGGCCCTCGACAAGCACGGCGAGGCGTACGAGTCGGTGGACCCGGCGGACGTCGACTGGCTCGACCCCGACCCCAACTCGCGCCCGCTGCGGGCGATGCACATACCCGGCGAGCACGCCGTGGACTCGGGGCGGCTGCTGCACCGGCTCGACACCACGGCCCGCCGGCTCGGCGTGAGCTTCCTCGACCACCGGGCCGTGTCCGTGGTCCGGGACGGTGACCGGGCCCGGGGGGTGCTCCTCGACGACGGGACCGTCGTCCGGGGTTCCGCGGTGGTCCTCGCCGGCGGGGTCGGCTCCCAGGAGCTGGTCGACTCGGTGGACGGGCTCGGCGACTGCATCCCGAGGCTGGTCGCCGGATACGGCGTCTCCGCCATGGTGACCACGCAGGACGGGACCCAGCCCGACGCGGTGATCCGTACACCGAACCGGGCTTTCGCCTGTGGGCTGCACGTGGTACCGCGCGGCACCGCCCGGGTGTACATCGGTGCGACCAACATCATCAATCCGCGTCCGCTGGCCGACCCCGTCATGCGTGATCTGCTGTTCCTGCTGGAGTGCTCGCACCGGCAGATCCGGCGCGACCTGTGGTCCAGCAGCGTCGTCGGCGTACAGGTGGGGAACCGTCCGGTGTCCCTGGACGGGTTCCCGCTGCTGGGCGAGACTCCGCTGTCCGGCCTGTGGATGATGACCGGGACCTACCGGGACGGGCTCTTCCTGTCGCCGCTGCTGGCCAGGGAGTTCGCCGCCCGACTGCACGGCCAGACCCCGGAACTGGATCTGGACCTCTTCGTTCCCGAGCGGCGTCCGCTGCAAGGCGCCTCCCGTGAGGAGACCTTACGGACCACCGTGGAACACATGCTGGCCACCGGGTACGAGCACCACTGGAACATCCCGACGGACTGGCAGGAGCTCCTGGGCCCGGATCTGGAGACCATCTACCGGGACTGGGCCGGGCGCATCGACCCCGACTTCACCCCGCCGCCGGAGCTGCTGGCCTCCTCGCGCCTGCACCCGGGGATGACCGAGTGGATCCGGTCCTACTACGACAGCTGCCGCAGCCGGTTCGGGGCGCCGACGCCGCCGGTCGTCCGGGTCGGCGACGAGGTCCGGCGGGCCACGGAGCGGCTCTCCCAGGCCCGGGTCTGGACCCCCGGTCCGGACGCCCTGGCCCTGGCCGCACACGCGCTGGAGCTCTCCCCCGAGGCGGCGGAGACCCTCGACCTCGACGCGGAGATCGCCCCGGAGGCGGCCACGCGGCTGCGCACCCTGGTGGACCGGCGGGCCGATCGGGTCCCGCTGGAGTATCTGACCGGCCGCGCCACGCTCTTCGGTCTCGCCCTGGAAGTGGGCCAGGGGGTGTTCGTGCCCCGGGTGCACTCCGAGGCGATGGTCACCAACGCGCTGGCCCGGACGGCTCCGGGCGCGCTGCACGCGGTGGACCTCTGCACCGGCTCGGGCGCGATCGCGCTGGCGGTGGGCGCGCTGCGGCCGGGTTCCACGGTCACAGGAGTGGACCTCTCCGACACCGCTCTGGACTACGCCGTACGCAACGCGGCGAAGCTCTCCGGGCAGGTGGACTCGCGGGTGGCCTTCATCGCGGGCGACATCACCGCCCCCGGGCTGCTGGCATCGATGGACGGCAGCATCGATCTGGTCACCGCCAATCCCCCGTATGTGCCGGACAGTCTGCGGATTCCCCCGGAGTGGGCCGTGCACCAGCCGGCCGAGGCGATCTACTCCGGCTGGGACGGGCTCGACCTGATCCGTGCCGTGGCCCGGGTCTCCGCCCGGCTTCTCGCGGAGGGCGGTGTGCTGGCCGTCGAGCACTACGACGCCGTCACCGACGAGGTGGTGGCGATTCTCTCGGCCGCCGGGTTCGAGTCGGTCATCAGCCACCGCGACCACGACGGCTTCCAGCGATACGTCACCGCGTTGCGCGGCCCGCGCGGCTGAGCCCCGACGACCCGAGGAGACCGTATGACGGTGTCACGACGCGGGGTGCTCAAAGGGAGCGCGGCCGCCACAGTGGCCGGGGGCGCCGCCCTCGCCCCGGCCGGTCCGGTCCGCGCAGCGCCGCCCGGCGAGGACGGGCGGCTGGTGGTCCGCCGTGCGGTCAACCTCGGGGTGTCTGTCCACCGGACCGGCGGGATGCTCGCCCTCGACGGCCACAACGTGATCTGGACCCTGCCCCTGGCCGGCGGCACGGCCCGGCGGCTCACCGACGACATGGAGGACGGCAGCCGGCCGTCGTTCTTCCCGGACGGCCGGAGTCTCGCCTTCCAGTCGTTCCGGAACGGCAGTTACGACATAGCCGTCGTCGGTCTCGGCAGCCGCGAGGTCACACGGCTCACCCCCGGGCCGCAGTACGACCTCGATCCGGCGGTCTCGCCGGACGGGAGGGCCATCGCCTACGTCTCGGACTCGGGCGGGACCAGTGCGGTCTGGCTGTGGGAGGCCTCCGGCGGACGGTCGCGCCCGCTCGTCGGCACCGACGACGAACGGTCCTACCACTCCCCCGCGTGGCACCCCGGAGGACATCGCCTCTCGTACGTCGCGGGGGACGCCTCCGTGGAAACGTACGACCTGCGGACCGGCGCCGTCACCGTGGTGCACCGGGCGGGCGAAGGGGTCGTTCTGCGGGGCACCGGCCACGGCCCCGGGGGCCGGCTGTCCTGGGTCTGCGTCAGCGGGCCGCGGGCCACGCTCTCCGTGGACGGCGTCCCCGCCACCGGGCGGCCCGAGGAGCCTGCCCCGCTGCCCGCCGCGTGGCTCTCCGGGAACGAGCTGGTCTACGGCGGCGACGGCCGGTTGTGGCGGCGGAGGGTCCACTCCGACGGTCCTGGCCGGTCGGCCGGAACGACCCACCGCGAGGGCCCTGGCCGGTCGGCAGCGGGCAGGCTGGAGATACCCTTCGCCCTCGGCCTGGCGGCCCCGGCCGCCAGGCCTGCCCGCCGCCGGCCGGCCGTCGCGCCCGCGGACGCACCGGTGCAGGGTCTGGTCGCACCGGTGATCTCACCCGACGGGGAGTCGGTCTGCTTCGGCGCGCTCGGTGCGCTCTGGATGCAGCGGTTCGGCGAACGGCCGCGGCGGGTGGTGGCCGACGGGTACGCCAACACCGATCCCGACTGGCTGCCCGACGGCTCGGGCCTGGTGTACTCCAGCGACCGTGACGGCGGCCCCGACCTGTGGCGGTTCACACCGTGCGACGGGCGGCACGAACGGCTGACCCGGCGGGCCGAGGGGGCCCTGCGCCCCCGGGTCTCCCCGGAGGGCGGTCTCGTCGCGTACCACGACGAGGCGGGTGCGACCCGGCTGCTGGATCTGACCGACGGCACCGACATCCGGCTCGCCGCGCCGACCGACCATCCGGGGCGGGCCGCATTTTCGCCGGACGGCCGCCTGGTGTCCATGGCGGTCCAGCTGCCGGGATCGGAACGCGATCCGGCCGGGCTGCACGGCCTGCGTACCGTCGACCGGATCAGCGGCGCCGTCGTGGACCAGGCCGTCGCCCCGCACCGGTCGATCGGCACACGCGGCGATGACGGCCCGGTATGGGCCCCGGACGGCCGCCATCTCCTGGTCGTCCTGGACAGCCTGCTGCACCGGGTGCCGGTGGCACCGGACGGGACGGTGACGGGAGAGCCGGTCGCCCTGTCCTCCCTCGTCGCCGACTCCGTCTCCGTATCGTCGCGCGGGCAGGTGCTCTTCCTGTCCCTGGGCGAACCGGTGTTGCTGGCCGCCGACGGGCGCTCCCCGCACCGGCGGCAGCCCGTGCGGCTCACCTGCCGCCGCCGTCCGGCGCCGCCCCGGACCGTGATCCGGGCCGGGCGGCTGTGGGACGGCGTATCGGACGGCTACCGCCGGAACGTGGACATCCACGTCGAGGACGGGAGCATCACCTCGGTGACCCGGGCACGCCCCGGAGCGGCGGCGCCCACGGTGGACGCCAGTGATCTCACCGTCGTACCGGGCCTGATCGACACCCACAACCACTGGCACATGCGGGGTGGATCCTGGGGCAGTCGGCAGGGGCCGCTGTGGCTGGCATACGGCGTCACGACGAGCAGGTCCACCGGCGATCCGGTGTACCGGATGGCGGAGACCCGTGAGGCGCTGCGCTCCGGGGCCCTGGTCGGCCCCCGCTTCCTCGGCTCCGGTGAACCGCTGGACGGCACCCGGGTCTCCTTCGGCTTCATGCGGGCCGTGTCCGGCGAGGAGCAGCTCGAACGGGAGCTGCGCAGGGCGGAGTTCTTCGACTACGACGTCGTCAAGTCCTACCAGCGGCTGCCGGTACCGCTGGAGCGAAGGCTCGTACGCCGACTGGCGCGTCGGGGTACCCCGGTGACCTCGCACTACGTGTACCCGGCGGCGCACACCGGTCTGTACGGCATGGAACACACGGGAGGCGGCAACCGCCTCGGGTACTCACGGACGCTCGGCGCAGCGGGCGGCCGCACGGCCCAGGACACCGTGGACCTCCTCGTCGCCTCGGGGATGTGGGTCTCCACCACCTTGTTGTTCGCGGGCGAGCTGTACGCCGGCGGGGCCGGTGCGGTCTCGGCCGACCTGCTGCACGACCACCGGACCCGGACGCTGTTCCCGCCGTGGGAGTACGCGCGACTGCTGGCGAAGGCGGAACGTGCCGATCGTGCGAAGAGCGAGCTGGATGCCGCCTGGACGGCGGGGGACGTGGATCTGCTGCTGCGCGTGCACGAGCGGGGCGGACTGGTGGTCGCGGGCACCGACGCGCCCCTGGACGACGTGGGGATCAGCATCCACCAGAACCTCCGAGCCCTGGTCCGGCACGGTTTCAGCCCGGTGGCGGCGCTACGGACGGCGACCGTGAACGCGGCCCGGTGCCTGGGCGCGGAGGGGCTGCTCGGGGCGGTCCGCCCGGGGGCCCGGGCAGACCTGCTGATGATCGACGGGGACCCGCTGCGGAACATCGCCGACACCGCGCGCATCGAGCGGATCTTCGTGGACGGGCACTCCCACACCGTCCCGGAGCTCCTCGCGCCCTTCGAGGGCGCGTACCGCCCCTCCGCCACCCCTTCCGCCCGCTTCACCGCCGAGGCCGCCGCCGCCCGGCGCCCGAACTGCTGCCGGGACCATCCTGGCCGCCCGAGCCGAAGGGGCCGCTGATGACCGCCCGTACCGAGGCGAACGCCACCGTGAGAATCGCCCAGCCGATCCGGACCGACCGGCTGTTGCTGCACCCCTTCACCCCGGGGGACGAGGCCGACATGTGGGACTTCGAATCGCGGCCGGAGGTGGCGCGCTATCTCTTCAACGAGCCGCGCGGCAGAGAGGACAACGCACGGGAACTGAAGGACCGTTGCACCCGTACGTCACTGACCCGGCAGGGCGATGTCCTGGTGCTGGCGGTGGAGCACGAGGGCCGCGTGATCGGCTGGACCCAGCTGATCTGGCTCGACGCGGCCGCCCGGCAGGGTGAGTTCGGCTATGTGCTGCACCCGGCGTACCAGGGGCGGGGGTTGGCCGGGGAGGCGGCGGTGGAGATGCTCCGGATCGGCTTCGAACGCATGGGGCTGCACCGGATCATCGGCCGTTGCGAGGCCCGGAACACGGCCTCCGCCCGGCTGATGGAGCGGCTCGGCCTGCGCAAGGAGGCCGAGTTCACCGACTCCCTGATTTTCAAGGGCGATTGGGGCAGCGAGTGCGTCTACGCGATGCTCGCGCCCGAGTGGCGCATGTCGCGGTGGCGCGCGCCGCGGTGAGGACGCCGCCCGTTGGCCTCTCCTGCTCTCTCCCAGTGATTCTCCCCCCGAAGGAGTGACCTCGTGATGCCCGACCTCCAGCGCCGTTCGGTGTTGAAGTCAACGGTTGCCGTCGGCAGTGCCCTCGCGGTGGGCGGGACGTTCTCCGCCCATGCCGCCGAGGCCGTTCCCGGTGGTGGTGCCGACCGGGTCCACGACGTCGTGGTGATCGGCGCGGGACTGGCGGGACTGGCCGCCGCCCGTCGGCTGGTGGCCGCCGGGCGCCGGGTGAGACTGGTCGAGGCTCGCGAGCGGCCCGGCGGCCGGGTGTGGACCGTCGGCACCCAGGGCGGCGGAACGGTCGACGGCGGGGCGCAGTTCGTCGGGCCGACCCAGAACCGTATGTACGCCCTGGCCGCCGAGTTCGGTGTACCCGTGGTGCCCACCCATCATGAGGGCGACAGCATCTTCTGGTACCGGGGCAGCCCGCTGCGCTACCCCGTGGACTCCCCGCTCCCTCCCGAGCTGGGCGGCACCGCCGTGGACCGGGCGATCGCCGAGATCGACACGCTGGCACGGGACTTCCCGGTCGGCGAGCCATGGCTGCATCCGCAGGCGGCCGAGCTGGACGCGATCTCCTTCGCGCAGTGGATCGCCCGCCGCACCTCGGACGCGGCGGCCCGACTGGTGCTGGGCCGCGTCAGCGGGTCGGCGGTGGTCTCGACCCCGCCCGAGGAGTTCTCGACCCTGTACATGATGAACTACTACGCCGCCGCCGGTGACCGGGACCATCCCGGCACCTACAACCGGTTGATGGCCACCCGGGGCGGCGCCCAGGAGAGCTTCATCGGCGGGCCGGGCGCGGCCGGGATTCCGCTGGCGATGGCGGCGGAGCTGGGCTCGCGGGTGATGTACGGGGCGCCGGTACGACACGTTTCCCGGCGCGGCCCACTGCTCCGCGTTCACACGGACCGGGGCACGTACCGGGCCCGCCGGGTGATCGTGGCCGTGCCGCCCCCGCTCTCCGCCCGGATCGGTTTCAGCCCCGAACTGCCCCGCGCCCGCCGGGGGCTGGCCGCCGGGTTCCGCATGGGCTCGATCGGCAAGTTCGTCGCCGTGTACGACCGCCCCTGGTGGCGGGAGCAAGGGCTGTCCGGGCAGGTGGTCGGCGACGGACGGCCCATCGACTGCATCTACGAGAGCCACCACGGCGATCGTCATGTGCTGCTGGGCTTCGTACGGCCGGAGGACATGCGACGGCTCGACCGGGTCCCGGAGCGGCGGTTCGTGGCGGAATGCCGTCAGTCGTTCATCGACTACTTCGGCCCCCGGGCCGCCCGCATGGCCGACTACGGCTTCGTCCGCTGGAACACCGAGGACTGGTCGCGCGGGGGCCCGGTCGCGGTGAGCGCCCCCGGGGTCCTCTCCCGGCACGGGCGCGCCCTGCGGGAGCCGGTGGGCGGCGTGCACTGGGCGGGCACGGAGACCTCCGACCACTGGCCCGGATACATGGAGGGCGCGGTCCGGTCGGGCGAGCGGGCGGCGGCGGAGGTCCTGGAGGAGATCACGCACTGAACCGGCCTCCTCCATCTGCCTCCTGATCCTCCCGACCTGCTCGATCTCTCGACAAAGAAGCGGACACTCTCATGGCTCTCTCCCAGGCGCCTTCCTCCCAGTCCCCCCTTCCCCTGGCGGGCCGGACCGCCGTGGTCACCGGCGCGAGCAGGGGCATCGGCCTCGCCGTCACCGCCGAGCTGTCCCGCCAGGGTGCCCGCGTGGCAGGCGGGGCCCGTACCCCCGGCCGGGAGCTGGCCCGGTACACGCCCCACGCCCTGGCCGTCGACCTGAGCACCCCTCAGGGGCCCGCCGACCTTGCCGCGTACGCCCTGGAAGAACTCGGGCACATCGACATCCTGGTCAACAACGTGGCGAGCACCCTTCCGCAGAAGGGCGGGTTCCTCACCATCGACGACGACCTGTGGCGGACGGAGTTCGACCTCACGTTTCTCAGCTGCGTCCGCACCAGCCGCGCATGTCTGCCGAGCCTGCTGGACCGGCGGGGCGCCATCGTCAACATCAGCTCGGCGCACGCCCGGGTGCCGCTGCCTTCGGTGGCGGCATACTCGGCGGCGAAGGCGGCCCTGACCAATCTCTCCAAGGCGCTCTCGGAGGAGTTCGCGCCGCACGGCCTCCGCGTCAACACCGTCACGCCGGGCCTGGTCCGGACGGGGGTGTGGACGGAGCCCGGGAGCGAGGGCGAGCGGCTCGCCCACGAGTCGGGGCTGTCGCTGGAGGAACTCGTGGAGTCGCTGCCGGGCGAGGCGGGGGTGAGCACGGGACAGTTCGCGGAGCCGGAGGAGGTGGCGGCCCTGGTGGCCTTCCTGGCCTCTCCGGCGGCGCCCAACCTGACGGGCGCGGATGTGGTGCTCGACGGCGGGATGATCAAGACCGTGTAGGGAGTCCGCGCCTGCCGGAAGGAGTCTTGCGCGGTCCCTTGACCGCCACGGGACTCAGGTCCGTGGTGACGCACTGATGCGCATCATCCACACTCATTGGACGGTTTCCTATGGGGTGAGGTGGATGTACCGCCAGTAGCAGCGGAGGGCTGCGGCCAGGCGCAGAAAGGCCAGGTGTTCGCCTGGATTGCGTTCATAGCGAGGGCTGAGTCCGCGGTAGCCGGATAGTCCGGAGACGGCCCGCTCTATCACCCACCGACGGCGGCCCGACCCTTCGCTGGACTCGACGCCCTTTCGGGCGATGCGCACCCCGACGGGCTTGCCGCGTAACCATTTCCGCAGGTGGAGAGTGTCGTACGCCTTGTATGCATGCAGGCGTCGGGGGTTGAAGCAGCGGCCGTGGTGAGGGGCGTGTCCCGTTGGGCGACCGGCCACCATGGGCTTCGGCTTCGCTGCCCCCCACCCGCGACGAGGTCCTCGCAATCCTCCGCAACGCCCTGCGCCATCCGCAGTGACAGAGCGATCCGCCCCGTGGCCACCTCGAACGCCTCCCGCCAGCGGGCGGGTCCATGCTGTGACCTGCGGCCACCGCCTCTTCGCCAGTCCACACAACTCGCGATGATCAACGGTGGTCGCACCCGCCTTCGCACCCGCCCCAGCCCCAGCCCCAGCCCCAGCCCACCGTGATCACGACCTACGGGCCTTCGGCGAGCAACTCCGCGAGGTGGTCAGCGAATTCGGTGAGCCCGTCCAACCGCGGTCCGCTGCGAGCGATGCGGAATCCGTGGCGGCGGGCCCAGAACGCAGCCTGGACGGCATGGAACTGGGCCCAACGCTGGACGCGTTCGCGATCGACTTCCGCGGCCTCGGCGAAGACGTCCAGGGTGCGGTGGACCGCCTTGCGCAGGTCGTCCGCGTCGAGGAGCGTCAACGCGCGCGACTTCAGCAGCGTGCCGCCGTCGTAAGCGGGATCTCCTGCATATCCCTTGGGGTCGATGGCCAGCCATGGCTCACGGTCGGCGCGCAGGATGTTCCTTGCGTGGAGGTCACCGTGGATGAGGGTGTCCGGCTGGACGCGGCCCAGCTCGCGGGTGGTCGCCGCGGCGGCGTCCACCACGTAGCGCGACAGTGCGTGCGTCAGCTCCTCAGCGTCCTTGCGCAGCTGCTCTTCCCAGACATGGGCCTGCTCCCTCAGCCGGGGCAGGCCCGGGGGCGCGGGAATGGCCAGCCGGCGACTGATCCGCCCTGCGACCGTCACAACCTCGTCGCCGTCTTCGACTCCGGCCAGGGTTGACGCCTGGACCCGCTCAAGAAGCATCGCGAACCGCTCATCGTCGCGCTCGTGCAGCAGGACCGCTCCGCGCCCGCCCCACGCCGCGAAAGCGTCGGGCTCGTGGACGTTGCCGGGGTGCGGAAATGACACCTTCAGCACGGCAGTGCCTTCGGCCCGCTGCCTCACGGGGATGATCACCCCGACGCCCCCGTGCATGACCTCCCCGTCCGGCACGCACTCCCAGCGCCCCAGCAGCTCTTCCACGATCCCGGCCAGTTCACCGAGCCACGCTGCTCCGGGCTCTCCTTCACGCTCAATGGTGCTCTGCGCAAACTCCTCCGGTATCTCGATCATCCGGGCACCTTACGCGTCTGCCTGACGCCGCCACCAAGCCCGAACCAGCCACTACCGCCGCCAGGCAGCGCCCCGGTCATGAAGATGACGATCTACAGCGGGTCAGCATTCGTTCCACCGAACGTCGGCCCGAAACCAGCCAGCGTAAAGTCAGTTCGGGCTATAATCGCAGCTCAGCGCACCCTCCCCCGCGCCTTCAGTGGCGTCGCAGGCAGCTCGGGTGCCGAAAGCGGAGGGCCGTCGTAGCCCTTGACCTCGCCGAACCGCGATCCGCTCGTCCAGTCCTCGCGGGCCCGGGCGATCTCCTCGTGGGAGCGGCCGATGAAGTTCCAGAACATCACGATCTCCTCCTCGAAGGGCTCGCCGCCGAGCAGCATCAGGCTCGCGTCGGAGACAGCGCGGAGCGGCAGTTCGGTGCGGCCGCAGCCGAGGTAGAGCATCGAGCCGGGCAGCACGGGGACACCGTCGACCTCGGCCTCGCCGGACATCGACAGGACCGCGTACTCGAAGTCGGGGTCCAGCGGCAGGCGGGCTTCGGCTCCCCCGGTCAGGGAGACGTCGGCGCCGACGATGGGGGTGTAGGCGGTGCCGGGCGAGGCCGCTCCGTCGAGTTCGCCGAGGATGACGGTGGCGGTGAGGCCGGGGGCGGTGACGGCGGGCAGATCCGTGTGGTGCTGGAAGTGGGGCTCGACGTCACGGTGGGCGTCGGGGAGGGCGACCCAGAGCTGGGCACCGTGCAGAAACCTGGCGTGCCGCTTCGGGCTCTCCTCGGAGTGGCTGATGGCCCGGCCGGAGGTCATCAGGCCCAGTTCCCGGGGGCGTACCGTCTGCAGGCTGCCCAGGCTGTCCCGGTGCAGGACCTCTCCGTCGTGGAGCCAGCTCACGGTCTGGAGCCCCATGTGGGGGTGCGGCGGAACCTGCATCCCGGGTTCGTCGGCAATGTCGTCGGGGCCGTAGTGGTCGACGAAGGCCCAGGCGCCGACCATGCGCCTGCCGAGGTTGGGGAGCAGGCGGCGGACCTCGGTGGACTCACCGAGCTGGACGCGGCGGGGGGCGAGGAGTTCGCGGACCGGCTCGGCGACGACGAAGCCGCGCCCTCCGCAGACGGAGGGAGTGGCCTGGCGATCGAGATTGCTCATGGCGCTCAACCTATTCCCGTGGGCGCGCGGAGTGCCGGGTCCCACGCCAGAATTTTAGTGGAATGTTCAATCATTCTGCGGTGTTGTCATCGCTGAACGTACGGCGGGGCGGCTCTCCCAGGGGCCCGCACCACTCAAAGCAGGACAGATGGACGAGACCTACTACGAATTCGGCACGGCCGCCGAGCGGTGGGACCGGGCGCAGCTGTTCTTCGAGGCCAAGGAGTACCTGACGGCCGCCCTGATCCTGGGCGGACTCGTCGAGGAGGCGCCGGAGCAGGTCGCGCCGCGGCTGCTGCTGGCCCGCTCCTACTATCACTCCGCACGGCTGGGCAAGGCCGAACAGGAACTGCGGGCCGTCCTGGAACTGGACCCGGTGGAGGCTTACGCCCGGCTCATGCTGGGCCGGACGCTGGAGCGCCAGGGGCGGCCCTCCGACGCGGCGCCGCATCTGCGGATGGCCGCCGCGTTCGCCGGTGACTTCGGCCCGGGGACCGATCGCCCCTGAGCCGCCGTTCCGTACAGCGGGCCGGGCCCGCGCCTCTCCAGCGCGGGCCCGCACTCCTTATACCCGCCGGTACGGGCATCGGAGAGCTCAGCGCCACGGCCTCCGTCTACGAGGGCGCCGAGCCCGCCCGGCACGCCTACCGCGTCAAGGAGGACGTCGACCGGGCGCGCGGGCGCCGACCGGCCGGGGTGCACGCGGGCGCCTACGCCCTGCCCGCCGACGAGCAGGGCCGCCCCGGCCGCACCCTGATCCTCCGGAAGGGAGACCTCCTGCTCTCGGTGTCCGCGTACGCTCCGCACGGAAGTGAGGAGCGAGACGTGGACGTACAGGAGAGCCTCGCGAGGATCGTCGAGAACACGGCGCGGCGCATGGAGGGCGGCCTCCGCGATCAGGACGCTCCGACCACGGCTCCTTCTTTCGCCTCCTGACGCCCCGCTCCCGAGGCGGGCGTCAGGAGCCGCTCCGTGAGGTAGCCGAAGATCAGGCCGAAGCCGCTCCAGAACGTGACCTGGACGGCGAGCGTCGAGAGCCGGAACTTCCACAGCAGGCTGGCCGGGAAGTCCTTGCCGACCTCGTCGAACGAGGGCAGGAAGGCATGGGCGAGGCCGATCACGACGACGAAACCGGCGGCCGCCGCGATGGTCGCGTTCCAGTTGCCCAGGCCGGGGGCGAGCCGCTTGCCGACGATGACGGCGGCGACGGCCAGCAGCACGCTGAGGGCGACCATCAGGAAGAACAGGGTGGTGCGCTGCCCGATGGTGTCGGGGTTGCCGACGGCCGGCGGGTTCGCCGGGTACTTCAGGAACGGCACGATGTAGACGGTGAGCAGGGCCGCTCCCGCGATCAGTGCGGCCGTGGCCCGCGGGCCGAAGTTGCCGATACGGCCCAGCGCGTACGAGACCACGAGGGCGGCGATCCCGCCCGCCGCGACGCCGAAGACCAGGAGGGCCGTGGCGAGTCCGCCGGTGGCCTGCATGGTGCGGCTGACCAACTCCTCTTCCTCGCCCCCGCCGTGGCCGGCGTGGCTGTGGGTCTCTTCCAGGGCGATGGCGGCGTCCACCTGGGACTCACCGAGGAAGTAGGCGACGGCGAGCGCGAGTGCGCCCGCGATCAGCCCCGCGAGCATGCCGCGCACGAGCAGAGCTCTGACAGATATGGAGTTCACGATGTATCCCTGATTTCTCGGTTTCTCTTGCTTCCCGTGCCCGCTGAATCCCTGAGTGCCTCAGGTGCCTCAGGTGCCTCAGTGGCAGGGGAAACCGAGCAGGTGACGGCCGTCGTGGACCCATTCGTGGACGCCCTCGCCCGAGATGAGCGCGGTGGCGCCCTGTTCGGCGCCGACGAAGTAGAGCAGGACGAGCATGAGAATGCCGAAGAAGACCGCCCATGGGGCGATGGCCTTCGCCGAGATCGGGGTGATCGCCGATGCCCCCGTGGCGGGAGCGGCGGACTGTGCCATGGCAGAACCTCCTGTGGGAACACGCGTCCCTGTAGTGGTGCCCCGGACGAAGGTGCTGGGTCTGACTTCCCGCAGGAGTGCGGGTACACAGTGGCGCGACCGTGCCGGATTCTCACCGGACTTCCGTCACACCGTCGTCATGGTCGACCAGACCATACCGTCTGTACGCAGGCACCGCCATGGTCCAATCTGCGGGTCCGCGGAGCGCGGATTCCCTGGCGGAACAGGGCCCTGGGGCCCGTGTTGCAGGAGTGAGGACAGGGCATGACGATACGGGTGATGTTGGCCTCACCGGCGATGAACGCGGCCTTGAGGGAGGCCCGCTTCGACGGCGACGCCCCGCTGGACCGGTCCGGCCGGGAGCTCGCGGAGGCGGCGGCCGGTGCGGTGCCGGAGGCCGGGGTCCAGCTGAGCGGCCCGTCCACGCGGTGCCTCGGGACCGCCGCCGCGCTCGGGCTGGCGGCCGTGGTGACCGAACCGGCCCTGGCGGGCTGGAACCTGGGGCGCTGGACCGGCCGTCGGCTCGACGAGGTGGGCGCGGCCGAACCGGCGGAGGTGGCGGACTGGCTCGGCGACCCGTCGGCGGCCCCGCACGGAGGCGAATCGCTGCGGGACCTGGTGGAGCGGACCGGGGCGTGCCTGGAGACCCTCCAGGGTTCAGGCGGCGGGAGCGGCGGGAGCCTCCTCGCGGTCGTCGAACCCTCGGTGGTCCGGGCGGCGGTCGTCCACGGTCTGCGGCTGCCCCTGGAGGCGTTCTGGCGACTGGACGTCGCCCCGCTCTCGCTGACCGAACTCAGCGGGAGGCCGGGCCGCTGGAACGTACGGCTGGGACGCCCCCTGACCGCCTCCACCCCCGGACCGTCCGTTGACTGACCGTCATCAGCCTTCGTTCTCGGCCCAGTCGGGCCGCACCAGCACCGCCGTGACGGCGATTCCCTCCTCGATGCGCCAGCGCCCCTCCAGCACCGTCGGCAGCGCCGGGTCGGTCCGCAGCAACCGGGCGGCGAAGGAGCCCTCGGCCACTCCGTCCTTCGTGCTGCCGTCCACCCCGCCTTCTGCCTGGCGGAACGTCAGATCGGCTTCTCTGAAGTCAAGTTCGAGTCGGGTGACCGGGTACCAGACCTTGAAGACGCTCTCCTTGGCACTGAACAGAACGCGGTCCCAGTGGATGGCGTCCGTGCCTTCCGGCGCGGGAGGGCCGATCCGCTCGCGTTCGGCGGGCAGGGCGACCAACTCCCGTACGTCGATGGGGAGCGGGGCGTGCGGCTCCGCGTCGATGCCCAGTGACAACACGTCCGCGGCCCGCGCCAGCGCGGCCGCTCGGTAGCCGCCGCAGTGGGTGAGGCTGCCGACGATGCCCTCGGGCCACAGCGGCCTCCCCCGGTGGCCGTGGAGCACGGGGGCCGGGGGCAGGCCGAGCCCGGCCATGGCGCGGCGGGCGCAGGCGCGCGCCGTCGCGAAGTCGTTCCTTCGCTTGGCGACGCTCTTGGCGACCAGCGCCTCCTCCTCGGAGAAGAGGGTTCCGTCCGGGACGGTCTCCGCGCGGGTGGCGGCGCAGGAGACGTCGGCGGGCAACAGCCGCTCGATCACGAGGAGCCTCCGGGGGTGTGGCGCCGGGCGGACGGTTCGGCGCCGGTCGTGACGGTGGGGGCGGGCTCTCCCTCGTACGGGAGGATCTGGCGCAACAGTCCGCGCGGGTGGCCGCGGTCGCGCCACTCCCGGGGGTAGCCGATGGAGACCTCTTCGAAGCGCACCCCGTCGTACCAGGTCGTACGGGGGATGTGGAGGTGGCCGTAGACGACGGCCGTGACGTTGAAGCGGCGGTGCCAGTCGGCGGTAAGTTCGGTGCCGCACCACTGGGCGAACTCCGGATACCACATCACCGACGTGGGTTCCCTGACGAGCGGCCAGTGTCCGGCGAGGACGAGGGGTATCTCGGGGTCGTGCTGCGCGAGTCGGCGCTCGGTCAGGGCCACCCGGTCGCGGCACCAGTCGTCGCGGGCCGGGTAGGGGTCCGGGTGGAGGAGGTATTCGTCGTTGCAGACGATCCCGGCCTCGTGGGCGACGGCCAGCGACTCCTCCTTCGTGTGCGTGCCCGGGGCGCGGAAGGTGTAGTCGTACAGGAGGAAGAGCGGTGCCACCGCCACCGGTCCTTCAGGGCCGGGCCAGAGCGGGAAGGGGTCCTCGGGGGTGGTCACTCCGAGGCTCCGGCACAGCTCGACGAGGTAGGTGTAGCGGGCCTCGCCGCGCAGTTGGACCGGGTCCTTGTCGAGCGTCCACAGCTCGTGGTTGCCGGGGGTCCAGATGACGTGGGCGAAGCGTTCCGCAAGGAGTTCGAGCGCCCACCGGATGTCCTCGGGGCGCTCGGCCACATCGCCCGCGACGATCAGCCAGTCGGCGTCGGAGGTGGGGTGCAGGGACTCCACGATGGGCCGGTTGTCGGTGACCGCCGCGTGCAGATCGCTCACGGCCAGCAGGCGGCCCGCGCCCGGCGGTCGGGGCCCCTCACCGGGGGGCGGAACGGCGGCGGGAGCACCGTGCGGTGCGGGGTCGCTCGGAGCAGTCATGGGCGCTGGTTCCCGATCTGTCGGCAGTCGTCCGGCCCCGTCCGCACGGTACGGCGCCGCTGGGAATGTAGCCTCTCACGCCGGTCCGACACTTCCCCCGGGGTTGCGGCCCGTCACTTCTGCGCGCGGCGGGAGTTGAGTTCGTTCACCGCTCCGAGCGCGTCGCCGATCGTCGTGTAGTCGACCGCGATGAAGGTCACCGGGCTGCCGCGTTCCGCCTCGCAGGCGCGAGCCCGTTCCAGGACCCATTCGCGGTGGTTGACCTGCCCGGCGTCCAGGCGGCTGCCGCCCCCGTCGGTGATGAAGTGGTTGAGCAGGAAGAGCCGTTTGCCGGTGCCGCCGCGGTTCGGCTCGCACGTCATGTCGGAGGGGCTGCGGAAGGCGAACGGGGTCTCCATTCCGTACCGGTAGAAGTTGCGGTACCAGGGTGCCGGTCCGTCGGCCTTCTCGGCGAAGACGACCAGCCGTCGACCGCTGTCGATCATCTCCGCCAGCGTGGGCCACGGTTCGTCCGGGTTCTCCGCGGGGGTGTGCAGGAGGTCGTCGAGACCTGCCGCGCGGAACGCCTTCTCGGTGTCCTCGGCGCTGATGTCGTCCTGGATGATCAGCGTCACGATCTCGGTGGGGTGCGCGCGGAGCCAGTCGCCGATGCCGGTCAGGGCCGGGACCAGTTCGATGGCTCCGGCGCGGCAGACGCTGTGGCAGAGCCAGAGGCCCTCGCGCGGCGGGTTGGCCCGGTCGACGGCGCCGGCGATCAGCCGCCGCTGTTCGGGGGTGAACTCGGGGTCGTCGAGCCGTGCCGCGATGTCCTGCGGGCTCTCCCAGCGGTAGGTGTCCAGTTGGAGGGCCCGGACACCGGTGTTGAGCTGGGTGGTGATGTCGGGGTCCTGGAGGGGGCCGATGAACCGGTCGGCCGTGGTGGACATGGCGTTGTGGGAGGTGAGGTGGGCGACCTCGTCGTAGCGCAGCTCGCACAGGCGGCTGCTGCCCTGGCAGTGGCGGGGCGCGGACGGGCCGAACACGGGCGGCACGATCAGGACTCCGGCCAGTGCGGCGCAGGCCACGCCCGCCGCCGTACCGCGCACCACGGTCTGGGTCGGGGGCAGCGGCCGGCCCGGGCGTACCAGGAGCGCCCAGCCCGCGCCGGTGAGGAGCGCGCCGCCGACGAGGGCCACGAGGGCGGCACCGAGACCGGTGACCATCACCTGGTCCACGGCGGTGCGCTGGAGGTCGTCGACGAGGGCGGTGACGCTCGGGGCCCAGGAGGACGGCGTGGTGAGGAACCGTCCTCCGGTGATCAGGCGGGCCAGGACGACGGTCGCGGCGGTCAGGGCGCCTCCACAGGCGAGCGCCTGGCCCAGCCGCATCAGCCGTCGGGCCGGGGCTGCGGGACCGGTGAACCAGAGCGTCGTGAGAGCGGCGAGGGCCAGGATGACGGCGAGGATCTGGACCAGGGGCAGGAACCGGATGCCGTCGCGTGCCCGCTCCAGGGCCGTGAGGTCGTTCCCGGCGGCGGTCAGGGTGCCGGTGAGGTCCCACGCACCGCCCTGGAGCGTGCTGCGGAGGCCGGCCGCGGCATTCCGTGAGCTGTCGGAGAGGACGGCCGCGACGGTGGCCGCCAGGGCGGTGGACACGTCCCCTTCCGCCAGGGCCACCTCGACCTCGGGGCGCAAGGCGGCCCGCTCCTGCCCTGGGGCGGCCGCCAGCAGGGCGTCGGCGGCCCGGTCGGCCTGCTCGTCGGTGAGCGCCAGGGCGGGCAGCGCGGGCGCCCGGCCCTCCTTCAGCTCGTCGAGCGCGGAGTTGAGGTCGGCGGTGAAGCGGTCGAAGTCCGGCTGGTCGCGTCCCTGGAGGTTGGCCACCAGGTCGCCGAAGTAGATACGGGCGAGGTCGGCGAGGTTCTCCAGCACCGGGGTGATGTCCACCCGCAGCCGCAGTTCGTCGTCCTCGCCGCGCAGATAGCCGGTGACCGCGTGGATCTGCTGGTCGGTGAGCGCCCGCACGGTGTCGGGCGGCAGTACGACCTTGATGTTGGACGTCACCAGCGCCTCGGGCACGGGCAGGCGGGCCAGCAGATCACGGGTGACGGGCGAGAGTTCGGGGTCGACGAGCACTTCGCTGTAGAGCCGGCCGTACGCCGACTCCTCGTCAAGTACGGCCTGGTAGAAGCCGGGCGAGGCGGCGGTGCCGCGAACGGTGGCGGTCAGGGCGACGGTCGTCACGCACAGCGCGGCGAGCAGGAAGGCGACCACCGGAACGAGAGGGCCGGGCCGGAGCTGGGCGGGCCCCTGCCCGGACCGGAGCGGGTTCGTGTTCGGTTCGGCGCTCACCCCATCAGCCTAGGCGGAATATCCCATTCCATGCGTGGGTGATGAGATCCGTTCCATGGAGGAGTCCCCTGCGCGCTCCGTTCACCTGGCCGTGCTGATGACGAGTCACGACCACCGTGCGAGGACGCTGTCCGCGCTGCGCGCCCTGGAGGAGCAGCGCGGGCTCCCCGCCGGGACGACGCTCGGCGTGCATCTGGTCGACATCGGCAGCACCGACGGTACGCCGGAGGCGGTACGGCTGCGGTATCCGGCCGTGGAGGTCATGACGGTGGGCCCGGGCGTCCTCCGCAGCCAGGCGCTGCGCATCGCGAGCCGCAACAGCCGGAGCGGGGGCGGAGGCGGGGGCCCGCTCGGCGCGCCGGGCGGACCGAGCCACACGTGGACGCATCAGCTGTGGCTCGACGACGGCGTCGAACTGCACCCGGACGCGCTCGCGACCCTGCTGGGGACGGCGGAGGCGGTCGGACCCGACGCGGTCGTCGTGGGCGCGGTCCGCAACGCGTACGGGGACACCGTGTACTCCGGGCGGCGGGGCAGGTCCCTGGCGCTCGTCGAGCCCGGCGAGTACCGGCCCGAGCGCTGCGACACCTACGACGGCCGGGTGGTGCTGCTGTCCCGTGCCGTGTACGACCTGGTCGGGGACCCCGACAAGGTCTTCCGCCACCGGATGGGCGACTACGACCACGGGTGCCGCGCCCGGCGGGCCGGGGTGCCCGCGTTCGTCGCCCCCGGCCACGCCGGCGCGTGCGCGGACGGCCCGGACACCCCCGGTTCGCGGGAACCGGGCATCGGCGTCCGGGAGGCGCTGCGCCGGGTGACGTCCGTACGGGAACTGCCGCCCCGTCAGTGGTGCCTCTACTGCCTGCGCCACACCTGGCCGTGGGCGCCACTGCTGATGCTCTCCCCGTACGCACGGACCGCGGCCCGAGCCACCCTCGGACGGTGGCGGGGGTGAGACGGACCGTACGAGCTCAGCTCCGCTCGGCGGCGAGGGGAGCGGCGGAACGGCCGGCGGGGGGCGGCGGCACGGTGGGGTGACCCGCGGCGGTGCGGACGGGGGCGGAGGTGATCGGCTCGGGTTTCACGGGGCTGGGGGCGGGAGCGGGGGCGACCGGTGTGAGCCTCGCGAGGGCGGGGGCCCCGGGCCCGGACGGGGCGGCAGGCGCGAGCCGGGTGCCGCTCGGGGCGGGGGCCGTGGGCGTGGCGCCCTTGGTGCGTCCCGTCGGGGTGCGCCGGGCGGCGGGGCGGGGCGGAGCGGAGTACGCCGGGATCCTCAGCAGGGCGAGCACGGCGGCCACGGTCCCGGCCGACGGTACGAGGAGGAGGGCGGGGTGCAGCACCCGCGCGTACACCAGCGTTCCGGCCGCCACCGACACGCCCGCCCAGAGGGCCAGGAGGATCGCCGTCCCCGGCACGGTGACGCGGACCCGGCGCAGTCGGTGCGCGATGTGGTCGTCCGCGTCCCGCAGCGGGGAACGCCCGGCGCGGCGGCGGGAGATCACGACGAGGGCGGCGTCGGCGAGGGCGACCGTCGCCAGCACCGGCAGCGCGGCCCACACGGCGCGCCCGGACGGGGCGGCCGCCTGGATCAGCGCACCGGAGGACGCCAGGACGAATCCGGTGAACTGCGCGCCGCACCCGCCGAGGTGGAGGCGAGCGGGGCGCCAGTTGTGGGGCAGGAAGCCGATGAGGCCCGCGGCCAGGGCGGCCGGGAGGAGGGCCGGTCCGGTACCGCCGTCGAGAGCCGCGCAGGCGAGCAGCCCGGAGGCGGTGACGATGCCGACAGCGGGCAGGGCCCCGTCGGAGTGGTCCAGCAGGGCGAAGGCGTTGGTGACGAGGACGATCCAGAGCACGGCCAGGACGCCCGCCGCCGGTGACAGATCCGCGAGGCAGACGACGAGGACCGCGGCCGCCCACTGAACGGCGAGGCGGAGGGCGGCCCACAGCGGCTTCAGGTCGTGGACCAGCCCGAGTGCGGCCACGATCGCGGCCCCGGCGAGCATCCCCGCCACCGGGTCCGCGGAGCCGTCCACCGCGCCGAGCCACAGGGCCCCGCCGGCCGCCGTACCGACACCGAGGACGACCGTCGCGCCGCCCGCGGCCCGGCGCCGGGTCCGTGGGGTCCGCCCGCCGGGTTCGTACGGGACGGGGGGCCGGAGCGCCGCGCGGCGGGCGCCCTTGGCGAGTACGACCGTGATGAACAGCGCGGCCACACCGGAGGCGATGATCCCCAGCACGTTCACCTGCCCTGCCTTTCCTCGTCGGGGACACGGGACGCCACTCGGGTGGCGTTTCTCCCCAACCTACGGGCCAATGTCCCCATACATCCCAAATAACACGAAAAGGGGCACGCATTGTTCTGGCGCCACCCCGCCACCGCGCCACCCCGCCTTCTGCCGCACCGGCGACCGCAGGCAGGGGGCAGTGCGCCGTCAGACCCAAGTGGTCCTCTCGCGGGAGGAGTTGAAGCGGCCCGGTAGTCGCGCCACGGGCCGGTCGGGGGGCAGACTCAGGAGGCCTGCACTCCGGCCACGAAAGTCCTCAGGATCTCGATGGCCCCGATCCGCGACGGGTCCACCCGGTGCGGGTCGTCACCCAGGACCACCAGGTCGGCGCGGCTGCCGGGGGTCAGAGCGCCCGCCGTGTGCTCCCAGTGGCAGGCACGGGCTCCGGCGACCGTGTAGGCGCGCAGCGCCTCGTCGACGGTGACGGCCTCGTCGGGACCGATCGGGCGGCCCGAGGCGGAGGTGCGTTCGACCATGAACTGGATCGCCCGCAGCGGTGAGCCGTCCGTGACGGGCCGGTCGGAGCTGCCGACCAGGGCGACCCCGTGATCCAGGAAGCCCCGGCCCCGGTACATCCAGCCGGACCGCTCCTCCCCCATCACCGCCGCGTAGTCGTCACCGAAGGAGCGCAGGAAGTTGGGCTGGATCACGGCGCTCACACCGAGGGCCGCGAAGCGGGGCAGCTGGTCGGGCCGGATCAGCCCCGCGTGCTCGATACGGTGGCGGGCGTCCGGCCGGGGCCGCCGTTTCTGGGCCCGTTCCAGGGCGCCCAGGGCGAGGTCGGCGGCGCGGTCACCGATGGCGTGGACGGCGAGCTGCCATCCGGCGAGGTGCCCGTCGACGATGAGGGCGGTCAGGCGCTCGGGGTCGTCCTGGAACCGGCCGGTGTTGCCGGTCGTACCCTCGTACGGGGAGGTCAGCGCGGCCGTACGCGCCATCATCCCGCCGTCGGTGTAGATCTTGAGCGCGCCCAGCGACAGCCAGTCGTCGCCGAACCCGGTGCGCAGGCCGAGGTCCAGGGCCCGGGTGAAGCCGTCGTCGGCGTGCGCGGCGCGCGGCCGCAGGGTGTCGCCGGAGGCCATGAGCTGGACCCGCAGGGGCAGGCGGCCCCGGTCCCGCAGCAGTTGGTAGGCGCCGAGTTCGACGGGGCTGTGGCCGAGGAGGCCACCGCCGATGCCCGCCTCGGCGCAGGCCGTGACGCCCTCGTCGAGACAGCCGCGGGCGGCCAGTTCGATCGCGTCGGCCAGCTCCTCCTGCGAGTAGGGCAGCCGCAGCCCGCGGGCGGCGGTCATGGCGCTCTCGGCGAGGAAACCCCGCTCGTGCGGGATCTCGGCCGGCAGCAGCTCCAGCACGGCGGTGTTGACCACGCAGGCGTGCCCGGAGTCGTGCATCAGGAAGACCTTGCGACCGTGGCTGACCCGGTCCAGCTCGGCGGCGGTGAGGTGGCGGCCCAGCGCCCGCTGGTCGTACCCGGCGAGCTCCACCCAGGCGCCGGACGGGGCTGGTCGCCGGGCGGCCGCGTCCACCACGGCGAGGATGTCCTCGACCCGCTCGCACGGTGCGACGCTCGGCGTCCCGGCCTTCAACCCGGCCCAGGCCAGGTGGACATGGCTGTCGATGAAGCCGGGCAGTACGGTGGCGCCGCCGAGGTCGAGGACCTCGCGGGCGGGCAGGGAGGTCACCGCCTCGTCCACGCCGACGATCCGCCCCCGCCAGATGCCGAGGTCGTGGGCGACCGGGTGGCGCGGGTCCATCGTGAGGATGTGAGCGTTCGTCAGCCTCGTGCAGAGCATGACCGGTCCGTCCCTCGCGGGCCAGGGGGCGGCGATCCGCACCCCCGACTCCCCCATCTGCCGACGGGATGGAGTGGACAGCGGCCCGCACCTCGGTGTCAACAGCCGTGGCCATTAAGTGCCGTTGTGTTGTTAGGTAAGCCTTGCTTTACTTAGGCGCCGATTGATCACCCAAGCCCTCCTGGACCGAGCACTTCACCTCGATGGGCGGCTGCCTCACCGACCGCCCCTGACGATCGGGACCCACCCATGCGTACCGCGCGTGCCCGGCACTACCTCATGTGCCGGCCCACCTACTTCGACGTGGTCTACTCCATCAACCCCTGGATGGACCCGACGAAGCCCGTCGACACCCCGCTGGCCATCGCCCAGTGGGAGCGGCTGCGCGAGGTCTACCTGAACCTCGGGCACACCGTCGACACGATCGACCCCGTCCCCGGCCTCCCCGACATGGTCTTCGCCGCCAACGGCGCGACCGTCCTCGCGGGCCGGGCCCTCGTGGCCCGGTTCCGTGACGCCGAACGTATGGCGGAAGGCCCGGCCTACCACGACTGGCTGCGCGACAACGGCTTTCCGGAGCTGCGCACGGCCGCCTTCATCAACGAGGGGGAGGGCGACTATCTCCCCGTCGGGGACTGGCTGTTGGCGGGCACCGGCTTCCGCAGCGACCCGCGCTCCCACGACGAGGCGCAGGAGTTCTTCGGACGTCCGGTGATCGGACTGCAACTCGTCGACCCCGACTACTACCACCTGGACACCGCCCTGACCGCGCTCGACGAGAACACGGTCGCCTACTACCCGGGCGCCTTCTCCCCCGGCAGCCGGGCCGTACTGGAGCGCCTGTTCCCGGACGCGGTCCTCGCCTCGGCCGCCGACGCCGCGGTGTTCGGGCTGAACGCGACGTCGGACGGACACAACGTGGTGCTCCCGCAGAACGCCACCGGTCTGGCCGACCAGCTCCGCGACCGGGGCTTCAACCCGGTCGGCGTGGATCTCTCGGAGCTCCTCAAGGCGGGCGGCAGCGTGAAGTGCTGCACGCTGGAGCTCCGCCGGGACCACTGATCCGGGTGCACTGATCCGGGTGCACTGGCCCGCATCACGGCCCTTGCCTGTGACGGTCGGCCGGACCTCTCACCCGCTCCGGGCAGAGGCCCGCGACCGTCGCGAGGAGGACCGGCGGATGCCCTGGAGCATCAAGGAGCCCGTCGAAGCCCAGCGCCGTCTCCCCCGACGTTCCCCGCCGCGGATCGAGACGACGCGCACCGGCCCGGCCCTCGACCCGGTCCCCGGGTGCCCGACCCCGTCCGGAACCCGGGCCGAGCGGCTCGATCGACTGAACGGCCGTGCGCCGGGGACACTCCTGAGGACCTCGCCGGGCGGCCCGCCTCCGCCTCCCCGGCCCCGTACTGGCTCCGGACCGGGCCCGACGGGCCAACGTGCGCATGCCGGTCACCCGCCTTCTCGGAGCTGAGCACCAGCGGGCCGCGAGCCCGGCATCGCCGCAGTCCTGCGCATCTGACGCGCTCGCGTCCGGCCCCGTGTGTTACCGGAGAGTCGCCCCTACGATGTGCGCACGCGCCTCGGGGCGCTGGTGTGCCGGGAAGCCTGGTCGGCGTAGGAGAGGGCAACTGCCTTCTCCTGCTCCGTGAGGACTTCAGAGGTTTCACCATGCCCTTGAGAAGGAGCGGCCCCAGCACGCGTCGCCGCCCGGCCGCAGGACCCGCCCCGCTCGCGGGACACGACGGGCCGACCATCTGATGGCCCGTGCAGCCGTGTCGCCGGGCGACCGCACCACGGACCGCGACGGTTGCCCACCCCTGCCGGAAACAGCTGCCGCCGCGGGCCGACAACCGATTCCGGCGGAGCTGAAGGCGCTGCGGACCTTCGGCGAGGGGGACACAGCCGATGAAACCCCCTTGCCGCCCCTGGTCGTTCACCACCTGACCGCCGCCCGTGCGCCGAGGCCCACGGAGTCGGCGGCGGACCGCGCACCGCGGGCTGCCAGGCCGGCCGCGGACGCCCTCCGCGAGGGGCGCGGGCGGGCCGAGCACCCTGCCTCCCGGGGCCCGGCTCGTCGATCGGCCCGAGCGGACAGGGCGCTGTGGGACCGGCCGCCGTCGCGAGGCGAGCCGAACGTGACCCTGAGTGAGGCCTCGCCACTCAAACGAGAGACGTCCGATAGATGTCCGATAAACAGACTTCGGGCGCCGGATAACGATCCGGTCACCCAGCCCATGGCGGAGCGGGAGATTGTCCGCCATGTGACCCATGTCACTAAACGTTCCGTAAGGAGCATGGTAAAAATTCCCCACTCCGCAGGCGGAACAGCCGCCGCTGTGAACGACCGGTAGCCAGCCGGACCACGACCGGAGCGACCGCGGTCCGCGTACCCACGCGGCTTCTCGCACCCCCACCGGACAACGACGTTCGTGCATCCCCCCACCGCACACCCACCGGCACAGAACCCTCTGCCGGCCCTGCGTCATCGAGGTAGCCCACGTGACACTCGACTCCATCACCCAGAACATCGACGAATCCGTCAGCGGATTCTTCGAGCCCATAGCCGACTGGCTGGGCGGGATCGTCTTCTACTCCGTGACCATCGCCGGTGCGGAGGTGCCGCTCATCGTCACCTGGCTGGTGGTGGCGGGTCTGGTCTTCACCGGCTGGTTCGGGTTCGTCCAGGTACGCAAGTTCCGCCTCGCGGTCGACGTGGTGCGCGGCAAGTACGACGACAAGGACTCGGCGGGCGAGGTCAACCACTTCCAGGCGCTGACCGCCGCGGTCTCCGGCACGGTCGGCCTCGGCAACATCGCCGGTGTGGCCGTCGCCGTGTCCATCGGCGGCGCCGGAGCGACGTTCTGGATGATCCTCTGCGGTCTCCTCGGTATGGCCACCAAGTTCGTCGAGGTCACCCTCGGCGTGAAGTACCGCGAGGTCCACGCCGACGGCACCGTCTCCGGCGGGCCGATGTACTACCTGCCCAAGGGGCTGGCCGAGCGCTTCGGCAACAACGGCAAGACCCTCGGCAAGGCCCTCGCCGTCCTCGCCTCGATCATGATCCTGTTCTTCGGGCTCTTCGGCGGCAACCTCTTCCAGGTCAACCAGTCCTACGCGCAGCTCGTCTCCGTCACCGGCGGCGAGAGCGGTGCGATGGGCTCCTCCGGCGGGGCGCTCTTCTTCGGCATCCTCATCGCCGCCCTCGTCGGCATCGTCCTGCTCGGCGGCATCCGCTCCATCGCCCAGGTCACCAGCCGGCTCATCCCCGCCATGGCCGGCATCTACATCGCCGCCTGCCTCGTCGTCATCCTCGTCAACGTCACCGCGGTGCCCGCCGCGATCAGCACGATCGTCGAGGGCGCGTTCAACCCCGAGGGCGTCGCGGGCGGTGTGCTCGGCGCACTGATCATCGGGTTCAAGCGGGCCGCGTTCTCCAACGAGGCCGGTCTCGGCTCCGCGCCGATCGCCCACTCCGCGGTCAAGACCAAGCACCCTGCCAGCGAAGGCCTGGTCGCCCTGCTGGAGCCGTTCATCGACACGGTCCTCATCTGCACCATGACCGCGCTGACCATCGTCATCGCCAACCCCGCCAGCTGGGGCGAGGCCCGCGACGACGCGTCCATCGGCGGCGTGACGATCACCTCGGACGCCTTCGCCACCGTGCTGCCCTGGTTCCCGTACGTCCTGACCGTCGCGGTGATCCTCTTCGCGATCTCCACGGTCCTCACCTGGGGCTACTACGGCCTCAAGTCCTGGACGTACCTCTTCGGCCGCAGCCGCACCAGCGAGACCATCTACAAGATCCTCTACACCCTGTTCGCCGTCGCCGGGTCCCTGCTCACCCTGCAGACCCTCATCGACCTCGCCGACGCGGTTCTCTTCACCCTCGCCGTCATCAACATCATCGGCCTGTACCTCCTCGCCCCCGTCGTCAAGCGCGAACTCGACAAGTTCCTTGAGTACGTCCGCACCCGGAACACCGGCGGAACGGGCGGGGACGATGCCGAGGAGTCGACGAAGGTGAACGTCTGACAAGGACTCCGGCGCACCTGTCACGGTGCCCGCACACGGAGAGGGCCCCGGCGCGAACGCCGGGGCCCTCTCCGTCGGTGCGCTGAGGTCCCGCCGTACCGTACGCGAGACGGGCGCGGGCGATGTCGGTGCCCTCATACGCGTCCTACGCGTCGTACGAGGCCGGGCCCGGCAGGCGGCAGTTCGACGGCGGGCCCTCAGCCCCGATACGCCTCCAGCAGCCGCAGCCACACCTCACTGATCGTCGGATACGCCGGAACCGCGTGCCACAGGCGGTCCACGGGGACCTCGCCCGCGACCGCGACAGTCGCCGAGTGCAGGAGTTCCCCGATGCCAGGGCCGACGAAGGTGACACCGAGCAGGATCTCGCGGTCCAGGTCCACGATCATCCGGGCGCGGCCCCGGTAGCCGTCGGCGTAGAGGCCGGAGCCCGCCACGGCGGCGAGGTCGTGGTCGACGGCGCGGACGCGGTGGCCGGTGCGCTCGGCCTCGGCGAGGGTGAGGCCCACGGATGCGGCCTCGGGATCGGTGAAGACGACCTGGGGAACGGCGGCGTGGTCGGCGGTGGCCGCATGGGCGCCCCAGCGGTCGGTTTCGAGGAGGGGGACCTGCTGGGCTCGGGCGGCGATCGCGGCGCCCGCGATGCGGGCCTGGTACTTGCCCTGGTGGGTGAGCAGGGCGCGGTGGTTGACGTCCCCGACCGCGTACAGCCAGTCCGTACCCTCGACGCGGCAGCTGTCGTCCACGGTGAGCCAGGAACCGGGTTCCAGGCCGATCGTCTCCAGGCCCAGGTCGTCCGTGCGCGGGGCCCGGCCGGTGGCGAAGAGGATCTCGTCGGCCTCGACCCGGCCGCCGTCGTCCAGCTCCACGGTGACGGGGCCGTCCTGTTCGGGGCGGTGCACGGCGGTGACGGAGACGCCGGTACGGATCGTGGCACCGGCCTCCGTCAGCGCCTCGGCCACCAGCTCGCCCGCGAAGGGCTCCATCTTCGGGAGCAGGCCCTTGCCCCGGATCAGCAGCGTCACCTCGGAGCCCAGCGCCTGCCAGACGGTCGCCATCTCCACGCCCACGACTCCCCCGCCGACGATCACGAGCCGCCCGGGCGCCTCCTTGGCGCTGGTGGCCTCGCGGCTGGTCCACGGGCGGGCGTCGGCGATGCCGGGGAGGTCGGGGACGACGGCCCGGGTGCCGGTGCAGACGGCGACGGCGTGCCGGGCGGTGAGCCGGTGACCGGTGCCGTCGGGGGTGGTGACGGAGACCTCGCGGGGGCCGGTGAGCCGTCCCGTACCGCGGAAGACGTCCGCTCCGATGTCCTCCAGCCAGGCGAGCTGGCCGTCGTCCTTCCAGTGGCTCGCCTCGTCGTCCCGGTGGGCGAGGACCGCCCGCACGTCCAGGGGGCCCTGCACGGCCGCGCTCAGTCCGGGGACACGGCGGGCGTCGGCGCGGGCCACGACGGGGCGCAGCAGCGCCTTGCTCGGCATGCAGGCCCAGTAGGAGCACTCGCCGCCGATGAGCTCGGACTCCACCACCGCCGTGGAGAGTCCGGCGGCACGGGCCCGGTCGGCCACGTTCTCCCCCACCGGACCGGCGCCGATGACCACTACGTCGTACGGGGAGTGCTCGGGGATCTTCCCTGCGTCAGTCATGGAAACAGTGTCGTCGCGGGTGTGCGCCCCGGCCACATGGGCAGGCGGAATAGCGCAAGCGCAGTCACCGTTGTGCCGGACAGGCCCCGACAGGACCCCACGGGCGGGCACAGGAAGAGGTATCCCCAGCATGAGCACCGTAGAGCTCACCAAGGAAAACTTCGATCAGGTCGTGAGTGACAACGACTTCGTCCTGATCGACTTCTGGGCTTCCTGGTGCGGCCCCTGCCGACAGTTCGCGCCGGTCTACGACTCGGCCTCCGAGCGCCACCCCGACCTGGTCTTCGCCAAGGTCGACACGGAGGCGCAGCAGGAGCTGGCGGCGGCCTTCGAGATCCGGTCCATCCCGACGCTGATGATCGTCCGCGACAACGTGGCAGTCTTCGCGCAGCCGGGTGCGCTGCCCGAGGCGGCCCTGGAGGACGTCATCGGGCAGGCCCGGAATCTGGACATGGACGAGGTCCGCAAGTCCGTCGAGGAGCAGAAGCGGGCGGCCGAGGACGGGCAGGGGCAGCCGGAGCCCCAGTAGCCGGCCGACCGGCGCACGGCAGCGGGCGAGGGCCCTGACCGACACCGTCATCGTCATCTTCACGGACGCGGTGGTACCGGTCAGGGCCCTCGGTCATGCCGGGCGGTCGCCCTCACCCTCCCCGACGCGCACCGACATCCCGTAGTCCAGTTCCTCGCCGTCGATCAGCACCGCCTCCACCGTCCGGGTCTCCGGGTCGATGTCCGCCTCCATGCCCTCCCCCACGTACCGGGGGTAGCCCGACGCCCCGGTCTCCCCGGTGGCGGCCACCACCGCGGACCGGATCGGCCGCCCCGGGGCTCCCGTCCGGGTCCTGCTGTGGTCGGGGATCAGGAGCAGCTCGTAACTCTGCGGATGGCTCATGCCTCCGACGCTAGACATCCGCCGCGCGCCCCGCATGTCGTCGCACCGCGGGCGGTCAGCTGGATTCGCGGTGCACGGCGGCGGTGCGCAGCAGGTCGTGGCGGACCGGTGGCCCGCCCGGGTGCTGAACCATGCGGTCGATGGTCTCGGCGAGCGGCTGCGGCATGGCGAGTTCCATGCGGACCGTGCTGAGCCGGGGGCGCAGCAGCCTGCCGATGAGGGAGTCGTCCGCCCCGATCACCGCCGTGTCGGCGGGCACGGAGATCCCCGCGTCCTGGAGGGCCCGCATCAGCAGCATGGCGTACTCGTCGTTGTACGCGAACACGGCGTCCAGGCCGAGCCGCTCCCAGCGGGCGGCGAGCCGGGCCGCGGAGTCCTCCTCGTAGCGCAGCGGAAGCGGCCGGATTCGGGCCCCGGCTGCTTCCGCGGCGCGCCGGGCCCCGGCGAGGCGGGGTTCGGAGAACGGCGAGCGGCCCGGTTCCCCGGGCATGACGACGCCGATGTGGCGGCGGCCGCGGGCCAGCAGGTGTTCCACCGCGCTGCCGCCGACCCGCCGTTGGTCCATGACCAGGCCGTGCGCTCCGGCCACCGCTTCGGGGCCGAGAGTGATCACCGCTTTGGCGCCGGAGCGGGTGAGGATGTCCGTGCCGTGCGGGGTGAGGGCGATGCCCGGCGGTACGACGACGGCCACGGGCCGCAGTTCGGCCCAGGCCGTGGCCGCTTCGTCGGCGGTGAGGCCGACGCTGCCGTACTGGACGACGGTGTAGTCCAGTCGGCGCAGCCCCGACTGGAGTTCATCGAAGAAGTAGTGGTGCAGCGGTCCTGCCGATATGTGGCCGGAGGGCAGCAGGACCATGCGGCTGTGTCCGGCGCGCAGGCTGCGGGCAGCGGCGTGCGGGACGTAACCGAGCTGGACGGCGGCCTCCCTGACCCGGCGTCGGGTGGGTTCGCTGATCCGGACGGTGGCGTTGTTGTTCAGTACGTACGACACGGTGGCCCGGGACACTCCGGCGAGGCGCGCGACATCGGCGCTGGTCGGAACGGAGACTTCGGCGGGCTGCTTGGGTAACTGGCTCATGGCGTCCGGCAGTCTTCCAGACCCGTGGGGCAGGGTTCCGGCCCGGGGGGTCGCCTGCCCGGCCCGATGGCCGGAACAACATCCCGCGGTCGTGGTCCGTCGCCCCGCTCCCGGGAACGGGCGCTAAAGGTTCTACGGTGTTGCGATGACGTTCCATGACAGCGCATACCGTTCCGACAATCCCTTCGACGTCCCCGGCAGCAGCGGCCCGACCGCCACGGTGCAGGCCGATCCCGAGGACGTCGGTCGCGTACGCACCTCCTACGCCCCCGACCGCGACGGCGATCCCGACCCCGGCGAGATCGTCTGGACCTGGGTGCCGTACGAGGAGGACGACGGGCGCGGCAAGGACCGGCCGGTGCTCGTCGTCGCCAGGGAGGAGGCGGGCACGCTGCTCGCCGTGCAGCTCTCCAGCAAGCAGCACGACCGGGACCACGAGTGGGTGGCTCTGGGCGCGGGTCCCTGGGACAGTTCGGGGCGGCCGTCCTGGGTGGATCTGGACCGGGTGCTGCGGGTCCATGAGGACGGGATGCGCCGGGAGGCCTGCGCCCTGGACCGGGACCGCTTCGACCGGGTCACCGGGCGTCTGCGGGAGCGGTACGGCTGGAGCTGACCGGCGGCGGCACACAGGCCGCAGATTGCCGCCGGGGATGCGGGGCGAGCCGCGGCTGAGGACGACGGCCTCGCCGGGGCCTCGCCGGCGACCTCGATGTGCGGGGTGCGCGGTCGGCGTCCGGAGCGGTGACGGGCACCGGGGGCCGGTCCGTAGCGCCGGGTGCGGGTCAGGGCGGCGGTCACGGCCCGCTCGATGGACACCTCCTGACCTGCCACGTTGCGATGGCGACCGGCCTCGGCCACCGCATTCGTCTCCCGTGCGATGCCGTGCGGCGGCGCGCCCGCACGCGCTCCCCCGTGTGGTGCGTACGGGGGATGCTGGTGGTGACCCCGGCCCGGGCGCAACCGTGTTTCCCTGGCTCGGGGGCACTCTTGTGCGATCTCCGCGTACGGGTTTGGGTGGTAGGCAGACAGCTGAGAAGGAGGCCCCTCATGGCTCCGGACATTCCCGGCGCAACCGGCTCACGCCCGGCCGCCGCCCCCCTCGACGAGACCGGGGCGGAGGATTTACTGCGCGGCATATGTTTCAAGACGGGCCCTCCCCGCACGGTCGGGGTGGAACTCGAATGGCTCATTCACGACCGGGAACATCCTGACCTCCCGGTCGGCCAGGAGCGGCTGGACAGCGCCGTCGCGGCGGTCCGGGCGCTGCCGCTCAGCGCGGCGCTGACCTTCGAGCCGGGCGGTCAGCTGGAGCTCAGCTCGCAGCCGGCCGGCTCCCTGATGGAGTGCGTCGAGGCCACCGCCGCGGATCTGGCGGCCGTCCGCGCCTCGCTGGGCGCGGCGGGGCTCGCGCCGGTCGGTCTCGGCGTCGACCCGTGGCAGCCGCCTCGCCGCAGACTGCGGGAGCCGCGCTACGAGGCGATGGAGGCCGCGCTCGACCGTTCGGGGCCCGCCGGGCGGGCCATGATGTGCACCTCCGCCTCGGTCCAGGTCTGTCTGGACGCGGGCGAGGAGGAGCCGGGGCCGCTGGGGTACGGGCGGCGCTGGCAGCTCGCGCATCTGCTGGGCGCGGTGCTGGTGGCGGCGTTCGCCAACTCGCCGTTCCAGCAGGGCCGCCGTACCGGGTGGCGGTCCACCCGGCAGGCGCTGTGGGCCGAGCTGGACCCGGGCCGGGCGCTGGCGCCGGACGGCGGGCACGCCCCGCGCGAGGCCTGGGCCGCGCACGTCCTGGACGCCGCGGTGATGTGCATCCGGTGCGAAGCGGGCCCGTGGGAGGTGCCGGAGGGGCTGACCTTCCGGGAGTGGATCCGCACCGGGGCGCCCCGCCCGCCGGTCCGGGCCGATCTCGACTATCACCTCACGACGCTGTTTCCGCCGATCCGGCCGCGCGGCCACCTGGAGCTGCGCATGATCGACGCGCAGAACGGCCCCGACGGGTGGCTGGTGCCGCTCGCCGTCGCCACGGCCCTGTTCGACGACCCGGAGGCCGCCGAGACCGTGTACCGCGCTGTGAAGCCGCTGGCCGAGACGGCGGGGACGGCCGCTCCTCCGCGCAATCCGCTCTGGACGGCGGCCGCCCGCGACGGCCTCGCCGACCCGGAGCTGCGGGCCGCGGCCACCGGCTGCTTCGCGGCCGCTCTGCCGGCGCTGGAGCGGATGGGCGCGAGCCAGGTCGTACGGGATTCCGTGGCCGCCTTCACCGACCGCTATGTGGCCCGGGGGCGCTGTCCGGCCGATGACCTGCCCGACCCGGGCGGCCTCACCGATCCGCGACTGCACTCGGATCTCCCGCCGCACTCCGGAAAGGCGGCCTCCGCATGACCGGGCACTCCGACCGCACCGAGCGGCGTCAGCACTCCGATGCCTTCGATCCGGCCCGGTCCGCCGGGCCCGCCGCCACCGGTTTCCCCGTCGCCCCCGGCACCGACCCCGAAGCCCTGCGGCAACGCGCCCTGGACGCGCTGCTGACCGCGCGCGAACGCACCGCGCTGCTTACCGACAGTGTGGACGACGGCGAACTGACCGCCCAGCACTCCCCGTTGATGTCGCCGCTGGTCTGGGACCTGGCGCACATCGGCAACCAGGAGGAGCAGTGGCTGCTGCGCGCCGTCGGCGGCCGGGACGCGCTGCGACCGGAGATCGACGGGCTGTACGACGCCTTCGAGCACTCCCGCGCCTCCCGCCCCTCGCTGCCGCTGCTGGCTCCCGCCGAGGCGCGGACGTACGCCTCCGACGTCCGGGGCCGGGCGTTGGAGCTGCTGGAGGGCGCACCGCTGCACGAGGGGGGGCGTCCGCTGGAGCGGGCCGGGTTCGCCTTCGGGATGATCGCCCAGCATGAACAGCAGCATGACGAGACGATGCTGATCACCCATCAGCTGCGATCCGGCCCGGCGGTGCTGGCCGCTCCCCCGCCGCCCGAGCCGGTCGGGGCCGGGACGCTTCCCGACGAAGTCCTCGTACCGGCGGGCCCGTTCACCATGGGGACCTCGGCCGAGCCGTGGGCCCTGGACAACGAGCGGCCCGCGCACCGCCGCGATGTGGCGGCCTTCCATCTGGACACCGCGCCGGTGACCTGCGGCGCGTACGTCCGCTTCATCGAGGACGGCGGCTACCGGGACGAGCGCTGGTGGGCTCCCGAGGGCTGGGCCATGGTCCGCGAACACGGCCTGGCCGCTCCGCTGTTCTGGCACCGGGAGGCCGGGCAGTGGCTGCGCCGGCGGTTCGGGGTGACCGAGCCGGTGCCGGACGACGAGCCGGTCCTGCACGTAAGCTGGTACGAGGCGGACGCGTACGCCCGCTGGGCGGGGCGGCGGCTGCCCACGGAGGCCGAGTGGGAGAAGGCCGCCCGGCACGATCCCGCCTCCGGCCGCTCCCGGCGCTATCCGTGGGGCGACGACGATCCGACGCCGGAGCGGGCCAATCTGGGGCAGCGCCATCTGCGTCCGGCGCGGGCCGGGGCGTACCCGCAGGGCCGGTCACCCTCCGGCGCGGGGCAGTTGATGGGCGATGTGTGGGAGTGGACGTCGAGCGACTTCCTGCCCTACCCGGGGTTCGTGGCGTTCCCCTACCGCGAGTACTCGGAGGTGTTCTTCGGCCCGGCCCACAAGGTGCTGCGCGGCGGTTCGTTCGCCGTGGACCGGGTCGCCTGCCGGGGCACGTTCCGCAACTGGGACCTTCCGGTGCGGCGGCAGATCTTCTCCGGGTTCCGTACGGCGAGGGATGCCTGATGTGCCGTCACATCGCTTACGTGGGCGAGCCGGTCTCGCTCGGGGACATCCTGCTCAAGCCCCCGCACTGCTTGGTGCGGCAGTCCTGGGAGCCGCGCCGTCAGCGGTACGGCACGGTCAACGCGGACGGGTTCGGCGTCGGCTGGTACGCGGACGGCGACCCGGTGCCCGGACGCTACCGGCGCCAGGGGCCCATATGGGGCGACGAGACCTTCAGCGATCTGGCCCGGGTGGTCCGCAGCACCGCGCTGCTGGCCGCCGTACGGGACGCCACCGAGGCGGGGGCGGACGGGGAGGCGGCGGCCGCACCGTACGCCGCCGGCAGGCTGCTGTTCAGTCACAACGGGGTCGTGCGGGGCTGGCCCGGATCGCTCGCCCCGCTGGCCGCCGCCCTGCCCGCCGAGAGACTGCTGTCCCTGGCGGCCCGTAACGACTCCGCGCTGGTCTGGGCGTTGATCCGGCACCGGGCCGAGGCCGGGGACGAGGTGCCGCGCGCGGTCGCGGAGACCGTCCGCGAGGTCGCGGCCACCGCCCCCGGCTCGCGGCTGAACCTGCTCCTCACCGACGGGGCCACCATCACCGCGACCGCCTGGGGCGACACCCTCTGGTACCGCACGGTGCCGGGCCGCTCCACGTCGGTGGCCTCGGAGCCGTACGACGACGACCCCCTCTGGCGCGAGGTCCCCGACCGCACCCTGCTGGTCGCGACCTCCGCAGACGTCCTGCTCACCCCGCTCAAGGAGCCCCCCGCGTGAGTCCCTTCCTGCTGACCCGCACCCTGCCGGTGGACGCTACGGACGCGGCGCTGCGCGCCGACGTCCTCAGCGGCCTGACCCGGCACCCCAAGACGCTGCCGCCGAAGTGGTTCTACGACGCGCGCGGCAGTGAGCTGTTCGAGGAGATCACCCGGCTGCCCGAGTACTACCCGACGCGCGCGGAGCGGGAGATCCTGGAGGAGCGGGCCGAGGAGATCGCCGCGGTCTCGGGGGCTCGCACGGTGATCGAGCTGGGCTCGGGGTCGTCCGAGAAGACCCGCCACCTCCTGGACGCCCTGCCTCAGTTGCACAGTTACGTCCCGGTGGATGTGAGCGAGAGCGCGCTGAGGGGTGCGGCCGAGTCGCTGCTCGCCGAGCATCCGGAGCTGCACGTGCACGCGCTGATCGCCGACTTCACCGGCGGTCTGGCCCTGCCGGGAACTCCGGGACCCCGGCTGGTGGTGTTCCTGGGCGGCACGATCGGCAATCTGCTGCCGGAGGAGCGGGCGACGTTCCTGCACTCGGTGCGTTCGCTGCTCTCCCCCGGCGACGCGCTGCTGCTGGGCACGGACCTGGTGAAGGAGAAGGAGACGCTGGTGGCCGCGTACGACGACGCGGCCGGGGTGACGGCGGCCTTCAACAAGAACGTGCTGAGTGTCGTCAACCGTGAGCTGGGGGCCGATTTCCCGCTGGGGGAGTTCGAGCACGTCGCCGTGTGGAACGCGGAGAGCCGGTGGGTGGAGATGCGGCTGCGCGCCCGTCGGGCGCTGAGCGTGAAGATCCGGGAACTGGACCTGGTGGTGCCGTTCGAGGCCGGTGAGGAGCTGCGTACGGAGGTGTCGGCGAAGTTCCGGCGGGAGGACGTGAGCGAGGAGCTGGCGGCGGCCGGGCTGCGGCTGTCTCAGTGGTGGACGGATGCGGCGGGCCGGTTCGCCCTGTCGCTGGCGACGGCCGTCTGACGACCGGGCCGGGCCGGTTCGCCCGGCCGCTCGAACACGGCCGCCCGCGCCCGGTCGGCCAGGGCGCGGCGGCCGGGCTCACCGTCTGCGGGGATCGGCGCGAGGACGTCGACCTCGGCGGTGAGCCCGGCGGCCCGCACCACCCGCCACAGGGAGGCGCCGAGCGGGTCGTCCCCGACGAACGCGACGGCGCCCGCGGGCGGGCCGGAGGCCCCGGCGGCGCGGTAGGCGATGCGTACGGGCCGTACGGTCGCGCCCGCGTCGATCGCCGCCTGGAACACGGCGGGCCGGAACACGCCGCCGCCCCGTCCGCACCAGGTGCTGCCCTCGGGGAAGACCACGACCCGGGAGCCGGAGCGCAGGGCCCCGGTGAGGGTCCGTACGGCCGCGGGCAGGGCGCGCAGCCGGTCGCGCTCGATGAACAGGGTGCCGCCGAGCGCGGCGAGCGGGCCGAGGACGGGCCAGCGCCCGATCTCGCTCTTGGCGAGCATCCGCCCGGGCAGGACGGCGGCGACGATCGGGATGTCCAGCCAGGAGATGTGGTTGGCGACGACCAGTTCGCCGGTGGTGGCACGCCCCTCGGGGCGGCCGCGCACCGTGACCCGTACGCCGAAGGCACGCGGTACGGCGTCCGCCCAGCGCCGTACCAGCCGGTCGCGCGGGGCGGCCGGGAGCAGCGCGGCGAGCGGGGCGCAGACCACCCCCAGCAGGACCAGTGCGCAGCCGGCCAGCAGCAGGACTGCGGCGGGCAGCGGGGCGCGTACGGCTCCGGTGTGCCGGGCGCAGCCGTGCGGGGTGCACGGGGCGACGGGCAGCCAGGGGCTCGTGGCGGCGGGGCGGGCGCCCGTCAGGTCCGGGCAGGCGCTCATCGCAGCGGGGCCAGCGAGCGGAAGTGGCGCAGGTAGCGGGGGTCGGTGCGGCGCAGCGAGAGCAGGACGTACAGGTCGGCGACGTTGAAGTCGGGGTCGTACGCCGGGGCTCCGCAGACCCAGGCGCCGAGCCGGAGGTAACCGCGCAGCAGGGGCGGCAGGTCCGCCCGGGAGCCGGTGGCCCCGCCGTGACCGGAGGCGTCCCAGAGGCGGTGCGGGGTGACCCAGTGCTCCTCGGGCGCGAGGTGCGCTTCGCGTACGGTGTTCCAGCTGCGGGCGGCGAGCGTGCCGCCGTCGGCCAGTGGCAGGGAGCAGCAGCCCGCGAGCCAGTTGTGTCCGGTGCGTTCCATGTAGCGGGCGAGTCCGGCCCAGACGAGGGCGATGACCGCGCCGTCGCGGTGGGCCGGGTGGACGCAGGAGCGGCCGACCTCGACGAGGTCGTCGCGGATCGGGTCGAGCCGGGTGAGGTCGAACTCGCTTTCCGCGTAGAGGCGTCCGGCGATGCGGGCGCGGTCCGGGGGCAGCAGCCGGTAGGTGGCGACGACGTCCCCGGTGGCGGTCTCGCGGACCAGCAGGTGGTCGCAGTACGCGTCGAAGGCGTCGCTGTCCAGACCGGGTTCGGGCCCGTCCAGCCGGGCACCGAGCTCCCCGGCGAACACGAGGTGTCGCAGGCGCTGGGCGGCGCGTATGTCTTCCTGGCAGGTGGCGAGGGAGACCCGGTAGGCGGGTTCAGCAGCGCCGGCCGGGGCCTGGGCAGGGGGCGATGCCGGGGCGGGGGCGGTGGTGGTGTGCAGCGGGGCGTGCGGGGCGGTGGGCAGCACGGTCATGGCGGTCTCCGGGGACGGATCGGCGGGGGATGCCGCCGGGTCGCCGCGGGGTGCGACGGCCCGGCCCCTTACTTCTTCCGTCACCGGCTGGATTCGACATGACCGCTGTGGGGAGCGGGGATGTGCGACGGCTGAATCCGCGGGGACGCCGACCGGTCCCCCGGGGACGCCCCCCGTCGATCAGCTGCCCGCGAGCATCGCGGTGATGCGCTCGGAGGCGGTCCGGGCCTCCCTCTTCGGGTCGCCGCCCTGGAGTACCGCCGTCATGTACGGCTTGATCGGGTTCTCCGCCTCCACCCGGGCCCACTGCGGGGAGTTGGGGGTGGCGCGGCCCTCGGTGGCTCCCTCCGCCATCGCCGCGGTGCCCTCGTCGCCCTCGACGACATGGGCGAGGCTCGGCTTGTTGGGGACGTAACTCATGCTCCGGGCGAGTTCAGTCTGCCACTTCTCGCCCGCCAGTGCCTTGACGACGGCGATGCCCGCGGCGCGCTCGTCGGCGTTCTTCGGCACGATGAGATCCGAGCCGCCGGTGAATACGGATCCGGGGGCCTTCGCGGTCTTTCCCGGAATGGGGAAGTAGCCGATCTTTCCCTTGAGTTCGGGATTCTTCTGCTCGATGAGCGCGGCGCTTCCGGGCATCGAGATGATCTGGGCGACGTCCCCCTTGGCGAATACGTCGTTCTGCGGGGGCTTCTCCTCGTCGGCGTCGGTCGGGCCGTCACCGAGCGCCTGGAGTTCCTTGTAGAACTCCATGCCCGCGAGGGCCTCTTCGCTGTCCAGGGCGCCCTGCCAGTCGCCGCCGTTGTCCTCGGCGAGTTCGCCGCCCTCGTCCCAGACGAATCCGGCGAGCACGTACCAGTTCTGACCGGCGAGGTACATGCCCTGGTTGCCTCGGGTGTTGAGCTTTTCGGTGTCGGCGATCCACTGGGCGCGGGTCTTCGGGGCGGAGTCGATGCCCGCCTCCTTGAAGATCTCCTTGTTGTAGATCACCACCCGGTTGGCCGCGTACCAGGGGATGCCGTACTGCACGCCGTTGATGCTGCCGGGCTGGGCAAGGCCGGGCAGCCAGTCCTCGCTGCCGAGGTCCCGCATCGACTCCAGGGTGAGATCACGCAGGCCGCCGCTCTCCGCGTACTGAGCGACCTGCGTGTTTCCGACCTCGATCACGTCCGGGGCGTCGTCGCCCTCCAGTGCGGCGAGGACCTTGGGGCCGATGCCGCCCCACTCCTGGATCTTGAATTCCAGCTCGATCGAGGGGTTCTCCTCCTCGTACGAGCGGGTGAACTTGTCCAGGAAGCCGGGCGAGGCGCTGTTCTTCATCAGCCAGATGGTGACCGTGCGGTCTCCGCCACCCGAACCCGGCAGGTAGCCGCATCCGCCGAGCGCTACGGACGACACGAGCGCTACGGCTCCGGCGAGTATGCGGTTCTTCACGTGGTCACCTTCTGCGAAACGGCACGACGAGATCAGGACCCGGTGTGGGGGATTGCGGGCGGCGCTCGCACGGGTGTTTGGCTGAATTTTGGTATGGACCAATGCGTAGGTCAAGGCGCGTGCCCGCCCCGCCCCGCCTCGACCGCCCCCTCGCGGGACACCCCGGATTGAGGCAACGTGGTCACAGGAGAGGAGACAAACAATGGCGAATCACACGTATCGGGTCACCGAGATCGTAGGAACCTCCCAGGAGGGCATCGACGCGGCGATCCAGAACGGCATCGCAAGAGCCGCGGAAACGTTGCTCAATCTCGACTGGTTCGAGATTAATCAAGTTCGCGGCCATATCGAGGATGGCCGGATCGCGCACTATCAAGTCGGCCTGAAGGTGGGGTTCCGGCTCGACGAGAACACCTGATCAGGTGCGCCCGTCGCGCTCCTGCGCAGCCTTGAGCGCCTCCGACGGTTCGGCCCACCGGGCCCGCACCACGGCGAATCCGGCCATTTCCGCCGCGTCACACACCAGCTCGTCGTCGTCCACGAGCACACGCACGTCCCGCGAGCGGCCGAGCCTCTGAAGGATCTCCAGCTTCGTGCGGCGCGCGGGACGCCGGTCGTCGTCGCGCCGCATGAACAGGGTGCCCTCGGGCAGGCCCTGACGGCCCAGCCAGCGCACGGTGTCCTTGCGGCACCGCTCGGGGCGTCCCGTCAGGTAGACGATCTCGCACTCATCGGCGCTCGCGAGCACCATCCGTACACCCTCGGCGAGCGGCGGGTCGGCGGGGGCCGCCGCGAAGAAGCCGGACCAGTCCCGGCGGGCGCCTTCCAGGAAGTGCTGCCGGTGGGCTGTGTCGGCGAGCGTGCCGTCGAGGTCGAATACGGCCAGCGGCCGGGCGTCGTTGTTCACCCGGCCAGTTTAGGAAGCCCCGGCACCGGCCGCGCCGTGCGGCCGTGGCCCAGCCCTCTGCTCAGGCCGCGGGAATCCTCACCGGTCCGGGGCGTTGACAGAGGGTGTGAGCTCTGTGATCGCCTCCACCCGGTTTTCCTTCCTGGACCGCTCCCGCACCCGCGAGGGGCACGACGGCCCCCAGGCCCTGCGCGACACCGTGACGCTGGCGCGGGAGGTGGAGGCGCTGGGCTACCACCGCCTCTGGGTCTCCGAGCACCACAGCGTGCCGGGCGTCGCGGGGTCGGCGCCCACGGTCCTGGCCGCCGCCGTCGCCGCCGCGACCTCCACCATCCGGGTCGGCACCGGCGGCGTGATGCTCCCCAACCACCAACCGCTCGTCGTGGCTGAGCAGTTCGGCGTGCTCGCCGCCCTCTTCCCCGGCCGGATCGACATGGGCCTCGGCCGTTCCGTGGGCTTCACCGACGGCGTCCGCCGGGCGCTCGGCCACGGTAAGGAGGCCGCGGAGGACTTCCCCGGACGCCTCGCCGAACTGCTCGGCTGGATCGACGGCACCCAGCGCGCCCATCCCCAGGTGCACGCCCGCCCGGCGGAGGGGCTGCGCATCCCCGCGTACGTCCTGGCCATCGGCGAGGGCGCGGCGGTCGCGGCCGCCGCCGGACTCCCCCTCGTCATCGGCGATCTGCGCGGCCGGGGGAAGGTGCTGCGCGCCATCGAGGTGTACCGCAGGGACTTCCGCCCCTCGGCCCGCGCCGAACGCCCCGAGGTGATCGTCTCCGGCACGGTGGCCGTCGCCGCCACCGAGGAGGCGGCCCGGCGCCTGCTGGTCCCGGAGGCCTGGGCCATGGCGTACGCCCGCACCCACGGCAGCTTCCCCCCGCTGGCCCCCGCCGAGGACATCGAGGCCCGCACGATGACGGCCAGGGAGCGCCATCTGTACGAGCGGGGGCTCGACGGGCACATCCACGGCACCGAGGAGCAGGTGACCGAGCAACTGGAGAGAGCGATCAAGGAGACCGGGGCGGACGAGGTGCTCGTGACGACCAGCACGTACGACCGCGAGGCACTGGCGGACTCGCTGCGGCGGCTGGCCGGCATCGTACGGCGGAGCGCCTGAACGGCCGCGTCACAGGACGGCGCTCCGGTCAGCCCCGCCTTCCCGTTCCGCGGCCTGCCGCCGGTGGGCGGCGACCCGCTCACGGGTCGCGCACCGGCGCGAGCAGTAGCGGCGGTCCGGGCCACGAGCCGCCCCGACCGGCCCGCACAGTCCGCCGCGCCTAGAATCGAACCGTTTGCCCCTTCTGGCCGCCGCCCCCTCCCCCACCCCCGTACGGAGCCCACCCCCATGCACTCCCCCCACGATCCGTACGTCCGGGTGCGCGGCGCGCGCGAGCACAACCTCCAGGACGTGCATGTGGACATCCCGCGCGACACCCTCACGGTCTTCACCGGGGTCTCGGGGTCGGGAAAGTCCTCGCTGGCGTTCGGGACGATCTACGCCGAGGCCCAGCGCCGCTACTTCGAGTCGGTCGCGCCCTACGCGCGGCGGCTCATCCACCAGGTGGGTGCGCCCGCCGTCGGGGAGATCACCGGGCTGCCGCCCGCCGTCTCCCTGGAGCAGCGGCGGTCGGCGCCGGGGGCCCGGTCCTCGGTGGGGACGGTCACCACGCTCTCCAACTCGCTGCGGATGCTGTACTCCCGGGCCGGGGACTATCCGGCGGGCGCCGAGCGCCTCGACTCCGACGCCTTCTCCCCCAATACGGCGGCCGGGGCCTGCCCCGAGTGCCACGGCCTGGGGCGCATCCACCGGACGGACGAGGAACTGCTCGTACCGGACCCCTCGCGGTCGATCCGGGACGGGGCGATCGCGGCCTGGCCGGGTGCCTGGCAGGGGAAGAATCTGCGGGATGTGCTGGACGCCCTGGGGTACGACGTCGACCGGCCTTGGCGCGAGCTGGACGCGAAGGACCGGGAGTGGATCCTGTTCACCGACGAGCAGCCGGTGGTGACGGTGCACCCGGTGCGGGAAGCGGGCCGCATCCAGCGCCCGTACCAGGGAACGTATATGAGCGCCCGGCGCTATGTGCTGCACACCTTCGCCGACACCAAGAGCCGCACCCTGCGGGCGAAGGCGGAACGCTTCCTGACCAGTGTGCCGTGCCCGGCGTGCGGCGGGAGCAGGCTGCGGCCGGAGGCGATGGCGGTGACGTTCGCCGGGCGGACCATCGCGGAGCTGGCCGCCCTGCCCCTGTCCGACCTGGCCGACGCGCTCTCGGCGGCCGGGGCGGGCGGCGAGGAGACCGCACGGGTGCTCACCGGGGATCTGCTGGCCCGGATCGGGACGGTGACCGAGCTGGGGCTCGGCTATCTGAGCCTGGACCGCACCGCTCCGACGCTCTCCTCAGGTGAGCTGCAACGGCTGCGGCTGGCAACGCAGTTGCGCTCCGGACTCTTCGGTGTCGTCTATGTCCTGGACGAGCCGTCGGCCGGACTGCACCCCGCCGACACGGAGTCCCTGCTCGCGGTGCTCGGCCGGCTCAAGGAAGCCGGGAACTCGGTGTTCGTGGTGGAGCACCAGATGGACGTGGTGCGGCGGGCGGACTGGCTGGTGGACGTGGGGCCGCTGGCCGGGGAGCACGGCGGGCGGGTGCTGCACAGCGGGCCGCCCGAGGGGCTGGCGGAGGTCCCGGAGTCGGCGACGCGGCGGTTCCTGTTCCACGAGGGCGACGAGCCGTCAGCCGTACGGGAGCCGCGCCGCCCCTCCGGGTGGCTGCGGCTGTCCGGCGTGGAGCGGCACAACGTGCGCGAGGTCGACGCGGCCTTCCCGCTCGGGGTGTTCACGGCGGTGACCGGGGTGTCCGGGTCGGGCAAGTCGACCCTCGTCGGCCAGGTCCTCGCCGGGGTGCTCGCGGACCGGCAGTCGGGCGAGGAGGCCGGGGCCGGCGGGCAGTACTGCGCTTCCGCGACCGGACTTGAGGCCGTGGACCGGCTCGTCCAGGTCGACCAGAAGCCCATCGGCCGGACGCCCCGGTCCAACCTGGCCACGTACACCGGGCTCTTCGACAGCGTACGGAAGCTGTTCGCGCAGACGGAGACGGCGCGGGAGCGGGGCTACACGGCGGGGCGGTTCTCGTTCAACGTGAGCGGCGGGCGGTGCGAGACCTGCCAGGGCGAGGGGTTCGTCTCGGTAGAGCTGCTCTTCCTGCCCAGCACGTACGCGCCCTGCCCGGACTGTCACGGCGCCCGCTACAACCCGGAGACCCTGGACATCACTCTGCGCGGCCTGACGATCGCCCAGGTGCTGGATCTCACCGTGGAATCGGCTGCCTCCTTCTTTGCCGGGACCCCGGCCGCCGAGCGCGCGCTGACCACGCTGCTGGACGTGGGGCTCGGCTATCTGCGGCTCGGGCAGCCCGCCACCGAGCTGTCCGGCGGCGAGGCGCAGCGGATCAAGCTCGCCTCCGAGCTCCAGCGCACGCGGCGCGGGCACACGCTGTATCTGCTGGACGAGCCGACGACGGGGCTGCATCCGGCCGATGTGGAGGTGCTGATGCGGCAGTTGCACGGGCTCGTCGACGCGGGGAACACGGTGGTGGTCGTCGAGCACGACATGGCCGTGGTGGCGGGCGCGGACCAGGTCATCGATCTGGGGCCCGGGGGCGGAGACCGGGGCGGGCGGATCGTGGCGGCCGGCACGCCGCAGGAGGTGGCGCGGGCGGCGGGGAGCCGTACGGCACCGTATCTGGCGAAGGCGCTGCGGCGCTGATCCCGTACGGCCCCCGCACTGTCGGAGCCGTACGGGATCAACACCCGTTTCAGCGGCGGACCTTGCGCGTGGCGCGCAGCCACTCCTTGTTCATCGCGGCGATCGACGGCAGCGGGATGCCCTTCGGGCAGGCGGTCGCGCACTCGCCGGTCAGGGTGCAGCCGCCGAACCCCTCCTCGTCCATCTGCGCCACCATGTCCAGCACCCGGGTCTCGCGTTCCGGGGCGCCCTGCGGCAGGACACCGAGGTGGTTGACCTTGGCCGAGGTGAACAGCATCGCCGAGCCGTTGGGGCAGGCGGCGACACAGGCTCCGCAGCCGATGCACTCGGCGTGCTCGAAGGCGAAGTCGGCGTCGGGCTTGGGCACGGGGGTGGCGTGGGCGTCCGGGGCGGTGCCGGTGGGGGCGGAGATGTAGCCGCCGGACTGGATGATCCGGTCGAACGAGGAGCGGTCCACGACCAGGTCCTTGACGACCGGGAAGGCCGAGGCGCGCCAGGGTTCGATGTCGATCGTGTCGCCGTCGGCGAAGGACCGCATGTGGAGCTGGCAGGTGGTGGTGCGCTCCGGGCCGTGGGCGTCGCCGTTGATGACGAGGCTGCACGCGCCGCAGATGCCTTCGCGGCAGTCGTGGTCGAAGGCGACGGGCTCGTCACCGGCGAGGATGAGCTCCTCGTTGAGGGTGTCGAGCATCTCCAGGAACGACATGTCGGCGGAGATGCCGTCGACTTCGTAGGTGGCCATGGCGCCGGGCGTTTCCGCGTCTCGCTGGCGCCAGACGCGCAGGGTGAGCTTCATGCGTAGCTCCGCTGAGTGGGGTGGACGTCGTGGAAGACGAGGTCTTCCTTGTGCAGGACGGGGGCGCCGCCGGTGTCGGTGAACTCCCAGGCGGCGGCGTACGAGAACTCCTCGTCGCGCCGCTCGGCCTCGCCGTCCGGGGTCTGGGACTCCGTGCGGAAGTGGCCGCCGCAGGACTCGGCGCGGTGCAGGGCGTCGAGGCACATGAGCTCGGCGAGCTCCAGGTAGTCGACGATGCGATTGGCCTTCTCCAGCGACTGGTTGAACTGTTCGCCGGTGCCGGGGACCTTGATGCGGCGCCAGAACTCCTCGCGGATCTGGGGGATTCTGGCGAGCGCCTTGCGCAGTCCGTCCTCGGTGCGGGCCATCCCGCAGTACTCCCACATGAGTTCACCGATCTCGCGGTGGAAGGAGTCGGGGGTGCGGTCGCCGTCGACGGAGAGCAGCAGGTTGATCCGGTCCTCGGTCTCCGCCACCACCTCGGCGACGGCGGGGTGGTGGGCATCGGGCTTCTCGGTGTGCGGGTTGCGGGCGAGGTAGTCGTTGATCGTGGAGGGCAGGACGAAGTAGCCGTCGGCGAGGCCCTGCATCAGCGCGGAGGCACCGAGCCTGTTGGCCCCGTGGTCGGAGAAGTTCGCCTCGCCGATCGCGAAGAGGCCGGGGATGGTGGTCTGGAGGTCGTAGTCGACCCAGAGGCCGCCCATGGTGTAGTGCACGGCGGGGTAGATCCGCATCGGGACCGTGTAGGGGTCCTCGTCGGTGATCCGCTGGTACATGTCGAAGAGGTTGCCGTACTTCGCCTCCACCGCCTTGCGGCCCATCCGGCCGATGGCCTCGGCGAAGTCCAGGTAGACCCCCTGCCCGCCGGGGCCGACGCCGCGCCCCTCGTCGCAGACGTTCTTGGCGGCCCGGGAGGCGATGTCGCGGGGCACCAGGTTGCCGAAGGCCGGGTAGATGCGCTCCAGGTAGTAGTCGCGCTCGTCCTCGGGGATCCGGTCGGCCGGGCGGGTGTCGCCCTTGGCCTTGGGGACCCAGATGCGGCCGTCGTTGCGGAGCGACTCGCTCATCAGGGTGAGCTTGGACTGGTGGTCGCCGGTGCGCGGGATGCAGGTGGGGTGGATCTGGGTGAAGCAGGGGTTGGCGAAGTAGGCGCCGCGCCGGTGGGCCCGCCAGATCGCGGTGGCGTTGGAGTTCATGGCGTTGGTCGACAGGTAGAAGACGTTGCCGTAGCCGCCGGTGGCCAGGACGACCGCGTCGGCGAAGTAGGTGTCGATCTTCCCGGTGACGAGGTCGCGGGCGACGATGCCGCGCGCCTTGCCGTCGACCACGATCAGGTCCAGCATCTCGGTACGGGCGTGGAGTTCGACGTTGCCCGTGGCGATCTGGCGGGAGAGCGCCTGGTAGGCGCCGAGGAGGAGCTGCTGTCCGGTCTGGCCGCGCGCGTAGAACGTACGCGAGACCTGGACGCCGCCGAAGGAGCGGTTGTCGAGGAGGCCGCCGTACTCGCGGGCGAAGGGGACGCCCTGGGCGACGCACTGGTCGATGATCTCGACGGAGATCTCGGCGAGCCGGTGGACGTTGGACTCCCGGGCGCGGAAGTCGCCGCCCTTGACGGTGTCGTAGAAGAGCCGCCGGATGGAGTCGCCGTCGTTGCGGTAGTTCTTCGCGGCGTTGATACCGCCCTGGGCGGCGACCGAGTGGGCGCGCCGGGGTGAGTCCTGGAAGCAGAACTGGACGACGTGGTAGCCCTGTTCGGCGAGGGTGGCGCCGGCCGATCCGCCGGCCAGTCCGGTGCCGACGACGATGACCGTGTGTTTGCGCCGGTTGGCGGGGTTCACGAGCTTGGCTTGGAAGCGGCGGGTGTCCCAGCGTTCGGCGACGGGGCCCTCGGGGGCCTTGGTGTCGACGACGGGCTCACCCGTGGCGTAGTGCGTGTAGTCGGGCATGTCAGCTCACCACTCCGGTCATGACGGCGACGGGTACGGAGACGAAGCCCACCGTCAGCGCCGTGGCGAGGAGGTTGGCGAGGGTCTTCAGCATGCGGTCGCGGGTCGCGTTGCCGACGCCCAGGGTCTGCGCGGCGCTCCAGAAGCCGTGCTGGACGTGCAGGCCCATGGCGAGCACGGCGACGATGTAGATGACGTTGCCGTACCAGGTCGAGAAGGTGTCGATGACGTTCTGGTACGGGTGCCCGGCCTCGAAGCTCGTGTGGACGGTACCGGTCGTCAGGTCGAGGATGTGCCACACGATGAAGAGGGCGAGGATGATCCCGCCCCAGCGCATGGTCCGGGTGGCGTAGCTCGCCCGGGGCCTCTTGTGGACGTACTTGGCGGGTCGCGCCCTGATGTCGCGGCGGCTCAGCTGGTAGGCGGAGACGCCGTGCAGCACGACGGCCGCGACGAGCCCCACGCGCACGATCCACAGCGCCCACTCGTAGTGCAGGACCGGTTCGCCCAGCGTGCGCAGCCAGTGGGCGTACCCGTCGAACGTGCCGGGTCCGAAGAAGATCTTCAGATTCCCGGCCATGTGGACGACGAGGTACCCGAGCATGATCAGGCCGGAGCCAGCCATGATCGTCTTCTTGCCGACGGTCGAGTCCCAGAGCGTACGCGTCATCGACGGCCGTCGGTCCGTCCGCGTTGCCAATGCCATGAACCTGACGGTAGGGGCGGAAGACCTGATCAGTCCAAGACATGGTCTGGCTGATCTCCATAGGCAATAACTATTGATGGGCGTTATCGTCGCCCTATGCACTTCCAGCAGCTCACCTATTTCGTGGCCGTCGCCGAGACCCGGCACTTCACCCGGGCCGCCGAGGCGGTGCATGTGTCGCAGCCTTCGCTCTCCCAGCAGATCCGGGCGCTGGAGACGGAGTTGGGCGCCGAGCTGTTCAGCCGGGCCCGGGGCAACATCGCCCTCACCGACGCGGGCGAGGCGCTCCTCCCCCTGGCCCGGCGCATCCTCGCCGACGCGGAGACCGCGCGGCAGGAAGTGCAGGAGCTGGTGCAGCTGCGCAGCGGCCGGGTGCGGCTCGGGGCGACGCCGAGTCTGTGCACGGGTCTGCTGCCGGACGTTCTGCGCGCCTTCCATGACCGGCACCCGGGGGTGCGGCTGCTGCTGGAGGAGGGCGGCTCGCACGACCTCGTACGTCAACTGGCGCGCGGTGCGCTCGATCTGGCCCTGGTGGTGCTGCCGCTGCCCGCCGGGTCTCCCGCGCTGACCACGGTGGAGCTGCTGCACGAGGACCTGGTGGTGGTGTCCTCGGCGGCGGAACCTGCGCCGGGGCGCGGCGGACGGGTGCGGATCGCCGATCTGCGCGACGCTCCGATGGTGATGTTCCGCCACGGATACAACCTGCGGGAGCTGACGCTCGCCGCGTGCCGCGCGGAGGGGTTCGAGCCCTCGTTCACGGTGGAGGGCGGCGAGATGGACGCGGTGCTCGGTTTCGTACGGGCGGGGCTCGGCATCGCCGTGGTGCCGAGCATGGCCGCGAACCGGGCGGGCCACGACCTGCGGAAGACCCCGCTGGCGGGGGCCGGGCTGCGGCGCACGATCGCCCTGGCGCACCGCAGCGACGTCGCCCCGCCCCGGGCCGCGCGCGAGCTCCAGCGGATGCTGCTGGAGCTCGGGGCGGCCTCGGGCTGAGCCGGGGCGCCGGACCCCGCCCGGCGCCCCGTCAGACCGCGTCGGCCAGGAGCAGGGAGTGGATGCGGTCCGGGGCGCCGGGGCGGGCGTAGTACCAGCCCTGGGCGGTGTCGCAGCCCAGTCGGCGCAGCTGATCGGCCTGGGCGGCGGTCTCCACGCCCTCCACCGTGACGGCCAGCTCCAGGCTGTGGGCCAGCGACACGATGCCCTCCACGATCTTCAGGTCGACCGGGTCGGCCGGGTGCTGCTGCATGCCCCGGGTGAAGGAACGGTCCAGCTTGAGCACGCTGACCGGGAGGCGGCGCAGGTTCGCCAGGTTCGAGTAGCCGGTGCCGAAGTCGTCGAGGGCGATGTCGACGCCCATCTCGGCGAGCTGCCGCAGCGGCTTGAGGAGATCGTCGTCGGCGCCGATCAGGGCGGACTCGGTGACCTCCAGGCACAGCGCGCCCGGCTCCAGGCCGGAGCGCTCCAGCACGTCGACCGTCTCGGCGACCAGGCGGGGGTGGTGCAGCTGGGTCGGCGAGAGGTTGACGTTGATCCGCAGGGGACCGCCGTCGCTGTGCCGCTCCTGCCAGAAGTTCGCCTGCCGGACGGACTCCTCCAGAACCCAGCGCCCGAGGGGCACGATGAGACCGGTGTGCTCGGCGAGCGGGATGAACCGGTCGGGCCCCAGCACCCCGTACTGGGGATGGCACCACCGTACGAGCGCCTCCGCACCGTGCACCGTGCCGTCGCCGAGGTGGACGAGCGGCTGGTACTCGATGAAGAACTCGCCCCGGTCCAGTGCCGCCGGGAGCGCGGTGGTCAGCCCGTGCCGGGTGATGGCACGGGCGTCGGCCTCCGCGTCCGCGAGCTGGTAGCGGTTGCCGCCCGCCGCCTTGGCCCGGTACATGGTGATGTCCGCGCTGCGGAGCACCTCGGCGGCACTGCGCTCCCCGGAGGGCCCCTCGACGACGCCGATCGAACCGCGGACGGTGAGTTCGCGGCCGTCCAGCCGGATGGGCGCGGCCAGCACGTTGAGGATGCGGCCCGCCAGTTCGTCCACCTCGTCGGCGGTGTCGGGGCCGGTGGTCAGGGCCACGAACTCGTCGCCGCCGAGCCGGGCGACCATCTCGCCGGGGGCGGTGGCACAGCTCTGGAGCCGGTCGGCGACCTCGACGAGAAGGCGGTCGCCGGCCGCGTGGCCGAGGCTGTCGTTGATCGCCTTGAAGCCGTCGAGGTCGAGGTAGCACAGGCCGAAGCGGGTGCCGTCCCGGGCGGTGAGGGCCTTCTCAAGACGCTCGAAGAACAGCGTCCGGTTGGGCAGTCCGGTGAGCGCATCGTGGGTGGCCTCGTAGCGCAGCCGCAGGTTGAGCAGGCGCCGTTCGGTGGTGTCCTCCATCAGCGCGAGCTGGTACTGCGGGCGGCCTTCGGGGTCGCGCAGCAGGGAGACGGTGAGGTTGGTCCACAGGACCGTACCGTCGTTGCGGTAGTACGCCTTCTCGACCCGGTAGTGGTCGCGTTCGCCGCGTACCAGCTCGTTGTAGAACCTCCACACCTGGGGCGAGTCCTCGGGGTGGACCCACTCGTTCACCTTGTGGCTGCGGACGTGGTGCTCCAGACCGCCGAACATCTTGGTGAGGGTGTCGTTGACCTCCAGGACATTGCCGTCCAGGTCGGCGATGCCGATGCCGACGGCCGCGTCCTCGAAGACCGCGCGGAACCGCGCCTCCGTGGCGTGCAGGGCCTCTTCGGCGTGCGAACGGGCCGTCAGCGCCGAGCGGGCGATGGCCTCCTGCTCGGCGAGCGTGCGCTCACGCAGCGCCCGGGAGAAACCGGCCGCCAGCGTGTGCTGGATGCGGGCGCAGCGGGCCCGCCCGTCCTCGGTGGACAGGACGCCGGGCCCGTTGTGGCCGCAGTAGAGGACGAGGTAGGAGTCGACGACGCCGAGCGTGGAGCTGAGGGCGTCCGGGTCGGTGCAGTGCGCGTCGACCAGGGCCGCGCCCACCCGCTGGGCGGGCGCGGCGTCGAAGGGGCGGGCGTGCAGGATGCCGTTGAGCTCGCGTGCCAGGGGCAGCAGATGCTCTTCGAACTCGGGCCGGGTCAGGGAGGTGGCCGTCAGCGGGAAGATGGCCCGGCTCCAGATCCTGGCGAATCTCCGGAGGCGGCCTTCGGGACCGTCCGGTTCCGTGTCCGGCTCACCGGACGCCTGGGCGGGGATGCTCACGCCTTGCGCCCAACCCCTGCGAAGCCCGAGAAGGCGTACGGGTCTTCCTGCCCCGGCGCCTGCGGGGTGTCGGGCCGCCATTCGGGCATCTGCACGAGTCCCGGCTCGACCATCTCGTAGCCGTCGAAGAACCGGCCGATCTCCTCGCGCGAGCGCATGACCAGCGGGTTGCGGATGTTCCGGTAGACGCCGACCGTCCCGTCGGCCTCCTCCTTGGACAGCGGGATGCCCTCGTACGAGGCGTGGGTCAGGACGATCAGGCTGCCGGGGGCCAGCGCGTCGCGGAGTTCGGCGACCGCGGCGTACGGGTCGTCGGCGTCCTCGACGAAGTGGAGCACCGCTACCAGCAGCAGGGCGACCGGGCGGTTCAGGTCGAGCAGCCCGGTGATCTCCGGGTGCGCCAGGATGCCCTTGGGGCGGCGCAGGTCGGCGGCGGCGATGACCGCGCGGTCGTTGCCCTCCAGCACCGCCTGGCTGTGGGCGACGGCGACCGGGTCGTGGTCGACGTACGCCACCTTGGCCCCGGGGTCGGCGGTCTGGGCGACCTCGTGGACGTTGCCGAAGGTCGGGATGCCGGAGCCGATGTCGAGGAACTGGTCGATCCCGGTGTCGACGGCATGGCGGACGGCGCGGCGCATAAAGGCCCGATTGGCCTGCATGATCTTGGGGAGGCCCGGGAGGAACTCCATGGCCTTGCGCGCCGCTTCCCGGTCCACCTCGAAATTGTGCGATCCGCCCAGATAGAAGTCGTACATGCGAGACACGCTCGGCACCGAAATGTCAATGCCCTGCGGTGCCCAGGCGGGACGCTCCATCGATGTCTCCAACAAGTTCGCCACGGCGATCCGGCCATGTTCATGGTCAGTGTTGACCAGAGGCTACTGATCGGCCGCCAAGAGGGCGAGTGGAAACGGAAATTAGCGGTCCGTTATTGGTCACACTCCGGTGGCATGTGCGGCCGGTCCGTCGCTGCGCGTATACACGCAGCGACGGACCGGCACGCCGGGCGCCGTTTCCCGGTGGTTCGGGGCCACTTGGGGCTCCTGGGCGGTTATTCGCCGCTGTCGCGATTACTTGGCGGCACCGACGAGTTTCGAATCGGGGGAAACGGCATACCAGGTGCCGCCGACTCCTTGACCGTTGGTGTCGCCGGGCTTCGAGTCACCGGCGAACGTATAGATCGGCCAGCAGTCGATGGTCTGCTGCTCGATACCGTCAGGGCGGTCGAAGGTGACGAATCCCTTCGTCGTCACTCCGTCCACCTCGCTTTTGGCCACCGGAGCGACTACCGGCCACTTCTTGAGGCAGTCGCCCGTGCACGCCGTCTTCATCGGCCATGCGGAGTCCTTGGTGAACCGGTAAACGGTCATACCGCGGCCGTCCACCACGATGTCGCCGAGTTTCGGGTCCTTGCGGACCGAGAGACCCGCGGGGTCGGCGGGCTCGGCGGCGCCCGCGCCCGCGCTGTCGGCGTTGACCGCCGCCTTCTTTCCGTCGGGAGCCGAGGCGAACCAGGTGCCGCCGACCCCCTGCCCGTTGACCTGACCCGGTGCGGTGTCCTTCGCGTACCGGTACATCGGCCAGCCGTCGATGGTGAGTTGCTTGGTGCCGTCGGCCCGGGTGACCTCCCCGAGCAGTTCGTCGTCGGTGCCCGCGGCGGCCACGGCGTTGCCCGCACCCACCACGGGCCAGATCGCCGCGCACTCGCCGTCGCAGTTCGACTTGGGCGGGTTCGCGGTGTCCTTGTCGAAGCGGTAGAGCGTGAAGCCCTCGCTGTCGGTGAGCACCTTCCCGAGCTTCTTGCTGTCCTGCACGCCGAGTTGACCGGCCTCCTTCGTTTCCGCGGCGTCCTCGTCGGCCCCGGAGCCGTAGCCGCCGCCGGCCGATCCGTACCCGCTCTCCGCGGGCTGCTGGGCCGGGGCCGCGTTGCCGACGGACTGGCCGTTGGGCGAGGCCGCGCCGTTCTCCTGACCGCACGCCGTCGTGAGCGTCAACAGGGCCGCGGCGGTGACCGCGAGCGAGGCGTTGCGCCAGGTGTTCATGTCGACTCCCGTAGTACTTCGTCGTATCGCTGCCGATGACGACGCGTGACCGCGTCGTTCATGGCCCTAGGTACGGGGCGCCGACCGGTTCGCGTTCAACGGGAGGCGGAGAAGAATTCCGGCAGGACGCGATCACCACGCAAACACGAATGGCCTATTATCCCCACGATCAGGGGAATCACCCGGAAGTCCCGCGTTTCCCCCGGCTGCGTGGATCATGCTGCCCGTCGTGCACGGATCACGCATCGGACGGCTCACGGCAGCCGCCGCACTCCTCTGGCTGATAGCCGTACCGCCGCCCGCGACCGCCGACAACTGCGCGGTGGCCTCGATCGGGCAGGGCGACGGCAGTTCCTCGGTCGCCGTGGCGGGCGACGGGGGGTGCGCGGCGGTCTCCACCCCGGAGCCGCCACCACCGCCGCCCCCTCCCAAACCACCACCGCCGCCGCCCGCACCGCCACCGCCGCCTCCTCCGCCGCCTCCTCCGCCACCGCCACCGCCGCCGCCCACTGCGGCACCACCGCCGCCTCCCGCACCGCCTCCCGCACCGCCTCCCGCACCGCCGCCTCCGCCGAAGCCGTCGGCCTCACCGGAGCCCTCGGTGCGGGCGCAACCGGCGGCGCCCCGGCCCGTGGCGCGGCCCGCGTACCGCAAACCGACCCGCAAGGAGCCCCGGAGCGGACCGTCACTGGTGTCCCTGACCCTGCTGATCACCGCCCCCGCGGTGTTCGCCGTCGCCGTGCTGCGGCCACGATCGTCTCGCTGACCAGGAGAGATGCATGTCCGAATGGCTCGTACTGAGCATTGCCATGGCGTCGGCCTGCGCGGTCGTCCTCACCATCGCCGTCCTGAACAACCGGCGGATCGGGGATGACGACGACCCGTCCGAGACGCCCGACGTCATCGAGTACATGACGATGATGATCGGCGTGGTCTACGCGATCGTCCTGGGCCTGGCCATCGCCGGGGTGTGGGAGGGCCGCAGCGCCGCCCAGGAGTCCGTACGCCTGGAGGCGCAGGCGCTGCACGAGGTGCAGGCGCGTGCCTCCGTCTATCCGGCCGAGGTCCGCGACCGCATCCGGGCGGACGTGGACGCCTATGTCGCCCATGTCGTCGAGGACGAGTGGAGGGTGATGTCCGAGCGGGGCGGACTCACCGAACGCGGCACGCAGCTGCTGGACCGGGTGCGGGCCGACGTCACCGACTACGAGCCGCAGACCGACCACGAGGGGCAGGCCTACCAGCCGCTGGTCGACCAGGTGGCGGCGGCGGACGACGCCCGCAGCTCACGGGGGCAGAACGCCGAGGCGACGATGCCCGGGGTGGTCTGGTTCGGCCTGATCATCGGGGCGCTGGTGACCGTCGGGCTGATCTTCACCCTCCAGATCCGCAGAACGTTCCGCGAACTGCTGCTGGCAGGCCTCTTCAGCGCGCTGATCGCCTTCCTGCTCTTCCTGATCTGGGACTTCGACGCGCCCTTCGGCCGGGGCGTCTCGGCCACCGCGACACCGTTCTTCGACCTCTTTCCGGACGCCACCCGCTGACGCCGCGCTCCCCCGCCCGGTGCGCCGGCCGGGGGACCCGACTGCCCCATTCGCCGGACCCCGATCGCGCACGGTGGGGACCCCTCCTAGCGTGTCGGGCATCGAGGTGCATTTTTCCTGCTATGTGGAAATTCGTTCCGCAGCTGCCCCTCGGGGAACCCGGAGGATCCACCATGCGCGCGATACGTGTCGCACCGTTCGCCCTGCTCGGCGCCAGTGCCCTGACGCTGATCGCCCCGTCCGCCGCCCTCGCGGCTCCGGACGGGGCCACCAGCACGTTCAATCCGACGATCACGCCTTCGGTCATCGCGCCGGGCGGCCGCGTGACCCTCGGCGCCGGCGGGTGCACGGGTGAGACGACCGTCAGCTCGGGCATCTTCGACACGACGGTGATCCCGAGCGGCAGCACGACGGCCACCGCGACCGTCGACACGGACGCCCGCCGGGGCGCCGTCTACGCCGTCACGTTCACCTGCGGCTCCACCGGCACCTCGCGCAACGTCAACCTGACCATCACGGGCGGCGCGACGAGCACCCCCACCCCGGCACCCAGGGTCCCGACCGCGAGCTCCACGGCCCTTGTCCCGGGCGGCGTGCGCGGCGGGCTCGGCGGAAGCTCCGGCACCACCGACGCGGTGGAGGTCGCCGCCGGTGCGGGCCTGGTGCTCGCGGCCGCCTCGGGCGCCCTCTACTTCGCCCGTCGGCGCAACACCGCCCGCCGGCACTGAAGCCGTCACGTGCGCCGCACGACAGTCGCCCCGGGTCCTGATCCAGGACTCGGGGCGACGGGCGTATCGGGCCGGGCGGGAGGTTCGCCGCCCTAGAACGCCGCATGGCTCGTCCGCCGACGCCGGACGAGGAAGACCGCGCCGCCGACGGCCGCCGCGGCCACCAGACCGCCGCCGACCTGCATCTCCACGGAGTTCGGGCCCATCGAGCCGCCGAGGCCGCCCTGCGCGCCCTGACCGGCGAGCACGGTGAACTTGTGCGTGGCGATCCGGTCGTTGTCGCTGCACTTCACCGAGAGGTGGTAGTGCCCCGGCGTGGTGTTGTGCCGGATGTGGGCCGTGGCGTGACCGGTGCCCCCCGCGGAGAGCGTGGTCGTCGGGAACGCGTTCGACCAGACCTTGCCGCCGTGGCCGCAGCCCTGCGCCGTGACCTTCATGGTGGCGCCCTGATGGACCGAGTACGGGTTGACGGTGACGTTGCTCGGACCGTTGGTGGCAGCGGCCATGGGGGCCGCGAGCCCGACGGCCGCGAATGCGGTCGCGGTGACCGCGAGAACGCGTGAAGCGCGCATCGTGTGAACCTCCTGCGGGAAACGCCGCCGGAGGCTTTTCCTCCGGGCTGGATCGACGAGAACGCCTCCCATGACGAACACTCACCAGCGGACCGGCGGCTCGCACTTCGGCACTGCTCCACCCCGGTGACGCGACACGCCGTGCGGAATCCCCGTGAGCTGACGGAGCCGCAGGTCACAGACCATCAAAACTTTTATCTGCTCATTACTCCGATGGGCAGCCGTCCGAGGCGGCGCGGATTCGCCCGCCACCCGTTCGCCCTTCTCTGATCGCCGCCCCGCCGCAGCGCCCCTAACGTTCACAGCGTCGCGACGAAGGGAGAACCATGGGCCGGGACTACGCCGGTGGCGAGCGGACCAGACGTGTGCCCTGGGGTGCGGTCGCCCTGGTGATGCTCACCGGCCTCGCCCTCATGCGCAACGGCACGGAGTTCGGGGAGGCGGGCCCGCCCCAGCCTGCCGCCGCCGCCTCGCTGGATCTGAGCCAGGACGCCCCGGTGCCGCAGGCCGAGGGCGAGCCGGTGCAGCCGCTGCCCTACGCCCCGGCCTCGCGCGTGAAGATCTCGTCGATCAACGTCGACGCCCCCATCGTCGATGTGAACCTGGACGCGGGCGGCTGGATCGACGCCCCGCCCGCCGAGGACCCCAACCTCGCCGGTTGGTACCAGAACGGCATCGCCCCCGGCCAGCGCGGCACCGCCGTGGTCGTCGGCCATGTCGACAACAACTCGGGCCCCGCCGTCTTCTACGGCCTCGGCTCGCTCCGGAAGGGGCACCGCGTCGAGGTCACCCGCTACGACGGCCGGGTCGGGATCTTCGAGGTGTACGGGGTCGAGGTCTTCTCCAAGAACAACTTCCCCGGCCCCCGGGTCTACGGCGACACCGGCCACGCGGAGCTGCGGGTCATCACCTGCGGCGGCGGCTACTCGAAGGCGGGCGGCTACGACGGGAACGTGGTGGTCTTCGCCCGGCTGGTCGACACCCGCTGAGCCCGCCGGACAGGGCTGTGCCCCCGGCCGCCGGGGGCACAGCCCTGCGCGGCGCGGCTCAGACCCGGTGCGGCACCGTGATGCGATAGCCGGAGTCGAGCAGCCGGGGCAGGTAGTGGCGCAGGGCCGCGACGCTCTGCGAGCGGTCGCCGCCCGCGTCGTGCGAGAGGACGACCACGCCCGGCCCCGCCCCCTCCAGCACCCGGCGGACGATCGTGCCCGTCCCCGGCTCCTTCCAGTCGAGGGTGTCCACGGTCCAGGCCATGGGTTCCATGCCCAACTCGGCCCCGATCTCGAACGAGTTGCGGTTCCACGCCCCGTAGGGCGCGCGGTACCAGAGCGGCGACGTCCCGAGCGTCTCCTCGACCACCTCGCTGGTGTGTCCGAGCTCGTCGCGGATCGCGGCGCGGGACAGCTTCGGGATCAGCGGGTGCGACCAGGAGTGGTTCCCCACCACGTGGCCGTCGTCCGCCATCTCGCGCAGCAGGTCCCGGTTGGCGTCCGCCATCTCGCCGCAGACGAAGAACATCGCGCGGACCCGGTGTTTGCGCAGGGTGGTCAGGATGTCCGGGGTGTACAGCGGATCGGGGCCGTCGTCGAAGCTGAGGACCATCGAGTGCCCGAGGTCGGGGAGGTGTTCGAAGGGCCGGGTGCGCACCGGCGGCCGGGCCGGTCTGAACCGGGGCGGCGTCCTCGCCGTCATGGGTTCCAGGCGGTACGGGGAGGGTCTGCCGCGGACGCCTGCCGGGGGTCCCGCCGCGGCGGCGGGCGGGGTTCCGGCGGCGCGTGCGGGGCGGGTGGGCGTCGACGCCGGGTCGGCGACGACCAGGTGCAGGGCGGTGGCCGTTCCGAGGCCGAGGGCGACTCTCAGCAGGGTGCGGCGCTCGGGTCCGGTGTGATCACTTCTCATGGCCAACTGCTCGCACGGCTGAACGTCCGGCCCGGTCGCCGACACCGGGCATCGACCGTTTTGTACCCGATCGACGCAGCATGTCCATCGTGAGGATGTTCCTCACGATGAAGGCGAGGGGGCTTCCCGGGCCGTGCCCCCAGGGGCCGAGCCGATAGCCTCGGAGCCGTGACAGAGCAGCAGCCTCATCAGTTCGAACGCGGCACGGACGGCCCCAAGGTGATCGTCGCGGGGCTCGACGGCTCCGACTCGTCGATGCGCGCGGCCGCCTACGCCGCCGGACTCGCCCGGCGGCAGAACGCCATGCTGGCCCTGGTCTACGTGCAGCCGGTGCTGACCGCGGGCGCGGCGCTGGGCGTGCCGATGGGCGATGCGACGGCCGAGGTGGCAGAGGACCTGGTCACCGAGATCCGCGAGGCGACGGAGCGCTTCCGGGACGCGTGGGACGTGCGGTGGGAGTTCCACACCTTCCGGGGCGACCCCTACAACGGGCTCGTGACGGCGGCCGACGAGCTGAAGGCGGACGCGGTGGTGGTCGGGGCGTCGGAGTCGGCGGGGCACCGCTTCGTCGGCTCGGTGGCGGTGCGTTTGGTGAAGGCGGGGCGCTGGCCGGTCACCGTAGTGCCGTGACCGCGTCCCGGCCGCCTACTTGCCCATGAGGAGCCCGTCCGCCTCCGCACCCCGGCCGAGGACGACGGTGCGAATGCGGTCGCGGACCTCGCGCAGATGCCCGGCCCCCTGGTCCAGGGAGACGTTGAGGTTGACGGCGCGTCCGGTGACGGTGTCGTACCACTGCGGTACGAACTCGGCCTTCTTCACGGTCCAGCGCTCGCCGGGCTTCGCGGGCGGCGCGAAGGTGAAGCGCCCCATCGAGCCCTGGTTGCCGCGCGGGTCCTGGACGCCCTCGTAGTTGATCATCGCCCCGGCGATCTGGTCGCCCATGCCGTAGACCACCCAGGTGCCGTTGACCTTCTCGTACGCCTGCGGGACATGAGCATGGGTGCCGATGATCAGGTCGATGTCGGGGCGGCCCCCGTCGGTGGAGGCGGTGAGCCGCTGGGCGAGTCGAAGCTGCTCGGCATCCGGTTCGTCCTGCCATTCGGTGCCCCAGTGCGCGGAGAGCACGACGACGTCGGCGCCCGCTCGGCGGGCCGCCCGGGCCTCCTCGATGATCTTCCGCTCGTCGATCAGGTTGACCGCCCAGGGGCGGCCCGCCGGCAGCGGGATGTCGTTGGTGCCGTAGGTGTACGCGAGGTGGGCCACCTTGGCCGCGCCCTTGCCCGGCCCGGCGGGCAGGATCGTGGGCCGGGCGGCCTCGGCGGCGGTGCGGGCGGACCCGGCGTGCCGGATGCCCGCCCTCTCCAGCGCCCCGAGGGTCCGCCGGATGCCCTCGGCCCCGTCGTCGAGGGTGTGGTTGGAGGCGGTGGAGCAGGAGTCGTAGCCGGTGGTGCGCAGGGCGGTGGCGACCTCGGGCGGCGACTTGAAGTTCGGGTAGCCGGTGTAGGGGCCGCCCTCCTTCCCGTACACGGTCTCCATGTGGCAGATGGCCAGGTCCGCCGCCGAGACGACCGGGGCGACGCCCGCCAGCATGGGGGTGAAGTCGTAACCCCGGCCGCCCGCGTCGGCGGCGGCGCGGTCGATGACGGAGGAGTGCGGCAGGATGTCGCCCGCGGCGATGAGGGTGAAGGGGCGGGGCCCGTGGGCGTCCTGGCCGGCCGCGCCCCGGGCCGCGGCGGGCGTGCTGGGCGCGGCGGCGGGGGGCTGCTGCCCGGTGCAGCCGGTGGCCGCGGCGAGCAGGAGGGCCAGGGCGGCCATGGCGGCCGGTCGGATGCGCTGCGTCATCTGCTCGACTCCACGTTCGGATGATTACGACCATCCGACTACACAGATCGTCATACCGTAGAAGCAAGGAGCATTGCCGTATACCTAGCTGAACTGGTCGTACCGGCCGACCCCGACGGCCCCTCGACCGTTCACCGCACCATTCGCCGCACTGAGCGACCGCTCGTCGCACGCCTCGGCACACCACCTGTTCCCGCGCCCCCGAATGCGTTCGTATACGCCCGTCGGAACGAGGCCGTCAGGGGCCTCGGCGGGAGAGGACGTCCATGAACACCACGACGACGACCGATGAGCGGGCCATCGCGGAGTTGCAGCGGGAACACGGCCCCGCCCTGTTCCACTTCCTGCTCGGCCTGACCTTCGGGGACCGGCAGCGAGCGGAGGATCTGGTGCAGGAGACACTCGTACGCGCCTGGCAGCACCCCGAGGCGTTCGAGGCGCCCTACGACTCGATGCGGCCCTGGCTGTTCACCGTCGGCCGCCGCCTCGCCATCGACGCCCGCCGCTCCCGCCGGGCCCGCCCGGTCGAGGTCAGCGACACGGTGCTGGAGAGCACCCCGGCCGCCCAGGACACCGCGGACTCGGCCGTCCGCGCCCTGGACGTCCGCGAGGCGGTCCGCACCCTGAGCCCCGAGCACCGGGCGGTGCTGGTGCAGATCTACTTCCGCGGAATGAGCGTCGGCGAGGCGGCCACCGCGCTCGGCATCCCCGCCGGGACCGTCAAGTCCCGTTCGCACTACGCCCTGCGGACCCTGTCGCGCACCCTGCCCGGCTACTCCCCCGAGGGCGATCGCTCCCTTCTGCCCACGCGGGGCGCCCGCCCCCGGTTCAATGCTGCGTGAAGCCCGGTACCGAACGAGGAAGAGAGGCGAGAGGGGATGCGTCCCGAGAGAAGCGATGGGACCGGTGGGAACGGGCTGCCGGTGCCGATGGCCTGGCTGTCCACCGAGTACATCGCCGACGAGCTGTTGCGGACCGGCGACCTGATGGAGCCGACGACCCTGGAGTTCCGGGCGGGGCGCGACGCGCTCGCGCTGACGATGTTCCTCAGCGAGTTCCTCCGGGACACCCCCGCCCCCTGCGCCCTGCCCGAACCCCGTGTCGACGAACTGCGGCTGCTGACCGCGTACGGGAGCACCTGGCGCAGCTGGGTCTGCGAGCGGCTTGATGAGGCGGACCGGCGGGCCGCGGCCGGTGACCCCGATCTGGCGCTGGCGCGGGCGGCCTGGCGGTGGCTGGAGGAGACCGAGCTGCTCGCCGCGGACCTGGACGCGATCGGGCCACCCGTGCCCCGGGAGCCGGTGGGGGCGGGACCGCACGAGGAGGGCGAGGTCCAGGTCTGGACGCCCGCGTGGCAGCTGGGGCTCCCGCTGGGGCATCTGGCCGTGCACCTGTACTGAGCGCCGCGCTCAGGAACCATGCACCCCCGCACGGTACTTGGGCAGCCGTAGCGTGACCTTCATCCCCGCCCCGACGCCGGTCTCGATGACGAGCCCGTAGTCGTCGCCGTACACCTGACGCAGCCGCTCGTCCACGTTGAGCAGGCCGATGCCGGTGGAGGTGCCGCCCTCACCGCGCAGGATCTGACGCAGCCGTTCGGGGTCCATTCCGGTCCCGTCGTCCTCGATGACGACCTCGGCCTCCGATCCGGCGTCGAGCGCGCTGATGGTGATGCGGCTGCGGGTGACCGCCCCTTCCAGACCGTGCTTGACCGCGTTCTCCACCAGCGGCTGGAGGCACAAGAAGGGCAGCGCGACCGGCAGCACCTCGGGGGCGACCTGGAGGGTGACGGCGAGCCGTTCACCGAACCGGGCCCGCACGAGGGCCAGATACTGGTCAATGGAGTGCAACTCGTCCGCCAGGGTGGTGAACTCCCCGTGCTTGCGAAACGAGTAGCGGGTGAAGTCCGCGAATTCCAGGAGCAGTTCGCGGGCCTGCTCGGGGTCGGTCCGGACGAACGAGGCGATCGCGGCGAGCGAGTTGAAGATGAAGTGCGGGGAGATCTGCGCCCGCAGCGCCTTGATCTCTGCCTCGATGAGCTGCGTACGGGAGCGGTCCAGCTCGGCCAGCTCCAGCTGGACGCAGACCCAGCGGGCCACCTCCCCCGCCGCTCGGGCCAGGACGGCCGACTCGCGCGGGGCATAGGCGACGAGCGCGCCCAGGACGCGGTTCTCCACGGTGAGCGGGACGGCGACGGCCCAGCGCAGCGGGCAGTCGAGATCGCCGCACCCGCTGTCGAAGGCGGTGTCGCGGCCGTTGTCCAGCAACCCCCGCAGATGGTCCATCACGTCCTTGCCGTGGTGATGCCCGGTCCCGTCCCAGACCAGCACCCGGTCCCGGTCGGTGAGGCAGAGTGCGTCGGTGCCGAGCAGCGAGCGCAGCCGCCGGGCGGCCCTGCGGGCGCTCTCCTCGGTGAGCCCGGCGCGCAGCGGAGGCGCGGCCAGCGACGCGGTGTGCAGGGTCTCGAACGTGGCGTGCTCGACGGGGGTGCCGACGTCGCTGGGGCGCAGCGGGCGGGCGGCGCGGCGGCCCAGCCGGTAGCCCGCGCCGAGCAGCAGGGCGGCCAGGACCACGAGTACGGCGACGGCTGCCCCGGTCATCGGCCCCTCCCGGCGGCCGCCCGCGCCGAGGTGAGGGCCTCGGGGAGGTGGAAGCGGGTCATCGCCGCGTTGGTGCCCGGCGGTATCCGCCCCGGCGTGGCGAGCGAGACCAGGATCATCGCGAGGAACCCGACCGGCACGGACCACACGGCGGGCCAGGCCAGCAGCGCGTGCGGCCAGCCGGGCGGGGTCACGGCTCCGCTGACCGTGATGCCCACCGCGAGCAGGGCGGAGCCGCCGCCCAGCAGGAGACCCGCGACGGCCCCCGGCGGGGTGAGCCGCCGCCACCAGATGCCGAGGACGAGCAGCGGGCAGAAGGAGGACGCGGAGACGGCGAACGCCATGCCCACCGCATCGGCCACCGGCACCCGGCTCACCAGCAGCGACCCGGCGAGCGGCACGGCGACGGCGAGGACCGTGGCGAACCGGAAGTGCCGCACCCCGCGCCCGGGCAGCACGTCCTGGGTGATGACCCCGGCCACGGCCATGGTGAGCCCGGAGGCGGTGGACAGGAACGCGGCGAACGCCCCGCCCGCGATCAGCGCCCCGAGGAGGTCGCCGCCGAGCCCGCCGATGACCCGGGCGGGCAGCAGCAGCACGGCGGCGTCCGCGTCGCCCCCGTACCGCAGTTCGGGGCTGTAGAGCCGGCCGAGCGCCCCGTAGATCGGCGGAAGCAGGTAGAAGAGGCCGACCAGGGCGAGCACCGCGACGGTGGTGCGGCGGGCGTCGCGACCGTTGGGGCTGGTGTAGAAGCGGACGACGACATGGGGCAGGCCCATGGTGCCGAGGAAAGTCGCCACGATCAGCCCGTAGGTGGCGTACAGCGGGTGGTCGGCGCGGAAGACGGCGAGCTGGTCGTCGAAGCTGACCCGGGGCCGCCCGTCGCCCTGCCAGGCGAGGACCAGGAAGAGGGCGGGGACGAGCAGGGCGGTGAGCTTGAGCCAGTACTGGAAGACCTGGACGAAGGTGATGGAGCGCATGCCGCCCGCCGCGACGGCGGCCGTCACGACGGTGGCGACGAGGACGTCCCCGAGCCAGCCGGGCGCGCCGGTGAGGATCTTCAAGGTGAGCCCGGCGCCCTGGAGCTGCGGCACGAGGTAGAGCCACCCCGCCCCGACGACGAGCGCGCTCACCAGCCTCCTGACCTGCCGCGATTCGAGCCGCCCTTCGGCGAAGTCGGGCAGGGTGTACGCCCCCGAGCGGCGCAGCGGGGCGGCGACGAAGACCAGCAGCACCAGATATCCGGCGGTGTAGCCGACCGGGTACCAGAGCATGTCGGGGCCGTGGACGAGGACGAGCCCGGCGACGCCGAGAAAGGAGGCGGCCGACAGGTATTCCCCGCTGATCGCGGCGGCGTTGAGGCGGGGGCGCACGGTGCGCGAGGCGACGTAGAAGTCGGAGGTCGTACGGGAGATGCGCAGGCCGAAGCCGCCGACGAGGACGGTGGCGAGGACGACGAGGGCCACGGCCACCCAGGACGCCATGGGGGCGGAGGCGCTCACGGGGCGGGGCGGCCCTCCACCAGCCGGGCGAAGTCGCGTTCGTTGCGCTCGGCCCGGCGGACGTACCACCAGGCGGCCAGAGTGAGCGGCGGGTAGGTGGCGAAGCCGAGCACCGCCCAGACCAGGGCGGAGCTGTTCAGCGCGGCGAAGAGGAGCGGCAGGGTGCCCGCGACGAGGGCCAGCACACCGAAGACGGTGAGGGCGGCCCGGAGCTGGCCGCGCATCAGGGAGCGCACATAGGCGCCGCCGAGGGCGGTCTGCTCGTCGATCTCCGACTGGGTGCGGTGGCGGGGCAGCGGGCGCACCCGCCTCGGCTCCCGCGTGACCACTTCGCGCCGGGGGGATGGCTCTGCGGACATGGGCTCGGAGTGTAGGCGGCGGCGGGTGCCGGTGGGAAGGGATCGCCGAAGAACACAGCAGGTCAGCGACGGCCTCGCGACCTCCTTCAGCGGCCGCCCTGGCGCATGAGGAGGTCGCGCAGGGCGCGGGTGTGGCGACGGCTGACGGCGAGCTCGGCCTCCCCGATGCGGACGCTCATGCTCCCCGCGTCCAGGCGCAGTTCGTCGATCCGGTTCAGCGCCACGAGGTGGCGGCGGTGTATCCGGACGAACCCGCGGGTGCGCCAGCGCTCCTCCAGGGTGGTGAGCGGGATGCGGACGAGGTGGCTGCCGGTGGCGGTGTGCAGCCGCGCGTAGTCGCCCTGCGCCTCGGCGTACGCGATCTCGTCGACGGGGACGAAGCGGGTGACGCCGCCGAGCTCGACCGGGATCTGGTCGCTCGCGCTGTCGTGGACCGGGGCGGACCGCTCCCCCACCTGTTCGGCGACGCGGCGCACGGCCTCGGCGAGGCGTTCGCGGCGGACCGGTTTGAGGACGTAGTCGACGGCCTTCAGGTCGAAGGCGTGGACGGCGAAGCCCTCGTGCGCGGTGACGAAGACGATGAGCGGGGGCGCGGCGAATCCGGCGAGCAGCTGGGCGACGTCGAGGCCCGTGAGCCCCGCCATGTGGATGTCGAGGAAGACGACGTCGATGGCGGACGGGTCGTCGGGACCCGCGTCGACCGCGCTGCCGATGAGGCGCAGCGCCTCGGTCGCGCCGGTGGCTCCCTCGGCGCTGCGGATGCGCGGGTCGGCGCGCAGGAGGTAGAGGAGTTCCTCCAGGGCGGGTTGTTCGTCGTCGACGGCGAGTACGCGCAGCATGGGCCGGAGTTTAGGGGGTGCGGGCGGTTCGGGGCGGGCCCGGCCGTGATCCGCCCCGAACCCCCTGGGGTGCCCCGGGCCCGGTGGCGTGAGTGATCGGCAGCTGGTTCCCGTATCGCAGTACATGCAGACGACCGAACCCCACATCCGGGTGGGGGCCTATGCGCTGGGGGTGCTCGGGAGGGCCGACGCCTTCCGGTTCGAGGAGCACCTGGGGGACTGTCCCGGGTGCCGTGCGCGGGCGCGCGAGTTCGCCGGGGTGGCGCACTCGCTGGCGGTGGCCGGTCCGCCGGTGACGCCGGGGCCCGGGCTCGCGGAGCGCCTGACGGGCACGGTGGTGGAGGGCCGGCGCAGGGCGGGGCGGCGGTGCCTCGCCCTGGTGGCGGCCGCGGTCGTGCTGGCGGTGGGCGGCCCGGCGGTGGTGGCCGGGACCTCGGACGGTCCGGGGGACGGGACCAGGGTGCAGCGCTGGGTGGGGGCGGATACGGGGTCGGGCGCGGCAGCGGTGGTGACGGCGGCGGGGCACGAGTGGGGTACGGAGGTGGCGCTCCAGGTCGTACGGCTGCCGGCCGAGGGGGTGTGCGCGCTGATCGCGGTGGGCCGGGACGGCAGCGAGGAGACGGTGAGCAGCTGGTCGGCCCGGGGCGCGGGGGGCGGCCCGGTGGAGGTGTCGGGCGGGGCGGCGCTGCGGCCGGAGGGCATCGACCGTTTCGAGGTGCGGACGGCGGCGGGGCGGCGGCTGGTGACGGTGACGCGGTGAGTGCCTGTTTCAGGAGCGGTGCTTATTTCAGGAACTTGGAGAGCCTGCGGTCGGCCAGCGGTTTGCCGCCGGTCTGGCAGGTGGGGCAGTACTGGAGCGAGGAGTCGCTGAAGGAGACCTTCAGGATGGTGTCCCCGCAGACCGGGCAGGCCTCTCCGGTACGCCCGTGGACCCGCATCCCGCTCTTCTTCTCGGCCTTCAGCTTCCCGGCCTCCACCCCGCTGGAGCGGTCCACGGCGTCCTTCAGGGTGGTGCGGAGCGCGGTGTACAGGCGGGTGACGTCGTCCTCGTCGAGGTCGGCGGTCCGTTTGAACGGGGACATCCTCGCGACGTGCAGGATCTCGTCGCTGTACGCGTTGCCGACACCCGCGATGAGCGACTGGTCGCGCAGCGCCCCCTTGATCTGGCGGCGGGCCCCGGCGAGCAGCGCGGCGAACGCGTCGCGGTCGAAGGAGTCGGCGAGCGGGTCCGGGCCGAGGCGGGCGATGCCGGGGACGTCCATCGGGTCGTGGACCAGGTGGACGGAGAGGCTCTTCTTGGTGCCCGTCTCGGTCAGGTCGAAGCCGTCGCCGTCCGTGGTCACCAGGCGCAGGGCGAGCGGCCCCTTGCCGGGGCGGGGCGGGGCGGCGGGGAACGGGTCCTTCCAGCGCAGCCAGCCGGCCCGGGCGAGGTGGGTGCACAGATGCAGCCCGCCCGCCTCGATGTCGAGGAACTTGCCGTGCCGGGCGACCGAGGTGACCCTCTCGTCCTCAAGCGCGGTCAGCGGCGGGTCGTAGGTCTTCAGGACGCTGATCGCCAGCGGCAGGACGCGGGCGATCTCCTTGCCGACCAGGTGGTCGTCGAGGAAGACCCGCAGGGCTTCGACTTCGGGCAGTTCGGGCATGGCTCAAGACTGCCGCAGCCGGGGGGCGGCTGCCTGTCAGGACACCGGGGCTCCCCCGCGGCCGGTGACGAGGTCGCACAGCTCCTCGAACTCCTCCCCGACCGCCGCTGCGAGCCGGTCGAGGTCGGGCATCGCCTTGCCGTCAGCCACCAGACCCACGTGCACCCGGCCACCGTAGGTCGTCAGGGCCACCGCGAGGGACTGGCCCCGGGCCAGCGGCGCCATCGGGTAGAGGGCGGTGAGCGGGCAGCCGCCCAGCGAGAGCGCGGAGCGGGGCAGCGGCACGCTGGTGACCAGGACGTCGAACAGCATACGGGCTGCGTTCGCGGCCAATGGGGCGCCGAACCGGTGCGCGAGCGGCGGTAGTTGGTCGGCCAGTACGGCGACGGCTCCGGCGCCCTTGAGCGGACCGGCCGCCTTGTTGCGGTCCATCGCCGTGCGGACGGCCCGCAGCCGTTCGCGTGGGTCCGCGGCGGTGACCGGCAGGCCGAGGAGGTAGGCGGAGAGCCGGTTGCCGGAGGCCGCCGCGCCGCCGGGCCCGCGCCGGGAGACGGGCACCAGGGCGCGCGGGTCGACGGCGGGCAGCGGCTCGCCGCGCCCGGCCATCCAGCGGCGCAGCGCCCCGGCGACCACGGCGAGCAGGATGTCGTTGGCCGTGCCGCCCTCGGCGCGCCGGATCCGCTGGAGGGCCCCGGCGTCGAGGTCGGCGGTGGCGAGCCGACGGGTGCCGCTGGAGGGGGCGGTGAACGCGGTCGAACCGCGCAGGTCCAGGCGGCCCGCGCGGACGACGGAGGCCCCCACCCCGAGGGCCCGGCCGACCTCTCCGATCCGCCCGAGCGCCATGCCCGCCATCTCGCGGGGGTCGGGGAGCCAGGAGCGGGGCGGGACCGCGGGACGGCCGCGGGCGGCGGTGCGGGCGCTGGTGACCGCGGCGATCTCGTCGAAGATCCCGGCCCCGATGGCGACCGCCCGCATCCCGTCGGCCAGGGCATGGTGCAGTTTGACCAGGACGGCGAAAGGGCCGTCGCCCTCGCCGCCGATGAGATACATCTGCCAGGGCGGCCGCCCTCGTTCCAGCGGCTGTTCCATCAGTTCACCGGCCAGCCGGGTGGCTTCGGCCATGAAGTCGCCCTCGGCCGGGACGACATGGTGCAGGTGCCGGTGCACGTCGAAGTCCTTGTCGACCCTCCAGGCGGCGCCGCCGACCGGCAGCAGGACGTCCCGTACACACATCCGGAGCCGGGGGATCGCTGCGGCGCGGTCACCGAGCAGGGGCATGATCCGCCCCGGACCTGCGCCGGGCGCCGGGGCGAAGACGGCGAGCGCGCCCAGGTGCATCGGATGGGCATCGGATTCCAGGTGCCAGAAGGCCAGATCGAGCGGGGCGAGCAGCTCGGTACCCAACGGGGTCCTCATGTCGTCGTAGCGGTCGGCCGGTCCCCCGCAGTCAATCCCCGCACCTGGTCACGGTCAAGCACAGACATGTTACGTACTGTTACATCCAGGGAGGGGTGCTCAGCGTGCGGGGATGAGGAACTCACACCACACGCACTTCCCGCTGCCCCGGGACTCCACGCCCCAGACATCGGCCAGCCGGTCCACCAGCATCAGGCCTCGTCCCGAGACCCCGGACTCCCCCGCGTCCCTGCGCCGGGGCAGTGCGCTGGAGCGGTCCTCGACGTCGACGCGCAGCCGCCGTTCGGTTCCGGCGAGCACCCGGATCGTCACGACGGCCCCGCCGTCGGTGTGCATCAGCGCGTTGGTGATCAGCTCGTCGGCGGCCAGTTCGATCTCGTCGGCCCGGTCCTTCGCCCCCCAGGCCCGGACCGCGGCCCGGATCATGTGCCGGGACGAGCTGAGCGCCTCGGGGTCGTTCTGGGCGACGTGCTGCTGGAGCCGGCCGCCCGGCTGCGGGGCGTGTGCGGCCCGGCGGCGCAGCAGCAGGAGCGCCACATCGTCCTGGCCGCCGCGCCCGTCGACGGCGTCGCAGAGCTGGTCGGCGAGTTTCTGAAGGTCGTGGGGACCGTTGGTGACGAGCGTGGTGAGCAGGTGCATACCCTCGTCGAGGTCGGCGCCGGGCAGTTCGACGAGGCCGTCGGTGAACAGGACCATCGTCTGGCCCGGGTCCAGTTCGACGGTGGAGACGGGATATTCCAGACGGCCGAACTCCGCCGAGAGGCCGAGCGGCAGTCCGCCCTCGGACGGAACCCTGCGGCAGCCGCCGTCCACGTCCCGTACCAGCGGGTCGACGTGCCCGGCGCGGACCACCTGGACGACTCCGGTGGTCAGGTCGACCTCGGCGTAGGTGCAGGTGGCGAAGCGGTCGGTGTCCAGTTCGTGGAGGAAGACGGAGGCGCGGGCCATCACCGTGGCCGGGCTGTGCCCCTCGGCCGCGTACGCGCGCAGGACGATCCTGAGCTGGCCCATGACGGCGGCGGCGTGGGTGTCGTGGCCCTGGACGTCCCCGATGACGGCGCCGACGCGGCCACCGGGCAGCGGGATCAGGTCGTACCAGTCGCCGCCGATGTCCCGGCCGAGGCGGGCGGAGCGGTAGCGGACGGCGACCTGTGCCCCGGGGACGGCCGGAATCCGACGCGGGAGCATCGCCTGCTGGAGCCCCTCGGCGAGGTCGTGCTCCTGCTCGTAGAGCATGGCCCGCTGGAGGCTCTGGGCGATCGAGGTGCCGAGCGCCATCAGCAGATTGCGTTCGTCGGCGGTGAATCCGGCCTTGTCGCGGTAGAGCAGACCGAGTGCGCCGATCGGGCGGGCCTGGGCGATCAGTGGCATGTAGGCGGCCGAGGTGACGCCGAGGTGGCTGATGTGGGGCCAGAGGACCGGGTACGAGTCGGCGAAGTCGTCGGCGGACTCGATGAAGCGCGGGGCGAGCGTACGGACCACTTCGCTCATCGGGTACTGCTCGTCCACCCGGGTGTAGCGGGTGCCGGGGACGTACGCGCCTTCGGGGCCGTCGGCCACGAGGTGGATGCGGCCGGACTCCAGGAGGCCCATGACCAGACTGGTGGCTCCGAGGTGGGCGAGCCCCTGGGAGTTCTTGAGGACGGCGATGACGTCCTTGACGGTACGGGCGTGCGCCAGGGCGGCGGTGGTGCCCTCGACCAGGCTGGTGCGCTGGCGGCGCTCCTCGTCCAGCTCCAGCCGGGCCGTGGAGTCGGACAGTTCCTGGGTGGCGTCGCGGACGATCCCGATGATGCGGCGGGGGCGGCCGGTCTCGTCGCGGCGGACGAAGCCCTGGGTGTGGGTCCAGCGAAGGGTTCCGTCGCGCCGCTGGATGCGGAAATACGCGCCGTAGTTGGTGCGGCCGCTCTTGAGTGCCTGCGAGACCATCCCGTCCAGCCGTTGGGCCTCGTCCGTGGGCACCCGCTGCGAGAGCGAGACCGGCCGGTCGTCGTACTCGTCCGACGTCAGGTCGAACACGTCGAGGGCGGGCTGGTCCATGTGCATGAGGCCCGTGTCGAGGTCCCAGTCGAAGCTGCCCATACGGTTCAGGGCGAGGCTGAGATCCGGGTGGGCGGGCCAGTCGTCGGGGAGTGACAGGGCACCCGCTACCCGATCATCCATGGGGGCCACTCTGCCATTGTTCGTCCGATTCTTCGAGTGATCCGGGTGCCGCCCCGAGGGGCGGCGGGAGGCCGTGCGACCTGGCCGCACGCGATGGGTCAGCCGGCGAACAGCTCGGGAACTCCGTGCTCCGCGGGCTCGTCGGGCTCGGCGGGGAAGACCTGGGTCGGCTCGGGCACCGGTTCCGGGGCACCCTCCTCGTACTCCCACGGGTCCCCCGGCGGCATGCCGCTCTCCCAGGGCTCCTGCGGCGGTGTGCCGCCGAAGTCGTCCGGCGTCTCCGGGGCCGCGGGGTCGGAGGGGGCCGGGCCGGGCGGGGTGGCGTCCGGGGGCGCCGGTTCGGAGGGCCCGGTCGGTGACGGGAAGAGCAGATCGTCGCTGGGCTCGAACGGCGGCGGGTCGGCCGGGTCGCGGTCGCGGCCGCCGCTGTCGCCGGCGGTCCGCTCGATCCAGCTGCCGTCGTCGTCGTCCACGATGACCAGGCTGGTGAGCGGCTGGGCGCTGGGCTGGACGGCCAGGATCCGGGCGGGGTCGTAGCCGGGCCAGCGCTCGCCCCGGTGGGCGACCTCCCCGTCCACGACGACGGGCTCCTTCAGCGGATTGCCGCAGGCGCAGCGGACGCGCGGCAGCCCGCGGCTGTCGACCAGAACGGCGGTGCCCCCTTGGAGGACGGCCTGGAAGGCGGTCGCCGCGCCGGCGCTGTAGCCGTGGTTGGTGACCTGGGTGTCGACGCGCAGGGTGACCGGGGTGAGCGACTTCAGGTAGCCCGGGATCTGCACGGCCTCGATGTCCGCCACCCCGGCGAAAGCGCGCGCCTTGCCCTTGTCGCCGGTCAGGAAGCGGATCTGCCGCTCGACGTCGCAGGCGGCGACGGACCGGGTGCCGCCGTAGAGCCCGGGGGCGGCGCCGGACACCGGATGGACCGTTCGGGTGACGGGAGGCGCCCCGCCGTCCGGGGCGTCCGAGGGAGCCGGGGACGGTGCCGCCCCGGCCGTCGACTCGGTGAAGGGGCCGGGGCCGGGGGCGGCGAGCGGCTGGAGGAGGACGTCCTTGGCCTCCGCGGTGCCCGTGGTGCCCTTCGTCGTCAGGTCGCCGCCGCTGCCGCATCCGGCGACGGCGCACAGCACCCCGGCGGACAGCGCGGCGAGCGCGGTACGCCGGAATCGTCTGGGTGAGCGCACAGAGCTCTCCTGCCTGTCCCAGTGGAACGGATGGGTGTCACCATCTGTGCCGCACCGGACACGGGCCCGCAAGCGGACGGTTCGGTACCGCACCCCACTCTTGAACGCGTTCAAAACATGCTCTACGCTCGACCTCGACAGTTGAACACGTTCAAAGCGAGCGTTCGAAGTGAGGGGGGCAGCCGTGTCCGTACTGGTCAACGCCATCGTGATGCTGGGCATGCTCATGGTCGTCCCGGCCGGCCTGCGGCTGACCGGGCTGCCGGAGCTGGACCGCATCCGCAGACTCTGGCCGTTCTTCGCCGCCCATGGCGCGCTCGCCCTGTGGCTGCCGCGCGGCACGACGGCCACCGCGCTCGCCGTCTGCTACGCGCTGGGCACCGTCCTGCTCGCCCTGCACGCCCCGCGCCTGGCGTGGCGCGGCCGGGACCTCGGCCCCGCCGGGATCGCGCTGCTCACCGCGCTGGTCGCTCCGGCCGTCGCCGCGATCGCGCTGGTCGCCGAGCGCTCGGGGCACGAACTGTTCGGCTTCGACCTCGGCATCCTCGCGCTGACCGTGCCGCACTTCCACTTCGCCGGATTCGCCGCCGCCCTGATCGCCGGGCTTGTCTGCCGGATCAGCGAGGGCCCGGCGGGCCGCTTCGCCGCGCTGAGCGTGCCGCTCGGCACCCTGCTCGTCCTGGTGGGCTACTTCCTCGGCGATTGGGCGGAACTGGCCGGGGCCGTGGTCCTCACGGCCGGGATGTGGACGGTCGGCCTGCTCACCTGGCGCCTGGGGCGCGCCGGGGACCGGGACCGGACGACGCGCCTGCTGCTGCTCTCCTCGGCGGCCGTCCTGGTGGCGACGATGCTGCTGGCGCTGAGCTGGGCACTGGGCGAGGCGACCGGTCTGCCCCACCCCAACCTGACCTGGATGGCCGCCACCCATGGACTGGGCAACGCGCTGGGCTTCGCGCTCTGCTCACTGCTCGCCTGGCAGCGCATCCGCACCGAAAGCCCCACCCGTACCGCAGGCCCCGGCCACACCGAGGACCTCATCCACACCGAAGGCAGGACCGCATGAGCACGCTCAGCTACCCGGAGGTCGGGGCCACCCGCCTCGGCCCGCTCCCCCGGGGCTACCACCACCTGCACCACCGCACCCGGGTCGGCCGGGGAGCGGCCGACTTCGCCGCCGCGGGCGCGGCGATAACCGAGTGGCGGATGCACCGCGCCTCGGGCGCCCGGGTGGAGGCCCCGGCCCGGCGCGCCGAGCCCGGCGGGAGCGTCCGGATCTCCCTGGGCCTGGGCCCGCTGCGCTTCACCGCCCCGTGCGAGGTGGTCTGGACGGCGTACGGGGAGGACGGGCGCACCGGCTTCGCCTACGGAACCCTGTCCGGGCACCCGGAGCGCGGCGAGGAGTGCTTCGTCGTCGACCTCGCGGACGACGGCACCGTGTGGTTCACGGTCATGGCCTTCTCGCGCCCCGCCTCCTGGTACACACGGCTCGCCGGGCCGCTGGTGCCGCCCGTCCAGCTCTGGTACGCCCGCAGGCTGGGCCACACGCTCCGCCGCATCGTCGCCGCGGGCTGACGCCTGGCAGATACTGGCAGGGATGGAGTGGTTCACCGCGGACGGCTACTGGCTGAGCCGGCTGATCTTCCAGCGGGCTCTGGCCGTGGTCTATCTGGTCGCCTTCCTCTCCGCCGCGCTCCAGTTCCGGGCGCTGATCGGCGAGCGCGGCATGCTGCCCGTACCCGAACTGCTGCGGCACACCCCCTGGCGGGCGGCTCCGGGGCTCTTCCGGCTGCACTACTCGGACCGCTTCTTCGCCGTCGTCGCCTGGAGCGGCTGCGCCGTCTCGGTGGCCCTGCTGGCCGGGCTCGACGGTCTGCTGCCGCTGTGGGGCGGCATGCTGCTCTGGGCGCTGCCGTGGGTGCTGTACCTGTCGATCGTCCAGGTGGGGCAGGTCTGGTACGGATTCGGCTGGGAGTCGCTCCTGCTGGAGACGGGGTTCCTGGCGATCTTCCTGGGCACCGGGGACACGGCCGCGCCGGTACTGGTGCTGTGGCTGCTGCGGTGGCTGCTGTTCCGGGTGGAGTTCGGCGCCGGGCTGATCAAGATGCGCGGGGACGTCTGCTGGCGGCGGCTGACGTGTCTGGACTTCCACCACGAGACCCAGCCGATGCCGGGGCCGCTGAGCTGGTTCTTCCACCATCTGCCCAGGCCCGTGCACCGCGTCGAGGCCGCCGCCAACCACGTCACCCAGCTGCTGGTCCCCTTCCTGCTGTTCACCCCGCAGCCGGTGGCGAGCGCGGCGGCCGCTCTGATGGTCCTCACCCAGCTCTGGCTGGTCCTGTCGGGGAACTTCGCCTGGCTGAACTGGCTGACAATCGCCCTGGCGCTCTCGGTGATCGACTGGACGCCCCTGGCCGGACCGCCGCCCGCCCAGGTCCCGCCACCTCTCTGGTACGAGGCGGCCGTCATCGCGGTGACCGTCCTGGTGCTGGTGCTCAGCTACCGCCCGGCGCGCAATCTGCTCTCGCGACGGCAGGCGATGAACCGGTCCTACGACCCCCTGCACCTGGTCAACACCTACGGGGCCTTCGGGTCCATCAGCCGGATGCGGCTGGAAGTGGTGGTGGAGGGCACGGCCGACGCGGTGCCGCACGAGGACGGCGACTGGCGGGAGTACGGCTTCCGCGGCAAGCCCGGCGATCCGCACCGGCTGCCGCGCCCCTTCGCTCCGTACCATCTGCGGCTCGACTGGATGATGTGGTTCGCGGCACTCTCCCCCGCGTACGCGCGCTCCTGGTTCGGGCCGTTCGCCGAGCGGCTGCTGGAGGGCGACCGGGACACGCTCCGGCTGCTGGGGCACAACCCGTTCCCCGACGGACCGCCGCGCCACGTGCGCGCCCGGGTGTTCCACTACCGGTTCACGGATCTGCGGGAGCTGCGGGCCACCGGCTGCTGGTGGCACCGGACCTACGTACGGGAATTCCTGCGGCCCGTGTCCCGGCCCCGCCCGCCGGAGCGGGGAGGCTGAGACCCGGGCCGCCGGGGGCGCTGCCGTCAGTCGATGCCGGGCAGGATGTGGGGCTCGGCGAGGTCGTCCTCGTATCCGGCCAGCCGGATCGGGGCGGACCTGGCCCAGACCTCGATATTGCTCAGGGTCTCGGGGCGGCCGGGCCGTCCCCCGTGCCGTTCGGCGGGGCGCTTCTCTCGCTCGGTCAGTTCCGGTGTCGTCACCGCGCACTCCTCTGTGTCGCGTCACCCAGGGCGTCGCCGACGCTCCGGCACCGATGCCGGAGCGCGACCGCCCTGAGCGGGCAGGGGTTGGGATATGTCGGTCGCGGTGGCGCCGGTTCGGGGCGGGACGGCGGCCGGGTTACCCGGCCATGTCCCAGGACGGTCGGGGAACCTTCGTGGGCTCCTCGATGGCGTCCGTTCACCTCAGCCTAACCAAATGAGCGCCACTGCGCTCGATAGAACGTGTGCAGTAGGTCACTTTCAGCCACTCCGCACAGCAGAAACCCGGCCCAGGGGAAATCCTGGGCCGGGTTCTCGGCCTGCGCACGGAGGGATGCGCTCCGGTTGGGCTGTTCGGGTTACCAGTTCGCCGGGGCGTAGTCCTTGAGGAAGCAGCCGTAGAGCGCCTCGCCCGCCTCGCCGCGGACGATCGGGTCGTAGACCCGGGCGGCGCCGTCGACCAGGTCGAGGGGGGCGTGGAAGCCTTCCTCGGCGAGCCGCATCTTGTCCGGGTGGGGGCGTTCGTCCGTGATCCAGCCGGTGTCCACGGCCGTCATCAGGATGCCGTCCTTCTCGAACATCTCCTGGGCGCTGGTGCGCGTCAGCATGTTGAGCGCGGCCTTGGCCATGTTGGTGTGCGGGTGGCCCGCACCCTTGTAGCCGCGGCTGAAGACACCCTCCATCGCGGAGACGTTGACGACGTAGGCGTGCTTCGCGGCGGTCGCTGCCATCGCCGGGCGAAGCCTGCTGATCAGGATGAACGGGGCGGTGGAGTTGCAGAGCTGGACTTCGAGGAGCTCGATCGGCTCGACCTCCTCCACCGTCTGGATCCAGCTGTTGGTGTCGTGCAGGTCGGGGACGAGCCCGCCCGCGTCGATCGCGGTGCCCGCGGCGATCCGGGCCGGGGAGGCGGAGCCGGTGACCAGTGCGAGGTCGGTGACCTCCTGGGCGCTCAGAGCCTCCTTGCGGGCGGCGGGGAGCGCGGCCACCCGGTCGACCGTGCCGCTGTTGAAGGTGCCGATCACCTCGGCGGCGGGAAGCTCGCCGGCGGGCAGCGGGGCCGACTCGGCGTTGACCAGCTCGCTGTAGGCTCCCGGGGATCGGCGTACGGTCTGGGCCGCGTTGTTGATCAGGATGTCCAGCGGGCCCTCGGCGGCGACCGAGTCGGCGAGCGCCACGACCTGGGCGGGGTCGCGGAGGTCGATGCCGACGACCTTCAGCCGGTGGATCCACTCGTCGCTGTCCTCCATCGCCTTGAAGCGGCGGATCGCGTCGTTGGGGAAGCGGGTGGTGATGGTGGTGTGCGCACCGTCGCGCAGCAGCCGCAGCGCGATGTACATGCCGATCTTGGCCCGGCCGCCGGTGAGCAGCGCCCGGCGCCCGGTGAGGTCGGTGCGGGCGTCGCGGCGGGCGCGGTTGTCCTTGGCGCACGGCTGGCAGAGCTGGTGGTAGAACGCGTCGACCTCGACGTAACGCGTCTTGCAGATGTAGCAGGACCGGGGCCGCTGGAGGATGCCCGCGATCTCGGCCTGGGCGGAGGAGGAGGGCAGGACGCCCTGCGTCTCGTCGTCGATGCGCTCGGCCGAGCCGGTCGCGGTGGCCTCGGTGACGGCCCGGTCGTGGGCGGTCTTCGCGGCCCGGCGCTCCTGGCGGCGGCGCTGCTTCACCGTGCGGTAGATACCGGCGGTGGCCCGGCGGACGGCGACGGCATCCGGGTGGTCGACCTCGATCCGGTCGAGCTCGTCGAGCACGCTCAGGCAGACGGCCAGCCGCTCCGGGTCGATGCCGGGGCCGAACTCGTCGGTTCCGGGAGCGAGCTCCGGGTTGTCCTCTGTCACCGTCATTGCCGTTCCTCTGTCATCTCCATCGCCGCGGGTCATTGATCACCACGGCCGAAACACCCCGGTCAAGTTTGCCATGCGTCGGTCACTGGTCCGTTCGGGCGAGGAGCGACGGGGGAGACGGATGAGGCGGAAAACGCACCGCCCGATCGAAGAAGGCGGAAAAGGAGGGCATGACTCCGGGGAGACCGGGCAGGCGACCGTCCGACACATCGGACAGCAGGGAGGGCGACACCATGACGGCCATGTCAGCGCGAGCCACCGGAACGACGGCGCCACTGAGCGACGACCGGACCGGAGCGCGGACAGCCGACGTCGCCGGAGAGCTGCCCTGGGTCGAGGACGCCGGAAAGATCGCCCCGCAGGACGCACGGGCCCTGTCGAAGATCTTCTTCGACCGCCTCCAGGTACTGGAGGAGGGCACGCACGAGCACCAGTACGCGCGCAACACCCTGATCGAGATGAACCTCTCGCTGGTGCGCTTCGCCGCGTCCCGGTTCCGCAACCGGGGCGGCGACGACACCGAGGACATCATCCAGGTCGGCACGATCGGGCTGATCAAGGCGATCGACCGGTTCGACCTGGCCCGCGAGGTCGAGTTCGCCACCTTCGCCGTCCCGTACATCGTCGGCGAGATCAAGCGCTTCTTCCGGGACACCACCTGGTCCGTCCATGTGCCGCGGCGGCTCCAGGAGCTGCGGGTGGACCTCGCCAAGGCCAAGGAGCAGCTCTCCGCGGAGCTCGACCGCGACCCCACGGTCAAGGAGCTGGCCGAGCACCTCGACCTCCCCGAGGAGGAGATCATCGAGGGGCTGGTGGCCGCCAACGGCTACTCGGCGGGCTCGCTCGACACCCCGTCCGCGGACAGCGACTCGGGCCAGGAGCAGCAGGCCTACGCGGACGTCCTCGGCGAGACCGACCCGGCGATCGAGTCGGTCGAGAACCTGCACACCCTGGCGCCGCTGCTGGAACAGCTCGACGACCGGGAGCGCCGGATCGTGCAGATGCGGTTCGGTGCGGAGATGACGCAGTCGCAGATCGGCGCGGAGCTGGGTGTGTCCCAGATGCATGTGTCGCGGCTGCTCACCCGGATCGTCCAGCGGCTGCGCAAGGGGATGAGCATCGAGGCCTGAGCAGACCACGGGAGGGGCTGAACCGGTCAGTTCTCCCCGACCGTGGTGCGGCTGCCCGGACGTGCGTAGGATCACCCCGAATCCCCTGGAGTGGGATTCTTCGCCACGGGTAGACGCATGGCGGAAAAGGTCTCCGACCTCACTGCGGCGCCCTGGCTGGAGCACATGAACGAACAGGTCATCTCCCCACCGGAAGACCCGGGTGAGGGGCTGCGGTCCGCCGAGGTACTGCTCAGCGCCGAGGTCTTCGACGGCCAGCCGGGCTGTATCGCACTGGCCCGGGCACTCGCCGACCGCTTCCTGACGAGGCTCGCGGTGGAGTGCCTCGCCACGATCGGCGCGCACACGCGCAGCGACCTCATGCTGGCCGTGAGCGAACTCGTCACCAACGCCGACCGCTACAGCCACGGCCCCTACCTCCTGGAGCTGGAGGGCAACGCGCAGCTCATCAGCGTCACCGTCTACGACAGCAGCACCGCGATGCCCGTGCTGTACGCCCGCGACCCGGCCCGACTGGGCGGTCACGGCATGGAGATCGTCGTGGCGCTGTGCGACCGGCTCACGGCGGAGCGGGTGCCGGTCGGCAAGCGGATCCGGGCGGAGTTCCAGCTCAGCACCTGAGCCCGTCAGGCGTCGAGCACGGCGGTGGCCTCGACCTCGACCAGGTGCTCAGGGATGTCGAGCGCCGCGACACCCACCAGCGTGCCGGGCGGTACGGGCGTGGCCCCCAGCTCCGCGGCGGCCCGGGCCACGCCCTCCAGGAACAGGGGCATCTTCTCGGGCGTCCAGTCCACGACGTACACGGTCAGCTTCGCCACGTCGGCGAAGGACCCGCCCACCGCGGCGAGGGCCGTGGCGACGTTGAGGTAGCACCTCTCGACCTGCGCGGCGAGGTCGCCCGGACCGACGGTGGTCCCGTCGGCGTCCCAGGCGACCTGCCCGGCGACGAAGACCAGCCTCGATCCGGTCGCGACCGACACCTGCCGGTAGGCGCCGACCTCCGGCAGTCCACTCGGGTTCACCAGGGTGATGGCCATGCTGTCCGCCTCCTCGTCCGGCGCCCGTGGGGCCCCGGCTGCCACCGGACCGGGCCGTTCCCGGTCACTTGTGGTTACTCGGGAACCGTAGGAGAGTGGCCGCTGACATGGAAGAACGCACTTTTCGGTGACAGGGGAACCTCATGGTGACCAAGCAGTTCAGCAACTCGCCGGAGGACGCGGATCTGCGGCGGGCGGACTCGCTGGCGCGGGAGATCTTCTCCGACGTCGCCAACAAGTGGGCCCTCCTGATCATCGAGGCACTGGGCGAAGGCACTCTGCGCTTCAGCGAGCTGCGCGGCGAGGTCGAGGGCATCAGCCACAAGATGCTCACCCAGAACCTGCGGATGCTGGAGCGCAACGGCCTCGTCGAGCGGTGCGTGCATCCGACCGTGCCGCCCCGGGTCGAGTACACGCTCACCGGTCCGGGGCAGGGGCTGCGCCGGACGGTCCATGTCATGTGCGACTGGACCCACGAGCACCTCGGCCACATCGAGGCCTCCCGCCGCGACTTCGACGCCTGAGGGGCGAAGGCGACACTCACGGCGCCACGCTCACGGAGCGACGCTCACGGGGGCTACTGCTTTTCCGCGGAGTTGGGGTAGTCCCCTGGGGAGCTGCTCTCCTGCTGAGCTACTTTCCCGCTGAGCCCGGTGCCTTGTCGAACACGCAGTCCCCGCACAGCCCGCCGCCCGGACAGCGCCAGTACAGACAGCAGCTGCGCCGCCGGAACGCCGGGCCGTGCGGAGATCCGGTGGCCCGCAGATCGGGATCGTCGAAGAGTTCCGCCGCCAGCGCGCGGGCCCGGGCGGCGACCTCCGGCCGGTCCTGGGCGCGGGCGAAGGCGACCAGTTCGCGTACGGCACCGGCGAGCGCGGAGCCCGCGTTGCCCCACAGCAGCTGCGGGGAGATGTTCCCGTCGCGCCGGAACGCTTCCGCCAGCGGCACCAGATGCGCGTACTGGACCTCCTCGCGAACCCGGGCCGCCGTACCGGGCAGTTCCGGCGCCTCCGCGAGCCACAGATCGTCCGGCGAGGTGGAGAGCGGGTCCCAGTGGAGTGCGTCGGGCGTCAGTGCGGGAATCCGCCCGAACAGCGCGGCCGGGCCCAGCGCGAGTGACCAGAGCCGCGCGGCGAGACCGAGATGGGCGATGGAGGCGGCGACCCGGCGCTCGGGGGCCGCGAGGCGGGCGGCGACCCGGTCGACACGCGCGGTCAGGGGGCCGGTCTCTCCCCCGTACAGCTGTGCCAGCGGGCGGTGTGCGCCGTCCGGCACCGGGGTCGTCCGCAAGGCGAAGAATCCCCCGACCGATGCCAGGAGTGCCAGGTCCATGCCGTGTTCCTCCTCGGCCCCCGGCCGGTGGGGGCGGCCGTTCCCATGACGTCGTCCGTCGGAGACCGGCTGTGCCCGCCTCGCCGCTCACCGTATCCGCCGACGCGGAACTTCTGACGGCCGGGGGCAGCAGGACTACCGTCGAAAGGAGGACGTCGGTGCGACGGGCGTACTACTGGGGCAGTACGCCGAATTGCCGTCTCAAGGACGACGACGCGGGGCCCCGGACGGGACATCGTGGTGTACATGAGCTCCCTTGCGCTGTCCGTGCTGCTGTCACTGATCTCCGCGGTCGCCTACGCGGCCGGAGCGATCATCCAGGAGCGCGTGGCGGCGACCGGTGACAACTCCTCGTACGCCCTGCTCCGCAACCGCGTCTGGTGGGTGGCCGTGCTGCTCAACGGGATCGGCGCGGTCCTGCACGTGGTGGCCCTGGCCTACGGCCCGCTCAGCCTGGTCCAGCCGCTGGGCGCGCTGACGATCGTCTTCGCCCTCCCGATGGCCGCCCTGTTCGTCGGGCGCCGGGCCGGGGCAACGGCCTGGCGCGGTGCACTGATGGCGACGGCCGGTCTCTGCGGACTGCTGGCTCTCACAGGGGAGGCCGCGCCCCACACGCTGAACGGGGCCGAGCAGTTCCTGCTGGCGACGGTGACCTTCGGGGGCGTCGGCGCGATCGTCGTGCTCGCCCGCGCGCTGCGCCGCCCGGTCCTGCGGAGCATCGTCCTGGCCACGGGTGCGGGGGCGGCGTTCGGCATGGCCTCGGTGTTCACCAAAACGGTGGCCATGGAGTGGACTTCCGGCTCGGTCCGCTCGGGGCTGCCGACGCTGCTGGTGATCGCCGTACTCGCGGCGGCGGGCCTGCTGCTGTCCCAGGCGGCCTACCGGGGCGCGGGGCTCACGGCCCCGCTCGCGACGGTGACCGTGGTCAACCCGGTGGTGGCCGCAGCGGTCGGGATCACCTTGTTCGGCGAGCACTTCCGCGGCGGGTGGCCGGGCACGGCCCTCGCTCTCGCCTGCGGAGCACTGGCGGCGGCCGGCCTGGTTCTGCTGACGCGGGAGCGGCTCAGCGCGGAGCGCGCCAGGGAGCGGCTGACGGTCCGTGCGGGGGCGGGGGCCGTGGGCGCGGCGGCGGAGACCGGGCTGCTGGGCGGGGGCCCGGAGGGCACTGTTCCCGGCGGCATTGTTCCTGACGGCACCGTTACTGAGGCCACTGTTCCGGATGATGTCGTTCCGGAGGGTGTTGCTCTGGGTGGTGTGGCTCTGGAGGGTGTTACGGCGTCGGACGCCGACTCCGGAGCGCTGACGCCCGACGGGGCGTTGCCCTTTCGGCCGGGCGTGCCGGAGCCCGCGGGACGGGCCCCCGTACCGCACACATCGTCGCTGGCGCTGCCACCGGGGCGGGCCGTGCCGGGCTTGGAGTTCGGCGGGGCGGGGGCACTCGGCGAACAGCGGCGCCGGGCCGGGCGGGGGCGGCGCTCCGAGCGGACGGTTCAGACCCTGATGCCACCCGCACGCAGATAGCCCGGCGGAACACTCAGACCCTCACCCCGCCTGCCCGCAGATATGCGAGCGGGTCGATGTCGGATCCGTAGCCGGGGCCCGTCCTGACCTCGAAGTGCAGGTGCGGGCCCGTGCTGTTGCCCGTCGAACCGGAACGGGCGATCCGCTGCCCGCCGGAGACGGACTGGCCCGCGCGCACATGGACCGCCGAGAGATGCGCGTACTGGCTGTACTTGCCGTCGTCGTGCCGGACGACGACCTCGTAGCCGTACGCTCCGGCCCAGCCGGCCGAGACGACCCGGCCCGGGGCCACGGACTTCACCGACGTACCGGTGGGCACGGGGAAGTCGACGCCGGTGTGGTAGCCGCTGGACCAGGAGCCGGCCTGACGGTAGGGGGTGCCTGTTCCGGCGGCCACCGGGGCGCTGAGGCCGGAGTGCTTCACGGCCCGCTCCGGAGCGGGCTGCTCCTTCTTGGGGGCGGCCTTCTTCTGCTCGGCCTGTTCGGGCGCCTGCCGCTTCGGGGCTTCCTTCCTCGCCTCCTGCTCGGGGGGTTCCTGCTCCGGCGCCCGCTTCTTCGGTGCGGACCCGTCCCGTTCGGTCTTCTTCGGCTCGGCTTTGTCGGTCCTCGGCGCGGTCGGGACGGGGCCTCGCCGGTCGACCGGCTTGGACGCCCTGCTCGGGTCGAGGGTCAGCCGCTGCCCGGGGAAGATCAGGTCGGGATCGTCGCCGACGACTGTACGGTTGGCCGCGTAGAGACCCTGCCAGCCGCCGCGCACCCGCTGGGCCGAGGCGATCGTGGAGAGCGAGTCACCGCTCGACACGGTGTAGGCGTCACGCTTGCCCGGCACATGGGTCGGCGTCGCCGCGGCGGGGCGGGCCTGCGGCTGCTGCCGGGGCGGGGCGCTCTGCGGAACCGCCGCCTGGACGGGCCTGTTCCCCGCGCTCTGCGGGTCGGTGCGCGGAGTGGTCGTCGGCGCCTCACCGCCCCGGGTAAGCCCCGCGCGCACCGAACAGGTCGGCCAGGCACCGGGCCCCTGGCCCTCCAACACCCGCTCGGCGACGGCGATCTGCTCGTCGCGGGTGGCGAGGTCGGCACGCGGCGCGTACTGCGTGCCGCCGAAGGCCGCCCAGGTGGACCCGCTGAACTGGAGCCCGCCGTAATAGCCGTTGCCCGTGTTGATGGCCCAATTGCCGCTGGACTCACAGGCGGCGACCTTCTCCCAGACCTCGCCGGAAGCGGCCCCCGCCGAGGCGGCGGTGACAAGAGGGAGCGCGAGGCCGGCACCGCTCGCGGTCACCGTGAGCGAGGCACGGTTGATCCGGCTGGGCTGATACCTGCGGTGCCGTCCGTTCGCGGCCATACCTGACTCCCCCATGGGATGTGGGACACGTCGCAAGGGGCAACGTAGGTCCGCGCCGTGACTGATCACAAGCAAAAGGTGACACTCGGCCACCCTCCGACGACGCGTGGCCTGAATTCATCTGAGCGTGGCGGAACTTGAACCGTCGATCGGTACGCCCGGCATGTGAGGGTGCGGCGCGGGCGGCCTGTGTCTCGCGCGCCACGGCGTCCGTGTCGTCGACGGCGTACGGAACGTGGTTCCGGTGATCCAGGAGTCCGTCCGGCACACGGTCTCCGTCACGGGCTGCACCCCGAACCGGGCGGCCAGGTCACTGGCGACCCGGCGGGCCGTCTCCATCGCCCCCCCGTGGTGTCGGGCGCGGGACCGGGGGCAAGTCCGGGCCGGCCGGGATGCACGAGGATGCATTCATGGCTGCCGTCTCCGCTCCCCCGCCCCGTATCCGAGTCGCCGCGTACGTGATACGTCGTCACCCCTCCCCCGCTCTCCTGGTGTTCGACCATGTCGACTTCCCCGAGGCGGGCACCCAGGTGCCTGCGGGCGGCATCGGACCGGGCGAGGTTCCGGAGCGGGCCGTCCTGCGTGAGGTCGCCGAGGAGACCGGGCTGACCGGTGCCCGCGTCGTGCGGCGCATCGCGGTGGACGGGCGGGCGCACCCCGTGACCGGGCAGCCCCGGCTGACCACGTTCCTCCTGCTGAACGCCCCGGCAGACGGGCCGTCGGCGTGGGAGCACCGGGTCCGGGGTGAGGGCGACGACGTGGGGATGCGGTTCGCCTGCCGGTTCGTCCCGCTGCCACTGGGGCTGCCGCTCGCCGACAACCAGGACGCGTGGCTCGGCCGGGCGGACCCCCACTGGGCCACACCGGGCTGACACCGGACACACACGCTCAGCCGCCTGTAGGCATCGCCGCAGTCCGGTGCCGCCCCCGCCGGGAGGAGGATAGCCAAGGGCGGTAAGTGGGGGGCTACGCCACCGCCACCACGGACCACCAGGTCACCACGTCGGCCACCAGCAGTACGAGCCGAGGCACCGGGGGTGCGCGCAGGAGGCTGCCGCGTACCGACCTGACGGCCGACGTGCGCGCCTCGTACCACCTGCGTCTGGACCAGGGGGTCGCGGTGCATGCGACCCGCGACGCGGCCTTGTCGGACGCCCGGGTCGGCACCGTCGACAACCTGAGCCCGATCGAACCGGCGAGCAGGGGCGGGCAGGAGTGAGGCCGCCCGCGCCGCCGCCCGCCGCGCCGACGGCCACGTCAACCCCTGGTGGCTCGCATCGATCGCCGGTCGCGACCAGCCCAGGAGCACGCTCGACCTTCGCGGCGGGCAACTCCCGGCCCAACCAGGCATTTCGGAGATCGCCACACGGCTGGACCGACTGGGCCTCAACTTACTGTGGCGCGGCGGCCTCCTGAGCCGCCCAGCCCCTCGAACGGCGCCGGCGTCAGCCGAGCAGGGTCTCCCGCAACCGGGCGCCGAACGCCACCGGGTCCTCCGTGAGCCCGATATGACTCCCGGGGAAGTCCACCGTCCCGCTCCCGACCCGCCGGGCCAGCCGCTCGGCGGCGACGGCGGGCAGCATCGCCCGGGAGTCCCGTCCGACGCCGACGACGAGCTTCGGTGCGGCGGCACGCAGGGCGGCGAGATCGGGGACGTACCCGCTGAACGGGCAGAGCACGTGTTCCAGGAAGACGGGCAGGTTGGCCATCATCCGCCGGAAGGTGGCGGCCTCCGCCGGGGACGGGCCGCCGCTCTCTCCCGCGTCGGCCGACCGGCGGTCGTGGTCGTCGTCCGCACCCTCCCCCCTCTGCTGCTCCGAGCCGTCGTCAGGAGCCAAACCCGCGGCCATCGTCGCCATGGCGGCTTCCACCCCGTCCCTCCGGAAGGACTCCCGTACGGCGGAGAAGAGGGCACGGCCGGCGGCCGGGTCCGGCAGCAGCTCCACCAGCGGCGGCTCGTGCGCCACGACCCGGCTCAACAGGCCGGGGCGACGGGACAGCAGGTCGAGCGCGACGACCGCACTGGAGCTGGAACCGAACACGGCCACCGGAGCTCCGTCCGGGGACAGCAGCTCGACGAGGCGTGCGATGTCCTCGCTGTGCGTCCGGGGCAGTTGGTCGGTGACGGGCCCGTGGAGCGTACTGCGGGAGTATCCGCGCGGATCGAACGTGGCCACCGTCCACCGGTCCGCCAGATCCGCCGCGAGTGCGTCGTAGATTCCGGCATCGGCGCTTCCGCCCGGCATCATCACCAACAGCGGCCCGCAGCCGCGCACCTCGTAGTGCAGCGTCGCACCGGGCACATCCAGCCGTCCGGTACGCACAGCGGTTCGGTCTGTGGCTCGGTCTGTGGTTCGGTCTGCGGTTCCGTTACTCGTCGGCATGCCTGTCCTCATTGCCGTCCCCCTTCTTCGAATCGCCTTGCGGCCCTGCGGGCCAGTTCTTCAGCACCAGGTCCAACGCGTCCAATGTCCGCTCCCAAGACGCCTCGACGTCACGGTCGGCCCGGAACGCACCGTCCGCCTCCAAGTCGCTGAAGCCGTGCAGGGTGCTGCGCAGCATCCGCACGGCGTCGGTGAGATCGGGCTCGGTCAGCCGGTAGGCGCGCATCATGGCGTAGATGGTCTCGACCGTCCGGCGGAAGGCGCTGGACTCCTGGGCGACGGCGGGGTCGATCTTCATCTGGGTCGCCTGATACCGCCCGGGGTGCTCCAGCGCGAACGCCCGGTACGCGTGCGCGAATCCGACGAGCGCGTCGCGACCCGCGCGCCCGGCCACCGCCTCGCTCAGCCGGTCGGCGAACTCTCCGGCGGCCAGCAGCGCGACCCGGGTGCGCAGGTCCTGAAGGCCCGACACATGCGAGTAGAGGCTGGCGTCCTTGACCCCGAAGCCCCGCGCCAGTGCCGTGACCGTGACCTTGTCGAACCCGATGGAGTCAGCCAGATCGGCGGCGGCCGCCACCACACGGTCGGCCGTGAGCCCTGCGCGAGCCATCGATGCCTCCACCCACTACTTCCTAGACCCTCTAGGCACTTACCTAGGATACATAGGGCGAGCGCGGACGGCATACGGAAAGCCCGTGAGAGCTCTCCCCCGGGGCAAGAGGCGTTGGGGCGACAGGCCTTGACGTGACCCGTCGGGCCTCGACCGGCCTCGACCGGCGTGACGGGCGTGACGGGCGTGACGGGCGTTGACAGGCATGACCGGCTTCCACCGTGAGCATCGCCCTGCGCACGGAAGCGGTCCCGCCCGCCGGCGGGACCGCTCACGTACGGTCTCGGGCGCGTCGGCGAAAGCCGCACCGCCGGGAGGGCGGCGGCACGGCTCCCCCGAATCACGCGGTGTGCAGCGTCAGCCCGTACCGGTTGAGGATCTCGTTGATGGGCTGGTACCAGGTCTCGCCGCCGCTGGTGCAGTTGCCCCAGCCGCCGGAGGTGACGCCCTGGGCCTGGTCTCCGCTGATGAACGAGCCGCCGGAGTCGCCGCCCTGGGCGCAGACGCTCGTCTTGGTCATCTGATGCACCGCGCCCTGGCTGTAGTTGACGGTCTCGTTCTTGGCCAGGATCCGGCCGCAGTGCCAGCGCGTGGTGGAGCCGGAACGGCAGATCGAGGCGCCGACGGGGGCCTCGTTCGAGCCGCGGACGAGCTGGTCGGGGACGGTCCCCCAGCCGAGGACGACGGGGACGGTCCACCAGCCGCTGCCGACGTTCACCCAGGCGTAGTCGTTGCCGGGGAAGGACGAGCCCTGGAAGTTGCCGATGTACGAGTTGTCCCAGCCGCGGACCTGCTGGCCGACGCCCCCGCAGTGCCCGGCGGTGACGAAGCCGCCGTGCACGGAGAAGCCTATGGAGCAGCGGACGTTGCCGGTGTAGTACGGGTCGCCTCCGACCGTTCCGGCGGCGAAGGTCTGCGGGGCCTCGGCGGTCGTCCTGACGGTTACCGGCCCGGCCTTGCGGGCCTTGGCGACAAAGGTGCGGACATCGTTGTCAGTCCGTTCGGCGGCGACGACGTTCACGACGACGCGACTGGCCGCCGGGTCGACGTGCCAGCTGCTCACACCGGAGGGGGTCTTCAAGGCGTCGATGCGCGCCTTCGCCGCGTCGAGCCGCTTGGCCGAGTGCTCGACGAGCCGGGCGTCGGCACCGGTCGCCCGTACGGCTTCGGCCTTCTCGGCGTCGGTGACGGCGATGGTCAGCCGACCGGTCTTCGCGTCGAGCCAGGAGCCGCCGAAGGCGGAGCCCGCAGCCCGCTGCGCCTTCGACTCCAGGGCGGTGGCGGCCTTCTCGTCGGCGAGCCTCGTACGGGCCTGCGCCTCCGTGAGGCCGAGGTCGCGCTGCATCGCCGACAGCAGGGCCGCGGAGGCGGGCGGGTTGGCGGAGTCGACGGGGGCGGCGGAGGCGGTCGACGGGCCCGCGGCGGTCCAGGCACCGAGGAGCAGGAGTGCGGACAGACCGGTCCGCAGCACGGTTGCGTGTCTCAAGGGAGTGACCCTTCCTGTTGTTCCAACGACGTGGGGGTGAAACGGGAGGCGTCCGGGAGCGCGATCCGATCGCGCCTTGAGAGCGCTCTCAGATATGCCGTTCCCGGACTGTAGCGGAGTTCCACAGTCAGGTCCATGCCAATGACGGCAGGCGTCCCGGAGGAGTACGAGGCAGTCTGCGCACCGGGGTTGAGTAGGCGTACTCATCCGGCACGCCGACACTGGTCCTACTGTCACAGGAACACCGGACAGGGCCAGCCCGAGGAGCAGACCATGGCCGGATCGCACCGCGGAACGCGGCGAGCCGCACTCACCGGCGGGCTCGCGGGTTCGCTGGTCGTCCTGCTCGGCGCGTGCGGGGTGGTCAGCACCGAGGACGACCGCCGCGAGGCGGAGAAGCTGGCCGAGAAGCACTTTCCCGGGCAGCTCAAGGCGATCGGGGCGCGCACGCTCTTCCCTGGTGCGGGCGGTTCCGAGGTGTCGTTCGCGGTGACCGACGACCGGGACGCCGTGGTTCGGCTCCGGATCGACGCGGACGCGGGCACCTGCGACCGCAAGGGGTGCGCGGAGGTCCTGACGGACGCGGTGCGGCGCGGGCGCACGCAGGCCGAGGAGTACCGCACGCTCAAGAGCGCGTTCGACGCGTGCGGTTACGAGGTCATCGCCCTGGGCCCGACCGGCACCCCGCCCCACGTGGTCGCCGAGCTGACGAACGCCACCGTCGCGAAGCGGCTCCGGGAGATCGGGGACTGCGTCCAGCGCTGGGTCACCGCGAGCGGGGCCGACAGCGAACTCGGCAGGGCGAAGGCGTCGTTCGTCCAGGTGGTCTCCCCCGAGGTCGCCGAACGACGCGAGAAGGGCAAGGACTCGTGGCCGACGGTTCTGCGGCTGACCCGGTCGGAGCTCTTGGCCTCGCTCACCAAGCACACCTATTTCTCTGTCAGTTACGACATCGAGGCGGGCCGGGTCGACACGACGGGCAACGCCCGGATCGTCCGCCCGTTCCGGGAGCGGCAGAAGTTCGGCGACACCGTCCAGAACGCGGTGAAGGAGCAACTGCGCGCCGCCTACCCCCGGGTGGTCATGGCCGACTACCAGTGGATCTGGCGGCTCCAACCGGGCCGGGTCGACCGGCAGACCGGCTACGTACTGTTCTGCCCCGAGCCGGACGCGCGCGGGCGGTGCGTCAACAGCGACGACGCGGTGCTGGTGACCACGGACGAACACGGCAATCCGGTGGGGAAGGGCCGCATCGTGCACGATGTGCGCGAGGGCACGGGCGCACTGCGGCTGCCGCCGGGCACCCCCTAGTAGTGCTTGGTCATGTGCGATCTGCGATGGCGTGTCTTCTTGATCGGTCGTGTCGTTGACCGTGTGTGCTGAGCGAGGAGTTGGCTGCGGTCCGGTGTGATGTGGAGGACTTCGCGGCGGAGATGTTCGAGCCGTTCGCGCGGGTGGATCAGCGGCGGTGGGGTGGGGTCTATCTGCGGGGTCTGCTGCTGGACGGTGGGCGCAAGTCGGTGGAGCCGATGGCCGCCTCACTACCGGGCCGAGGGTGAGAGCGGCGACCGCATTGAGGACCCGTCTGAGGACGCGTTGTTCACGCCGATCGGCGAACTCAAAGGCTCGGACAACACCTTCGTTGATATCCAGCCCGACGCCGCTCCCAGAACCAGGGCAAGTTGATCAAAGGGCCCTGCTCAGACCGCCCTTTGCGCCTACACTTTTGGGCATCCAGCCAAGGAGGGACAGTGGAAGCGTGGCTTTCGGTACGGGGCGGGAACCCGGTCCGCGAACTGCAGGATCTCGACGAGTGGCTGAACGGCGAACCGGAGCTGCGTGGCCGCGTCACGCCCCGGGCGGTGCAGCCGGGTCCGAACGATCTGGGGGCGTCATTCGACGTGCTGATTACCGCGATTGGCAGCGGCGGCGTGATCAGCGTGCTGGCAGGATCGTTGCACGCGTTCCTGACGCGGCCTCGCGGTAGTGACGTGCGCATCTCGGTCTCTACGCCGGACGGACGGAGCGTGGAGCTGGAAGCCCAGCGGGTCGAGGACGTCGAGTTGCTGCTGCGCCAGGTGCTCGTCGTCTCCGAGGAGCAGGAACCAGCCGGTGACGCGTGAACCGGCCGGCGTTCCGCGCCGTCGATCCCGCACAGTCGCGGATCGTTCTGATCGGCACCCCACGCTATAAAGACGAGCACCTGCCGGACCTACCCGTCGTCGCCCACAACGTGGCCGACCTCGCAGCGGCGTTCACCGACCCGGAACTCGGCGGGTTCGCTGAGACGCACTGCCGTGCCGCGCCCGAGGACGCCGACCTCGCGCAGATCGGTGAAATCCTCACGACCGCTGCCAAGCAGGCCAGCGATTTGCTCCTGGTCTACTACAGCGGGCATGGACTGATCGATCGTCGCGGAAACCTCTATCTGAGCCTTGCGGCGACGCGCCCCGACCAGTTGGCATACTCCGCGCTCACATTCAACGTGGTCCGCGAGACCTTCCTCGACAGCCGCGCGGACAACCGGGTCCTCATTCTGGACAGCTGTTTCAGCGGACGCGCCATCGGTCGACCGCTGGCCAGTGAAGAGCAGTCACTGCTCACTGCGCTGGAGATATCCGGCACTTACACGCTGACCGCCGCCACCGAGAACCGGGTGGCGTTGGCACTGGATGGTGAACGGCACACCGCGTTCACCGAGCGACTGCTCCGACTGTTTCAAGACGGCAGCGCCAGGGCCAGCCAGATGCTGACGATGAACGACATCTACCGGCACCTGCTTGCCCGGCTGACGGCCGAGGGCCTGCCGGTGCCACAACAGCAGGGCACCGGCACTGCCGAGCTGCTGGGCCTGGTGCGCAACCGGCAAGGATCCACGGCTCGTCAGTTTCTTGTGCACGAAACCCTTCCAGTGCTGGTGAACGCGGCCGTCACCGGTCGGTCAGGGGCCGTCGGGAGACCCTCGCCCGGGCTGCCGAGCGAGAGCGTCAGCGCCGAGGACCGGGCCGCCCTCCTCATCGAGAAGGCGCTGCGCGACACGTCGGGAGCAAAAAGCAAGCAGCTCCGACGCATCTGCTTGTCACAGATCGCGCCGGTCGTCGCGGCCGTGGCCGAGGAACAGGCCCTGGCCATCGCCGCAACCATGTCAGACGAGGACCGTCGGCAGTCCGTCCTGGCGGATATCGCCGTGGTCGTCGCCGCCGCCGACATCTTCCGCGCCATCGACATGCTGATCAACGGCATGGAGCCTTACCGGACCACGGCGCTGGCCCAGATCGTGAGGAATCACGGGCTGCGCGACCCAAGAAACGGGGAGTACGTCCTCGACACCTACGTCCTCGACGGCCCCCCGCCTCGTCGGAACGCAGCCGCCTTGAGCGAGATCGCGCGGGCGGTCGCCGCGTTCGCGCCTGACCGGGCCGAAGAGATCGCCGCCCGCATTACCGACGAGCGTTTTCGCACGGACACCCTGGCCGGGATCGCCCGCGAGGTCGCGGCCACAGACCCCGGCAGGGCCTTCCGTCTGCTTCCCGACCAATACGCTCCCTGGACGGCGCCCATTGTCGCGGAGGCCCTCGCAATCATCGACCCCGACGAGGCCCTGCGCCTAATCGCCCCGTTTGCCGGTCAGCAGCCTTATGCGCCAGCCCAGGCCGGCGTCGCTCGAGTGGTCGCGGCCACCGACCCGCGGCGGGCCCTGCACATCGCCCGAGGCATCTCCGACCGCGCGTGGCGAGCGGAAGGACTGGTGGCTACCGCCCAAGCCGTCGCGGCCGCTGACCCTGACCGGGCCCTGGAAATCATCGCCGTCATAGGTGACCGCTTCGTGGAGGAGGCGGCGCTGGCGGACGTCGCTCCGGTAGTCGCCGCGAACGCACCCGAGCGGGCTATGCAGCTCGCCGAGAGCGTCACCGATACGCTGTCGAAGGTCTTCGCGCTGACGGGCATCGCGTCCGTGTACCTCGACACCCGCCACCGCCGGAGCAGCGCGACCAGGCTGGCAGCTCGCTGACAGCACGTGACATCTGTACTCCACTACCTAGTAGTGCTTGGTCATGTTGGTGTGGGGTCGGGTATGTTGCGGTGACAGGTGGGGCAGGCGCCGGTCCAGGTCGCGAGGAGTATCTGCAGCTCGCGGACGACTTGGTAGAGGCTCAGGTCGGCGCCGTCTCTTTTGGGGATCTGTTCAGTCACTGCAGGGTGCAGAAGGCGTGGGCGACTGAGACGAGGGTGACGTGGTGGTGCCAGCCTGGCCAGGTCCGGCCTTCGAAGTGGGCCAGGCCGAGGGCCTGTTTCATCTCGCGGTAGTCGTTCTCGATGCCCCAGCGGAGTTTCGCGGTGCGCACGAGGACGGGCAACGGGGTGGTCTCGGGCAGGTTGGAGAGCCAGAACTGCACGGGCTCGTCCCTGTCGGCGGGCCACTCCGCCAGCAGCCAGCGGACCGGAAGGTCGGCGGTGGTCGTGGCCTGGCGGATCTCGCGCCCGGCGGGCCTGATCCGCAGCGCAACGAAGCGGGAGTACATGCGTTTCACCCCGCTGCGGCCGCTGCCCGGCCGTGATCCCTCCCTCCACTGCACCGGCCGTGCGGAAGATTTGCCGGCCGCGATGACCAGGTCCTTCACCCGCTGTGCCGACTCGGGGTAGGCAGGAACCGGCCGTGGGCCACGGCCGGAGTAGGCCGGGACGCACGGCTGAGCGTCCTCGGGTTGCGCGGTGGTCGTGGTCGAGATCCCCACCACGTAGTCAAGACCGCGTGTCTCCAGGCCGAGCCGGAAGGCGGCGGTGTCCCCGTAGCCGCCGTCGGCGATGACCTGGGGTACTTCGATGCCCCAGGACCGCGTCTCGTCGATCATGTCGAGGGCCAGCTGCCACTTCTCGACATGGCCCACCTGGGCAGGGATGGCGCACTTGTCGCGGCGGGCCACCTTGGCCGGATCGGCCTTGGGCGAGGAGGGATCCCAGCTCCCGGGCAGGAACAGACGCCAGTTCACCGCCGCCGAGGCGCCGTTGGAGGCCAGGTGGAGCGAGACTCCGGCCTGGCAGTTGGTGACCTTGCCCGCGGTACCGGTGTACTGCCGGGTCACGCACGCCGAGGCGTCCCCGTCCTTGAGGAAGCCGGTGTCATCGATGACCAGCGCGGTGGGTTTGATGACCGGCTGCATGCGCCAGGCCAGCCGGGCCCGCACATGCGCCGCATCCCACGGGCTGGAGGTGACGAAGTGGGCCAGCGCCTGCCGGTTCCCCTCCTCGCCCAGACGGGCGGCCATCGGCTCCACCGACTTGCGCCCGCCGTCCAGCAGCAGGCCCCGCAGATAGACCCCGCCCCACCGCCGCTGATCCGCCCGCGCGAACGGCTCGAACATCTCCGCCGCGAAGTCCTCCAGATCACACCGGACCGCAGCCAACTCCCCACTCAGCACACACGATCAACGACACGACCATTCAAGAAGACACGCCATCACAAACGACACATGACCAAGCACTACTAGGTGTTGTGTGAGGTGCTGATCAGTCAGGCGGCCGACAAGCAGACGGATGCACACCTTCTCAAGCACGGGTACGAACTGCGGGCTGTCGGCAGCATGGCCCGCAGTCAGGGCCAGGGGAGCTGACGGCACCGACGATCTGCGGCGAGACGGGCTTTACCGGTCAGGTCCGCCTCTGCCCTGTCGGCAGGTACGGCCCGATGAACTACCCGTGTTCGTGGGGGAATTGACTGTATGTCAACCCAGTGTCCCAGCAGGTTCCATCGCCCCCACACACAAGGATGGAACCCGAGTTCGATCACAACCTCGCACGAGCCGTGCGCCTTCGGTGGTACGACCAGGTCACCGCCGCCAGGAGCGGGCCCCACAGCAGGAGTGGGGCGTAGGCGGCGACGAAGAGGACTTCACCGGCCGAGATACCGGGGTCCGGGCTGGGGGAGGTCAGCAGTCCGCCGAAGAAGAGGACCCACCACAGGACGGTGACCGCGAGGGCTCCCAGCGAAGCGGCGAGGACCGCGAGCCTGCGCTCGACCGGGCGTCCTCCGAGGAACGGAATCCAGCGCGGCACCACCTCCCCCCAGGGCCGTACCAGGCCCAGCGTGAGGTACGAGGCGGCCTCGGCGACCGCACCGATCAGCAGCACGTAAGCCAGGGCGATCAGTGGGGAGTTGCCGGGGAACGCGGCGAGGATCTCCTCGCGCTCCATCACCCCGACCGGCACCCCGAGCACGAGCGCGACGCGCCACACCCCGGAGGGGACGGTCGACCAGGCCGCGACATGGGCGGCGCGCACCGCCCAGCGCGGGGGTGGCGGGGCCGGCAGCCGGGCCGGCGGCGGAATGCGGGATTCGGGCGGGGCGGGATCTGTCGTCACGACCCGAACCTCTCGCACCACCGGGCCCGGCACGTCGTACCGCGTGATGATCCACCTCCCCCGCACGGGGGAGTACGGCCTTCCCGCCCCCGGCCCCGCCCTCAACTGACCGGCGTTGGGTCTACAGGAGGAGCTTGAAGCCCTCATGGCTGCGCGCGAAGCCCAGCGAGTCGTAGAAGCGGTGCGCGTCCGCGCGCTGCTTGTTGCTGGTCAGCTGCACCAGCGCGCAGCCCCGCGCGCGGGCCCGTGCGACCGCGCGTTCCATCAGAGCGCGGCCGAGTCCGCCGCCGCGCCGGTCCGCGCGGATTCTCACCGCCTCGATCAGGGCCCGCTCGGCTCCGCCTTTGCCGAGCCCGGGGATGTAGGTCACCTGGAGGCAGCCCACCACGGTGTCGTCGACCAGGACCAGCAGTTCGTTGCGCGGGTCGGCGGCGATCGCCGCGAAGGCGCGCTCGTACACCTCCCCGACCACGACGGAGGCCGGGTCCACCGTCTTCTCCTCGTCAGCGAGCAGGGCGAGCACAGCAGGCAGATCGGCTCGGGTCGCCGGTCGCAGCGTGAGTGCACGCTCGGGAGCAGGGACAGGGACAGATGCTGGAGCGGGGGTGGAAGGATCGGGCACGGGAGCAGGGGCGGCGAACACCGCACCGACTTTACGCCCGCTCGCGCCTGCCGACGGCTGCTCCGGGTCGACCACGTCGACAACCCCGGGGGTCACCGCACCTGCGCCTCCACCAGCGCGGACACCAGGCGCGTCATGGCGGCGCGCGGGTCGGGTGCGCCCGGCCAGCCGGTCATCAGGAGGTGGTGGGCGGTGCCGACGACAGCGAGGGCCACGGTGGGTGGATCGACGGTCTCCGCCACCCGGCCGAGCCCCCGCTCGGCCTCCAGATAGCCGGTGATGGCATCCTGGATCGCCGCGAATCCGGGGGCCCCTGCCGCCAGGGCCTCGCGGATGCGCAGCGCGGCGGCTGGGCGAGTCACGGCCAGACCCGAAATGGCGGCACCGCCGGATTCGAACAGCGCGAAGGTGACGGCCTCAAGGTTGCGGGCCACCGTACTCTGGCCGGCCAGCCCGGACAGTTCCCGCGCCTTCGCCGCCGTCCGCGCGAACCGGTCGAGGCAGAGCTCGGCCACGAACTCGTCGAGCCCCGCGAAGTGCGCGTGCAGCAGCCCCTTGGCGCAGCCCGCCTCGGCCGTGACGGACCGGCTGGTGAGCGCGCCGGGCCCGCCCCTTTCCACGACGCGCTCGGCGGCCGCGAACAGCCTCTCGCGTACGTCCGGTGTCGCCACTCCGCGCGGAGACATGGCCCCCTCTTCCCTTCCGTCCTGGGTCATCCTGGTCGCCCTGGTTGCCCTGGTTGCCCTGGGCCGCCCTCAAGGAGCGCATCCCCTTGATCGTAGCGGCGATTGCCAGTTTGGGCGTCTGCCCATACTGTTTGGGCACACGCCCATTCTCAGTCGCCCACCACTGGAGGCCACCCGTGTCAGTCATCGTCAACACTCAGCAGGCGCAGGCCTGGAACGGCCCCGAGGGCGCCCACTGGGCCCGCAATCAGGACCGCTGGAACGCCGTGAACGAGGGCTTCAACGAGCGGCTCCTCGACGCCGCGGGCATCACCGGGGACCACCGCGCCCTCGATCTCGGCTGCGGCTCCGGGCAGACCACGCGCCTCGCCGCGCTCCGGGCGCCCCAGGGGCATGCGCTGGGCCTCGATCTCTCCGGCCCGATGCTGGCCGAGGCTCGGTCCCGCGCCGAGCGGGAAGGCTTCACCAACGTCTCCTTCGCGCAGGGCGACGCGCAGGCACACCCTTTTGAGGCAGACACGTTCGACGCGGCGATCAGCCGTTTCGGGGTGATGTTCTACGCCGACCCCGTGGCGGCCTTCGCCAATGTCGCCCGGGCACTGCGGCCGGGCGGGCGCCTGGCGTTCGTCTGCCCGGCCGATGCCACGCTCAACGAGTGGGTGACGGCGATGGAGTCACTGCGCGACTTCCTGCCCCTGGGCGACTTCGGGCGACCGGGACTGCCCGGCATGTTCTCGTTGGCCGCCCCGGACCGCGTCCGCGACATCCTCACAGCAGCCGGATTCACCGCGATCACCATCACCCAGGCTCAGGCGTACGGGACATGGGGGCAGGACGCGGAGGACGCGGCGGAGTTCTTGCTGGCGACGGGTCCCGGCCGCCATCTGATGGGGCAGGCCCACTCCACGGCGCGGGACGCCGCCCGCCGGACCCTGGCGGACCATCTGCGCGCCTACGGGGCGGCGGACGGAACGATCCGGCTGCGCAGCACATCGTGGCTGGTCAGGGCTGAGCGACCGGCGGGTCCGTGGGGCACCCCCTAAGGTGCGAGCAGGGGGAGACCGGCCGCACGCCACAGGTCACGGAAACCATCGCCCGCCGTGCCCGACGAGCCCGCCGCCCCCTCCTCCGCCGTACACCACACCTGTACCGCCGCCCCGGCTCCCGCTCCCAACTCCACACCCGTGGCCAGGGGGTTCCAACCCGGGTCGCCGTGGGTGGCGAAGGACGACCACGCACGCATCATGCGCCGTGACAGCCCCTCGTCGGCCTCGCCGGGCGGGCCGCCGAGGAGGAAGTGGACGCTCTCCTCGTGAAGGTTGCCGAAGGCGAACGGGATGTCCGCGCAGTGCCAGGCGCGGACGCGTTGGCCCCGGCCGCCCCGGCGGCGGTCGAAGCGGGCGAGGTGGGCCCGGCCGCCCGCCTGGGCGTGGGCCTCGGCGAGGCGGGTGCTGTACTCGGCGAACAGCAGGTCGGAGTAGAGGGACAGATAGACGTCCAGCACGGGGGCATCCGGCAGGCGGTCGCGGTAGCCCTCGACCAGCGACGACGGGAGCCCGAAGTCGGCGGCGAAAACGGCCAGTCGGCCTTCCGTGGCGACCTTCGCGCTACTGCCGACCGCGTCCAGGAGCCAGTACTCCTCTGTGGTGTGGCAGACCAGCAGCTCCACCTCGCCGCCCGCCCCTGCCGCCAGTGCCTCCAGCGGGTCGGCGGTGAGCAGGACGCCGTCGGTGACCGGGCCGTAGATCGCGGGGTCGTAGTGGCGCTGCCCCGAGCCGGGGTCCTGCCGGTAGCGGTCGACGACCCGGTCCGATGCGGCGACCAGGGTCCGCGGCAGGGCGGCGAGCAGTCCGGCGGCGGTGGCGGGGACCCCCGCCGCAGCAGCGACCTCGGCGGTGGTGCGGGCCGCCTGCTCCACCGACGCGCAGGCGTTGACGGCGCTGTGCAGGACGGCGCGGCGGAACAGGCCGCGCGCCCGGTCCGCCACCGCCAGGCAGGCCGCCGACGTGGCGCCCGAGGACTGCCCGGCCACCGTGACCCGCTCGGGCGAGCCGCCGAACGCGGCGATGTTGTCGCGCACCCATTCCAGGGCGGCGATCTGGTCGAGCAGTCCCCGGTTGTCGGGGAAGGGTGCGCTGCCCTCGGCGGAGGGGACGTGGCCGAACCCCTCGAAGCCGAGACGGCTGTTGAGGGTGACGACGACGAGCCCCCGGGCCGCGAGTGCGGTGCCGTCGAAGTCGGGCTGGGCAGAGGAGCCGAAGACGTACGCACCGCCGTGGATCCAGACCAGCACGGGGAGGTCCCCGGGGCCGTCGGCGGGCGTCCAGATGTTCAGCGTGAGGATGTCCTCGTCACCGGGCGACCAGACCGGTGCGCCGGGCAGCTCGGCCGACTGGGGGGCCACAGGCCCGAACGCGGTGCAGTCGCGTACCCCGTCCCAGGGCTCCGGCGGACGCGGTTCCCGGAACCGGAGTGCGCCGAACGGCGGGGCCGCGTACGGAAGGCCGCGTACGGCCACGACCCCCCGGTCCCGGGCGGCCCGCCCTCCCCGTACCCGCCCTGCCTCCGTCGCGAAGACGTCCACCCGTGCAGCCCCCTGTCGTTCCGCCCGCCGACCCGGCGTTCGGGCCCGGCCGGGCCAGCTTCCCAGGTCACCCGGCTGCCGCACCAACACCTTGATCGTCGCGATTGACGCATCGGTGGTGTGAATCGCCCGGCGGTACGGGAGGTGCGGGGCGCTGCTCCGTACAGCGGGGCGGGTCCGGCAGGGTGCCCGGGCCGCTCCCCGCCCCGGCTATCCTCCGGTCAACTCGCGCACGGTGGCCATGTCGCTGAACGGCAGCAGCACGCCCTCGACGCTCTGGTGCGGTTCGCTGCCCTTGCCCGCGATGAGCACGATGTCGTCCGGGCCCGCCTCCGCCAGAGCGGCTGCGATGGCCTGGCGGCGGTCGGTGTGCCGCTCGTACGGCGTTCCGGTCGACGCGATGCCCGGCGCGATCTGGTCGAGGATCTCCTCGGGGGCCTCGTAGCGCGGGTTGTCCGAGGTGAGGACGCACAGGTCGGAGTGGGTGCCCGCGATGGTGCCCATCTCGGCGCGCTTGGTGGTGTCGCGGTCGCCGCCGCAGCCGAAGACGGTGATCACCCGGCCCCGGGCGAAGCCCCGGATCGTGGTGAGGACCTTGCTGAGCGAGTCCGGCGAGTGGGCGTAGTCCACGATCACCGAGGTGCCCTCAGGGGTGCGGAGCCGTTCGAAGCGGCCGGGGATCTGCGGCATCCGCTCCAGGGCGTCCACCAGCCCGGTCAGGCCGTGGCCCAGGAGGTGGCACGCGGCCAGCGTCGCCAGCGCGTTGGAGACCGAGAACCGCCCGGGCGAGGGGATCGCCGCCGGGTACTTGCGGCCGTCGTGGTGCAGGGTGAACCGGGTGCCCGAAGCGTCCACGGCGAGGTCGCTCGCACGGTAGTCGGCATCGCCGTCCAGCGCGTACGTGGTCACCGCGTCGGGCATCAGGTCACGGATCCCGGCGCCCACCGGGTCATCGGCGTTGATCACGGCGCGGCGGCACAGGCCCTGGAAGAGGCGGAGTTTGGCGTCCCGGTAGTTCTCCATGGTGCCGTGGTCGTCGAGGTGGTCCTGGGTCAGGTTGGTGAAGACGCCGACATCGATGAACGTACGGTCCAGACGGTGCGTCAACAGGCCCATCGACGTGGCCTCCAGGACGACGCTGCCGGCGGCCCGGTCGCGCATGTACCCCAGCAGGTACTGGAGATCGGGCGATTCCGGAGTGGTGAGCACCGAGGGCGGCATCGGGATGGGCTCGTCCCCGATACGGCTCCCCGCGGTTCCGATCACGCCGACCCGTGCGCCCTCGGCGAGGCGGAGCACCGACTCGGTCATGTACGAGACGGACGTCTTGCCGTTCGTCCCGGTGATGGCGATGAGGTCCATCGCCCGGCCCGGTTCCCCGTGGTAGCGGGAGGCGACGACCGCCGCGGCCCGGCGGACGTCGGGGACACGTACGGCGCACGCGTCGCCCACGGCCGCGGGAAGGGGTGGTGCCTCTTCGTCGACCAGGACGGCGACCGCGCCGCGTGCGACCGCCGGGGCGACGGCCTCGGGGCCGCCGGCGGCATGGCCGGGTACCGCGACGTAGAGGGAGCCGGGGGTGACCCGGTCCACGTCGAACGTCGTTCCGGCGGTGACGTCCGTGCGCTCCGGGGTTCCCCGGAGCACATGGTGGTCCTGCCCGGCCAGTAGGTCGCTCAGCTTCACGATGATCCCTTCGAGTGCGGCGCGGCCCCGGTCGTGCGGCCGTCGCCGGGAAGCGGCCCGGGCGGGTGCGCCGTGGGCCGCGTGATGCTGTGGAGCCGATGGTTGGATCTCGCGTCCGGCGCGTGCCGGTGCGGCGGTGTCTCCGGTGCTCGGCGGGCCGGAGGCGGTGGTGTTCGGGTGCGTGGTGGGGCGGAGGACCGGGGCGGAGGTGCCGTGGTCCGCGAACGCCGGACGCGGCCGGATACGGCCAGATACGGCCGGATGTCAGCGGTAGCCGCCGACCGGAATCGCTGCGAAGATCGCTAGCCGTGGCCGTGCAGTGCCGTACGCCCCGTCCCGGGCGCCGCGTCGGGGGGCGCCAGTGGCGCGGCCGCGCGGGCGACGGCCGGGGGCAGCGCGGAAGCGGCCCGGTGCGGGCAGCACTTCATCGGCTCTGCGCTACGTCCCATGCGCCGAGTGTACGTGCGGTGGGAAGCCCCCCGGCCCGGCTCCCGATCGCCCCACGCTCCTGCGGCACGGCACGGCCCGGCCCGGCCCGGCACGAGGCGAGCGGCCCGGTGGCCCGGAACGCCCCGGCCTCCTCTGCCCGGCCCCGCCCAGCTCTGCCTTGCCCTGGTGTGCTCTGCCCTGCCCCGCCCTGCTCTGCTCTGCCGCTGAACAGTCCGTGAACCGGCAGCAGAGCGGCCGCGCACGTCCGCGACCTGCGGACGGACCCGTTCCCGGCGCTCTCGCCACCCGCCGGATTCCGATCTTCCCTTTGCGGCCGGAGCAGGACCGGAGTGGAATTGCGTACAGGGGACAGTGGTTCTCCCGAGGAAAGGACGCACCATGAGCGACACCGACTGGGGGGACGACGTCTACCAGCCCCAGGAACAGCTGGAGGCTTCCGACCCCGATGAGCAGCTCGGCGCCGAGGACACGCTCATGGATCCTTCCGGCACCGGTGACCCCCTCGACGAGGGGTATTCGCCGCCGGACCGACCGTGGGCGGTCGAGGGCCGCGGCACCACCGCGGCCGAAGGCCTCACGGGCGAGTCCCTGGAGGCCCGGCTGACCCGTGAGCTGCCCGAGCCCGACGGATATCCGGGCGACGGCGTGGGCGATCTGGTGGGCGGGGACGGCGAGCTCTGGGACGGCGAGGTGGGCGTCGTACGTGCCGGGCGGCTGACCCAGCAGGCCGACGGGAGTGTTCCGGCCACCCTCACCGCCAGCGATGTGGGCATCGACGGCGCGGCGGCCTCCGCCGAGGAAGCGGCCATGCACGTCATCCCCGACCCGGCGGAGGAGGACCCGCTCATCGACGGCGGCGCGCTGCCCGACCCCAGTGGTACGCCCGCCTCGCCCTCGCCCTGAGCACACCCCCGGGCTCCGCACCCTGAACGCCGCCGTCCCCCGCTCCGTACCCCCCTGGGCGAACGCACAGCACACACCGTGTGTGCGGCTTGCCCACCGCGTGCCTCGTACCGCAGCACCGCACACACCCCTGATCCCCCAGGAGCACAAAGATGAGCGGCACCGCCCGGATCGGCGTCACCGGACTCGCGGTCATGGGCCGCAACCTCGCCCGGAACTTCGCGCGCAACGGTTTCACCGTCGCCGTGCACAACCGCACGGCTTCCCGGACCGACGCCCTGGTCGAGGAGTTCGGCGACGAGGGCACCTTCGTCGCCGCGCACACCCCCGAGGAGTTCGTCGCCGCCCTGGAGCGGCCCCGGCGGCTGGTGATCATGGTGAAGGCCGGTCAGCCCACCGACGCGGTGATCGGGGAGTTCGCGCCGCTGCTGGAGGAGGGCGACGTCATCATCGACGGCGGGAACGCCCACTTCGAGGACACCCGGCGCCGTGAACGGGAGCTGCGCGAGCTCGGCATCCACTTCGTGGGGGCGGGGATCTCCGGGGGCGAGGAGGGCGCGCTCAACGGGCCCAGCATCATGCCGGGCGGCTCGGCGGAGTCCTACGCATCGCTGGAACCCCTGCTGGAGAAGATCGCCGCGCGGGCGAAGGACGGCACACCGTGCACCACGCACATCGGCCCCGACGGCGCCGGGCACTTCGTGAAGATGGTCCACAACGGCATCGAGTACGCCGACATGCAGCTGATCGCCGAAGCCTACGACCTGCTGCGCTCGGTGGGCGGCTACTCCCCCGCCCAGATCGCCGATGTCTTCCGCACCTGGAACACCGGGCGGCTCGACTCGTACCTCATCGAGATCACGGCGGAGGTCCTCGCCCACACCGACGCGGCGACCGGCGCGCCCTTCGTCGACATCGTGCAGGACCGGGCCGAGCAGAAGGGGACCGGGCGCTGGACCGTACAGATCGCGCTCGACCTCGGTGTTCCGGTCTCCGGGATCGCCGAGGCGGTCTTCGCCCGGTCGCTGTCCGGCCACGCCGATCTGCGGGAGGCCGCCCGAGGTCTGCCGGGGCCCGCGCCAGAGCCGCTCAAGGGGGCGGAGGCCGCGGCGTTCGCGGACCGGGTCGAGCAGGCCCTGTACGCCTCCAAGATCGTCTCGTACACGCAGGGCTTCCACCAGATCCGGGCGGGCAGCGAGGCGTACGACTGGGCCATCGACCCCGGTGCGGTGGCGGCGATCTGGCGGGCGGGCTGCATCATCCGGGCGGCGTTCCTGGACCGCATCAGGGCGGCCTACGACACCCGGCCCGACCTGGTGAGCCTGCTGTCAGACGAGGAGTTCGGCCGGGAGATCGGCGCGGCGCAGGACGACTGGCGGTCGGTGGTCGCCGAGGCGGTGCGCCAGGGCGTGCCGACGCCGGGGTTCGCCGCCGCGCTGGCGTACTACGACGGGTTGCGCGCGGAGCGGCTGCCCGCGGCGCTCACCCAGGGACAGCGGGACTTCTTCGGGGCGCACACCTACCGGCGTACGGACCGGGAGGGGTCGTTCCACACGCTCTGGGGCGGCGACCGGTCCGAGGTCGTGGCCGGCTGAGGCCGCCCGGGGCTCTCCCCCGGCCGGGCCACCCGGGGTGCGGGCGGGGGCGGGACGTGGGTTAGTTGCTGCGAGCCCAGTTCGCCGCCGTTCGTTGGGGGCCGACCGATCGGCGTCGTCATTCGGTGCCGTTCGTTCGGTGCCCTTCGTTCGGTGCCGTCCGTTCGACGTCGTCCATACGGCGCCGACCGTTCGTCGCCGTCCATGCACCCCGCCTGTTCACCTCCGCCTGTTCACCCCGTCTGTTCCCCGTCCAGTGGAGTACGCGCATGCCCGACGCCGTCCCCGATCCCGTCTCCGTCCAGCCCGTCGTGGCGCCGGTGACCAACGCGGCGCTCTTCCTGGTCGGCACGATCGAGCCGGGCGGCGAGAGCGCCGTGCGGGACGTGCTGCCGGATCTCGCGGCCGTGGCGCGTTCGCTCGGCTTCCGGTATCCGGACTCCGGGCTCGCCTGTGTGACCGGCTTCGGCTCCACCGCCTGGGACCGGCTGTTCGACGGGCCGCGCCCCGCGCGGCTGCACCCGTTCCGGGAGCTGCGGGGCCGCCCTCACCACGCCCCGGCGACCCCGGGAGACGTGCTGCTGCACATCCGGGCCGAGCGGATGGACCTCTGCTACGAGTGGGCCGCCCAGCTGCTCGACAAGCTGGACGGGGCCCTGCGGATCGTGGACGAGACACACGGCTTCCGCTACCTCGACCACCGGGACCTGCTCGGATTCGTGGACGGTACGGAGAATCCGGTGGGCGAGGAGGCCCGTGCGGCGGCGCTCGTCGGCGTGGAGGACGACCCGGACTTCGGGGGCGGCAGTTACGTCGTCGTACAGAAGTACCTGCACGACCTCAAGGCCTGGAACGCGCTCTCCGTCGAGGAGCAGGAGCGGGTCATCGGCCGTACCAAGCTCGACGACGTGGAGTTCCCCGACGAGGAGAAGCCCGCCGACTCCCACCTCGCGCTCAACACCATCACCGATCCGGACGGCACCGAGCGCGACATCCTGCGGGCGAACATGCCGTTCGGGAATTTCGGGCAGGGCGAGTTCGGCACGTACTTCATCGGGTACGCGGCCGACCCCGACGTCACCGAGCGGATGCTGCGCAACATGTTCCTCGGTGATCCGCCCGGGACGCACGACCGCATCCTCGACTTCTCCACGGCGGTCACCGGTTCCCTCTTCTTCGCACCCCGCGCCGGTTTCCTCGACGCCCCGCCGCCCCTGCCCTCCCCGGACCGCTCCGCAGACCGGCCGGAACCGGTGCCCGCACCGGTCCGGCAGGAGCCGGTCGCGGCCGGGCCGGACCACGGTTCGCTGCGCATCGGCAGCCTGCAAGAAAGCGCCCAGTGATGAACAATCTGCACCGCGAACTCGCACCGGTCACGCCCGCCGCCTGGGACGAGATCGAGGAGGAGGCCCGGCGTACGTTCCGCCGTCATGTCGCGGGCCGCCGCGTCGTCGACGTCTCCGATCCGGACGGCCCGACGCTGGCCGCGGTCGGAGACGGCCATCTGCGCGACATCGATCCGCCCACGCCGGACGTACTGGCCCGGGCTCGTACGTCGATGCCGGTCATCGAGTGGCGGGTGCCGTTCACGGTGACCCGGCAGGCCGTGGACGACGTGGAGCGCGGTTCGGCCGACAGCGACTGGCAGCCCGTCAAGGACGCGGCGCGCACCTGTGCGTTCGCCGAGGACATGACGATCATCGACGGCTACGCCTCGGCCGGGATCACCGGTCTGCGGGACGGTTCCTCGCACGACCCGCTGCCGCTGCCCGCCGACGCCCGGGACTATCCGGTAGCGGTCAGCCAGGCGGTGACACGGCTGCGGCTGGCCGGAGTGGACGGACCGTACCGGCTGCTGCTGGGCGCGGACGCGTTCACCGAGGCCGCCGAGACGTCCGACCACGGGTATCCGGTCAAGACCCACCTGAGCCGCCTGGTGGACGACGAGATCCTCTGGGCTCCCGCGGTCAAGGGCGGGGTGCTGCTGTCCACCCGGGGCGGTGACTTCGAACTCTGCCTGGGCCAGGACCTGTCGATCGGCTACGCGGACCACGACGCCACCAGCCTCCACCTCTACTTCCAGCAGGCGTTCACCTTCCGGATGCTGACGCCGGAGGCCGCGGTCGGCCTGATCGCCTGAGCGCGGGCGGACGACGGGAGACGGACCAGGGGCGAGGGGCGACGGGCGACGGGCGACGGGCGACGGGCGACGGGGCATGGAACACGGGGCACGGGAAAGCGGGGCAGCCATCCGGGATTCTGACCGTAGGACGCAGACGCCTTCGGCACACCCCGCGCACTCCGGCCCGACACCACCCTCTTCCTCCCGGCCCTCGCGGCCCTCCCGCTTCTCCCGGTCCTCCCGGTTCGACGCCGCTGTCCGGGCGGCCGTCGGACAGGGGCTGCTGAGCGAGGCCGGGCCGGTCGCCGGGTTCATCGACACGGACGGGGTGCGCGCCTCCGTGGCCGCCCTGCACGACGCCTTCGCCCGTACGCCCGGTGTGCTGCACACGTTCGCGGCCAAGGCCTGCTCGCTCATCCCGGTGCTGCGGCTGCTCGCCGACTGCGGCATGGGCTGCGAGGTCGCGAGCCCGGGTGAGCTGCGGCTCGCGGTGGAGGCGGGATTCGCCCCGGCCTCCATCGTGCTGGACTCCCCCGCCAAGACCCGCGAGGAGATCCGGCTGGCGCTCGCACTCGGTGTGGCGGTGAACGCGGACAGCCTCGACGAGCTGCGCCGCATCGACTCCCTGCGGAACCGGGGCACTTCCTCCGTACTCGGGCTCCGGGTCAATCCGCAGGTGGGCGGCGGCTCCATCGGGCCGATGAGTACGGCGACGGACACCGCGAAGTTCGGAGTGGCGCTGCGCGACGCGGAAGCCCGCGAGGCCGTGGTCCGTGCCTTCCGGGACCGCCCGTGGCTGACCCGGCTGCACGCCCATGTCGGCTCCCAGGGCTGTCCGTTGGAGCTGATCGCAGCCGGAGTGGCCCGGACGTACGAACTGGCCGACGAGATCAACGCGACGCTCGGGACCCGGCAGGTGACCAGCCTGGACATCGGCGGCGGCCTGCCGGTCAACTTCGCCGACGACACGGTACGCCCCACCTACGCCGACTACGTGGCGGCCCTCACCGAGGCCGCTCCCGGCCTCTTCTCCGGGCGCTATGGGCTGGTCACCGAGTTCGGCCGGTCGCTGCTCGCGAAGAACGGGTTCATCGGGGCCCGGGTGGAGTACACGAAGGACGCCGGGGGCCGCCGGATCGCGCTCACCCACGCCGGGGCGCAGACCGCCACCCGTACCGTGTTCATGCCCGACGACTGGCCGCTGCGGATCGGCGCGTTCGGCCCGGACGGCACGCCCAAGGACGGTCCGCCGCTGGCGCAGGACATCGCGGGTCCGTGCTGCTTCGCGGGGGACGTGGTGGCGTACGGGAGGGAGCTCCCGGAGCTGGCCGAGGGCGATGTGGTCGTGCTGTACGACACGGGGGCGTACTACTTCTCCACCCCGTGGGCGTACAACAGCCTGCCACGGAGCGCGGTGTACGGGTTCCGGAGCGTCGGGCCGGACGGGCCGGTGGCCTTCGCGACGGTACGGGACGCGCAGTCGGTGGACTCGATCGCGGCGGAGAGCGGTCTCGATCACGCGGACGCACTGGTCGGCGTACGGGGCGGCGGTCCGGCCGATCGCGGGCGGCCCGGCATTTAGTAGCCATGTACATAACAGCTATGTACTCTGTCGGTCATGAAGGAAGCGAACCACGACGTCGGGGCAGCCGCCCCGGGCGGTCCGACACCGGGATTCCTGGTCTGGCGGCTGTCCATGAAGTGGCGGGTGGCCGTGGACCGGGCGCTGGCACCGCTGGGACTGACCCATGCGCAGTTCGCGCTCCTGGGGTCCCTGCACGACCTCCAGCACTCCGGAGCCCGGCCCAGTCAGCGGCGGCTGGCCGATCACACCGGGCTCGAACCGCTCTACGTGTCCAAGCTCGCCCGGACCCTGGAGGCCGCTGGGCTGCTGGACCGCACACCCGACCCCGCCGACACCCGGGCGGTCCAGCTGAGCCTCACCGCCGACGGGCACGCCGTCACCGCCCGGGCCGTCACGGTCGTCCGGGACCTCATGGACCGCCTGCTGGAGCCGCTCGGCGGGCTCGCGGGGACCGGCACCGAGGACTTCACGGGACAGGTGCGACGCCTCCTCGACGTATCGCTCGACCCATCGACGAACACGGAGGAGCAGTCATGAGCTCGACGACCCACGTCAACGGACAGATCATCGGCCGGGCGCACTACGCCACCCGGGCGCTGCTGGAAGTCCTGCTGACCACGAAGGGCACGACGTTCCACGAGGCGGCGGCGCTCAACGCGGTCGCCGACCGGGGCGGGGAGGCCGACCGTGCCGCCCTGGTGGAGCGGATGACGAGCACGCTGAAGGTCGACGCCGCGACGGCCGGGGCGGTGCTGGCCGCACTGGCGGCGGCCGGGCTGGTCAGGGAGCTGCCTGGCGAGGGCACCCGCCTCGGGCTCACCGAGGCGGGCCGGGAGCTCCAGGCCGGGATCGCGACCGGGACCGCGGAACTCACCGCCCGGCTCTACGGGGGCCTGCCCGCCGAGGACCTGGCCACGGCGGCACGCGTGCTGAACGCCGTCACCGACCGCGCGAACGAGGCCCTGGCGACCACCTGAGGGCCGACCAGCGGACTTTCGGCCCCGCCCTCACGTCCCCGCGGGCTGGGGCTCCGGCTCCGGTACGGGTTCCGGGCCGGGCGGCTGCGGGATCGGGTCCGGCGCCGGACCGGGCGGCACGGGCGCGGGCCCCGGCGGCACCGGGGGCGGGCTCGGCACCGGGGTGGGCGGACCGGGCACGGGCGGAGGCGTCGGCGCGGGCGGTACGGGGTCGGGGTACGGGTGGGTCATTCGGTCCTCCACAGCGACACGAAACGGACAGATGGAGCTCTCCTCCACCGTCTCCCGGTGCGGCTGCCCGCGCCTGCCGAGTCCACACATGGGCGGAGCGGCGTCACTCAGAACAGCTCGCGGTGACTCCTGAGCTGCCGCTCCGCCTCCCGGACCAGATCCGCCGACGCCTCGGGCGCCTCCTCGGGGTGGCGCTGGGCCCACTTCGCCGCGTAGGGGCAGAGCGGCACGACGGGCACGCCCTCGCGGGCGGCAAGGGCGTAGAACTCCCGGACGAGCGCCCCGGCGATGCCCTTGCCCTCGTGCTCGGGACGGACGACCGTGTGCACGGCCACCAGCGCGCCGGGGTCGGGCTCCATGACGAAGTACGCGATGGTCCCGGCGGGCGTCCCGTCCTCGTAGGCCACCAGACTGCCGCGCTCCCGGTCGTCCCTGATCTCCACCGGCGTGTTCTCCGCCATGGCTGCCGCTCCCTCGCTCGTTGGGCCCGGACGTCGCCCGTCCGGGGGTGCGGGCGCCCGGCTCAGCCGCCCGCGACGACGGCCTGCGGGCTCCGCTCCGTACGGGTCCCGGGCACCGGCGCCGAGGCGTCGGAGCCGAGCTCCACGATCCGGTTGTCCGCGTCCACGTGCACGACCCGCGGCACGAGGGCCCGGGCCTCCGCGTCGTCGACCTGCGCGTAGCTGATCAGGATGACCAGGTCACCGGGGTGCACGAGGTGCGCGGCGGCACCGTTGATCCCGATGACACCGGAGCCGCGCTCGCCCTCGATGACATACGTCTCCAGACGGGCGCCGTTGTCGATGTCTACGATATGGACCAGCTCGCCGGGCAGCAGGTCGGCGGCATCCATCAGATCGGCGTCGATCGTCACGGAACCGACGTAGTGCAGGTCGGCCTGGGTGACGGTGGCCCGGTGGATCTTGGACTTGAACATGGTACGCAACATTGGGGCACTCCCACAAGTAGGCTCCCTGCCTGCATTTTTGCAGGTCAAAGGCTGTTTCGACACCCTACAACGAGCCGTATGTCCGGGCAGCTTTCCCCAGGTTTTCAGGACTCGCGCTGACCACTTGCCGACTTTTCTGACGTCCCGCCAGGTGGTGGAGGGAGGACTTCGCCCACTCTCGCGAGCAGCGCCTACGACCTGAAGGCGCTCACTGCGCGCCAGCAGTGGTCCGCGACCGGCCGCGCCGAGGCCGATCCTGCAGCCGCCGGTCCCGTCGTGCGGTTCGAGGAGTACGAGCGCCTCGCCACCAACAGCGCGCGGCACGCGAAGTACTGGAGGGGAAACTGGCCGTGGACCGAGCTGGGGGCAGGGTTCCTGCACGGGCTGATGTTCACGGCGGGTGTGCGTCGCGGGCCTCTCCCTTATCGACTCGAGCCCCTATGGCACGTACGGCCGATTCCGACGAGGATTCCGTCGAGTACGCCGACGTCAAGACCCGTGAACGTCAGCTCATCGCCGGGCACGCGCGACCCTGACCGGCCCGGTCACCGTCACCGCCGAGACCGACGCCCTCCTGGACACGCCGCCTGCGCACAGATCGAGGCCTACGCCGTCACATCCGGAGTTGCTCTCGACGGGGCGCCCGTCGCCGCCCTGCCTACCGGCAGGAAGGACCACCACCTTCGGCCTCTCCCCCGCGCCCCGACGACGCGGCCCCCCGCCTCCGCGCCGCGAGCGCCGGCATCCGCCACCACGCACGAGCCCTGGCCCCGTCGGACGCAGACAGCGGAGGCCGGGCCCGGTCCGCAGAGGCCCTGCTGAGCACCGAGCCCGGCCGGCCGCTGCTGGACGGGGCGTCGCCGTGGTTCGCCATGGCGCGCGCTCCCGAGCGGGCGACGGTTCAGGCGCTGGCCCGCCGCTTCGCGGTGGATCTCGCCCTCCTGGCGCGAGCAGCCTGCGGAGTTCCGGCGGGCGGTGCTGCACGGCACCGGCGAGGAAGCCGTGGGGATCGCCTACGAGGCGACCATGAAGAGCGGCACGGCGGTCAGCGTCCGTGACAGCCGCCCGTGGCCGGGGGCGATCGCCGAGGCGGAGCGGCTGTTCAGCGGTGCAGCCAGTCCCGCCGTCCGGGCGACGTAAGAGCCGTTCGTCCGTAACGAGCCCTGTGCCGCGTGCGAGGGGACGGGCCTGGGCATGGTCGCCCGTACCGTGCGGCTCGGCGGTCGGCGCCTGCACGAACTCCTCGACCGCCCGGTCGACGACGTGCTCGACTGGGCCGAAGGCCTGCCCGCGACGCTCGGGCCGGCCCGGCGGGAGGCGGCGCAGGCGGTCCTGCCCGCCCTCCGGGCGCGGCTCAGGCTGCTGGTCCGGCTCGGGGTCGGACAGGTCCAGCTCTCCCGCCCGGCTCCTACGCTGTCCGGCGGGGGACTGCAGCGGGCCCGGGTGGCGGCCCAGCTGTGCACCGATCTGTCAGGGGTAGCGTTCGTCCTGGACGAGCCGTCCGCCGGACTGCACCCGGCCGACAAGGCGCGGCTGGGCGATCTCATCGAGGAGCTGCGCGGCTCCGGGAACACCGTCCTCATGATCGAGCACGATCCCGAGCTGATCTCCCGGGCGGACTGGGTGATTGACGTCGGCCCGCGGGCCGGGCGCGGGGGCGGACGGCTGGTGGCCCAGGGCACTCCGCGGGATATTGCCGCCGTCCCCGAATCGCTGACCGGCCGCTATCTGACGATGCCGGGCGGACGGGTGCGGCGCACCCGGCGCCCGGTGCGCGCCGACCGGATGCTCAGCCTGACCGACGTCGACATGCGGACCGTGCGGGCCGACCGGATCGACATCCCGCTGGGCGCGCTGACCTGCCTCACCGGGGCGCGCGGCAGCCCGGACTCGTGGTGCTGGACGAGCCGGTCACCGGTCTGCATCCGGCGGACGTGCAGGTGCTGGTCGATGCGTTCGACGTGCTGATCGACGCGGGCAACACCGTGGTCCTCGCCGAGCACGACCTGCATCTGGCCGCCGCCGCGGACTGGCTGATCGACATGGGTCCGGGCAGCGGTGCGGCCGGGGGCAGCGTGCCGCACTGCGGCTCTCCGGACACCCTTCGCCCGGACTCGGGAGCCCCACCGTTGGCCATCTGCGCGGGCTGCTCCCGGGCTAGGGCGCTCCCACGACATCAGTCGATGCCGTATAGTCGGATCCGACTAAAGGAGGTAGGCAGATGGCGGTGCGCAAACGGCCGGTGTCCAACCTGCTCGGGCTCGCGGTCCTCGGGCTGCTGCTGGAGCAGCCGATGCATCCGTACGAGATGGCCGCGACCCTGCGGGAGCGCAACAAGGACACCAGCTTCAAGGTCAGGACCGGCTCGCTCTACGACGTCGTGGACGCCCTGGTGCGGGCCGGCTGGATCGCCGAGCACAGCACCGAACGCGCCGGACGCCGGCCGGAACGCACCGTGTACGCCCACACGGACCTGGGCCGCAAGGAGTTCATGAGCTGGCTGGACGAACTGGTCCGCACCCCGGTGAAGGAGTACCCCAGCTTCCTCGCCGCGGTGAGCTACCTCGGCGCCCTCGGGCCCGAGCGCGCTGTCCAGGCCCTGCGGGAACGCATCGCCCGCCTGGACCAGCAGATCGAGGAGGCACGCCGGGCAAGGACCGAGGTGCTGGACCAGCAGACGCCGCGGTTGTTTGTGATCGAACTCGAATACGCCCTGACGATGGCCGAAGCCGAGCGGGACTGGGCCCGGCGGATCGTCGCCGAGGTCGACGACGGCACCCTCACCTGGCCCGAACTCACCACCAAGGAAGGCCGCGAGGTATGGATCGACCGGGACGGGACGGAAGACAAGACGACGCACGACAGGACGGAGAAGCAGCAGGCATGAGCGCACCACCCGCAACGCACGACCAGCGGGCCGCACCGTATCCGCCGAGGAGGGCATTACCCATGATTCAGGCCAAGGGGCTGGCCAAGACGTTCACCACCAAGCAGGGCCCGGTCGAGGCGGTGGCCGGAGTCGACTTCACCGTCCACGCGGGCGAGATCGTGGGCTTCCTGGGGCCCAACGGCGCCGGCAAGACCACCACCATGCGGGTGCTGACCACGCTGCTCCCGCCGAGCTCGGGCACGGCCGTCATCTCCGGCCACGATCTGCTGCACGAGCCCGCTAAGGTCCGCACGCACATCGGCTACGTCTCCCAGGCAGGCGGCGCCAAGCCCAGTTCCCCGGTCCGCCGGGACCTCGTCCTCCAAGGCCGCCTCTACGGCATGTCCCGCCCCGAGGCCGAGGCCCGCGCCGACGAGGCGATCGCCCAGCTCGGCCTCGAAGGGCTCGCGAGCCGGGTCATCCAGACCCTCTCCGGCGGCCAGCGCCGCCGCGTCGACATGGCACTGGGCCTGATGCACCAGCCGAAGCTGCTCTTCCTCGACGAACCCACCGCCAACCTCGACCCCGAGAGCCGCAACGATGTCTGGGAGCACATCCGCCGCCTGCGTGACGAACGCGGTACCACCGTCTTCCTCACCACCCACTACCTCGACGAGGCCGACAGCCTCTGCGACCGTGTCCTGATCATCGACAAGGGCCGCATCATCGCCGAGGACAGCCCGCGGAGCCTGAAGGCCGCGATCTCATACGACACCATCGAGATCGAGGTGGACGGCGACACCGCACGGGCCACCGAGCTGCTCACCGCCCACCGCGACGTCCACGAGGTGTCGGTGAACGGCCTGGTCCTGTCGATCAGTTGCCGCGACGCGGAGCGCCTTCTCGTCGACCTGCTGCGCTCGCTGGAGTCCGCGCGCATCCGGGTGGAGTCCCTGCGGGTGCTGAAGCCCACGCTCGACGACGTCTTCATGACCATGACCGACCGGCGTTCGCAGCGTGGCGCGGACGCCGTCCACGCCTGAGGGGAGCCAAGGATGCACACGATCCGCGACGCGGCGATCATCTTCCGCGACGAGGCCGCGGCCGTGGCCCAGAAGAGGATGGGTCTCCTCATCGGCCTCGTCCAGCCGTTCGTCTACATGGCTCTGTTCGGCCCCCTGCTGGTCAAGATGCTGCCGCAGGACGGACCGGCAGCCTGGCAGGTTTACATCCCCGGGCTGCTGGTCCAGCTGGGCCTGTTCGCCACCGGCTACGCCGGGTTCGGTCTCATCCCCGACGTCCGTTCCGGCTACCTGGAACGGCTGCGGGTGACCCCGGCGAGCCGGCTCGGCCTGCTCCTCGGCAGGGTCCTCTGGGACGTTCTGGCCCTGTTCATCCAGTCGGTGGTCATCGTCCTCATCGCCCTGATCTTCGGCCTACGCGCGCCGTTCGGTGGCATCGTGGCCGCGATCGCCCTGATGATGCTCGTCGGCATCAGTCTGGCCTTCCTCTCCTACGCGCTGGCCATGAAGCTGACATCGGAGTGGCTCTTCGCCCCCGTCCTCAACGGCATCGCGCTGCCACTGATGCTGCTGTCCGGCATCCTCCTGCCCCTGGCCTACGCCCCCGGCTGGCTCCAGGCCATCGGCGATGCCAACCCCCTGCGCTACGCGGTGGACGCCATGCGGGACTTCTTCACCGGCGACTACACCTCCCACCACGTCGTGGTCGGCGTGGCCGTGGTGCTGGGCCTGATGGTCGTCTCGGCGGTGGGCGGCACCCGCATCTTCGCCAAGTACAACGCGTGAGCCGTCCGGCACCGGACACCGTACGGCCGCATTCCCGGGCCCTGGGCTCGGCGATTGCGGCCGTACCGGGCTTGATCCGCTCGGAAAAGAGCGGCCGGGTCCGGGTGGTCAGGCGCACGGCGGCCGTGGCGTCCGTCCACGGCCGCCGTGGTGGTCATCCGTCGAGGGCGCAGTCGGCGAGCAGACTCGCCGGGCCGGGCGACGGTGCGGTTCGCCGGCGGGCGGTGACCGGTGGTGAGCCCGCTCTCCAGGGCCATGAAGGCCGAGCGGTGGCAGGGCAGCAGAGGCCGGAGCCGGTCGGGGAAGATACGGGTCCACGGCCCGTCGGCCGTCCCCGCACCCGGCCCGAAGCGGTCGCCGGAGACAAGGCGTACTCGTCCCGCGGCATCCATGTTCACGTACGCGGACGGCATGCGGATCACGTGCTTCGCGACCAACACCGCTGGCCGGCCGAGCGCCGAACTCAAGCTCCGTCACCGGCTACGGGCCCGGGCGGAGGACTTCACTGGACATCCGCACGCGTCAAATCGAAGATCGTCCGGAAGTCCGCGCCCGCACCGTTATGCACCCCGACCGGTCACAACCGACCAGCCGCACGCCCCCAGACCCGGCAACCGCTCTGCCGTCGGGCCAGGTGAACCGCCCGGGTTCGGCAGAGGTCGCAGATAGTCCTTGCGACCTGGGGTTTCGTGGTCGTGAGGTAGCAGTTGCTCTCGTACTCGACGGGGGCGGAGTGTGCGGCCGGTCCCATCACACAGGCGCCGGTGGCAGTACCAGTCGATCCACCCGGCGGGGGCCGGCTCGACCTGGGCGAGTGTTTTCCAGGACCACCGCGGCTTGATCACCCAGGTTGTGCAAAAGCCGACGGCGCCCAGATGCTCGGCGAGCCGGAAACTCGCGTATTGACCGGATTCAACCGGTCGTTGCAGCAAGCCACTCCGGCCGCCGCACACCCACCGCTGCCGTCATCGGCACAGGAGTAACAGGAGTAAGACGTGCCCCCGGCGCGTCCGGCCCCCGCGTGGACGTACGCAGGGGCCGGCCCGGAGAACAGTGGCGAGCGAGTGGACGTCGGAAGGCGGATTCCCGGCCGCGACGCCGACGGGGACCGGAAGTCGCTCGGCTACGTTCCCGCGGTGTACGAGGGTAGGGGGCCGGTCACGTCGTGTACTGCGAGTTGAGGCGCACGTATCCCTCGGTCAGGTCGCAGCCGTACACGGTGAACCGTCCCTCTCCGATGCCCAGGTCGATGCCGATGACCACCTCGTCGGCGGCCTTGAGGTAGGCGGCCACCGAATCGCGGCGCTCGTCCTCGTCGGCTCCGGGAGGGTAGACGCCGATGTCTCCGAACCGCACGGCAACACGTTCCGGGAGGATGTCCGTGTCCTCCTGGCACTTTCCGATCGCCATCACGACCCGGCCCCAGTTGGGGTCCGCGCCGTGGACGGCCGTCTTGACCAGCGGGGAGTTCACCACGGCCTTGCCGACACGCTTGGCCTGCGCGACGTCGCGCGCGCCTTCGACCTCGACCTGGATCAGTGTGGATGCGCCCTCGCCGTCGGAAGCGATCATCTTCACCAGCCCCAGCGCGACCGACAGCAGGGCCTGCTCGAACTCCTCGGCATCGACCGGCCCCGCCAGGCCGTTCGAGAAGATCGCAGCCGAATCGGACGTGGAGGTGTCGGTGTCGATGGACACGGCGTTGAACGTGATGTCCATGACGCGCCTGAACACCGACGCCAGCGTCTCCTCGCCCAGTTCGGCATCGGTGACGAAGAACGTGAGCAGGGTCGCCATGTCGGGTTCGATCATTCCGACGCCCTTGGCGATGCCGGTCAGGGTCGCTTCGCCGATCCGCGCGCTGAGGAACTTCGGCCGGGTGTCGGTGGTCATGATCGCCCGAGCGGCCGCGGTCATGTCGCGCGGCTCACCGGCAGGCGGCCACGTGAGCCCGTTCAGGTGGTCGAGGATCTGCGGCATGGGGTACTGGCGGCCGATGACCCCGGTGGAGGCGACCAGCAGCTCGGACGGTGCGATGCCGAGGGCGCGTGCGGTGGCATCCCGTACCTCGGTGGCGTTCCGGGACCCCTGCACTCCCGTGGCCACGTTGGCGTTGCGGGCGATGACGACCACGCCGCGCGCCCTTCCGTCGGCCGCCGCGGCACGCGAGAGCGTCACGGAAGGGCCGGCGAACCTGGACCGGGTGAAGACCGCTGCGGAGCGGGCCGGTACGTCCGAGGCGATGATGCACAGGTCATCGCGCCCGTCGTCCTCGATTCCGACCGGCGCGGTGTGAAGGGTGAACCCGCGGGGAACCGCACCATGCATGAAAGTCCTCGATTCGTGACACGTGGAGATGTGGACGGCGTAGGTGAGAGGTGGACGGGAAGCCGGTGGCCCGCCGCCCGCGTCCTTGGTACCAGAACCTCTCGTGCGGCGTGCCCCTGGACTCCGTTCACCCTGTCAGTTGCCGACCGCCCCGCCCGCGGCGGGCGGGTCGGTGTCCGCGACCGACAGCACCGCGTAGTCGTACATACCGTAGGCCGGTGACATGACGACGTTGGCGGCCCTCGCCCCCCGGAACACGACGGACTTGACGTACATGTAGGGGCACATGACGGCCTCGTCCATGGCTGCGCGGTCCACGGTCGCCCAGATCCTCGCGCGTTCCCGCTCGTCGCGCGTCGCCGCGCCGGCGTCGAGCAGTGCGTCGATCCGGGGAGAGGCCAGCTCTCCGAGGTTCTGGTTCCCCGTCTCCTTGATCGCCCGCGAGTCGGCGATCTGCTGGAGGAAGCCGTAGCCGTCGGGAAAGTCGGCGGCCCAGCCGAACATGACGATTCCGATCTCGTGCTTCCGCACGAACTCGGGGACCCCGACCGCCTTGGTGAAGTAGTCACCGGAGGTGAACGGGACCACCTCGGCGCGTATACCGACGCGGGCCAGCCCGTCCGAAAGGGCGAGAGCGGCGTTCCACTCCTTGGTGCGGTCCTCCCGGGCGGCGATCCTGGTGGCGAACCCGTCGGGGCGTCCGGCCAGAGCCAGTTCGCGTTCGGCCGCCTCCAGGTCCCCCGTCCCCCCGGGGCCGACCGGGTAGCGGTCGAAGGGTTCGTGTCCCACCACGGACGAGGGCAGCAGGGTGGTGGCGATCTCGCCGGCGGGGCCGCCTCCGTAGGCGGCGAGCATCGACGCCTTGTCAGTGGCGTACTGCACGGCACGCCTGGCGTGGATGTCCGCCAGCGGGCCGATGTTCCCGTTGATGCAGTAGAGCCACACGAATCCCGTGCGGGGGTTGTCGACCTGCGCCACCAGGTCCCGGTCGGCCAGGAGGCGTGCCTGGGTCCCGGGCTGTACCCCGACGCCGGCGAGGTCGATGTCGGCCTCCCCCTCGATCAGCATGCGGTCGACCTCCTGTCCGCTCACCCCGAGCCGGACCGTGATGCGGTCCGGAAGGGCCGTGCGTACGGGATCGGTTGCGAGGGCCCAGTGCGGATTGCGGCCGAGGACGAGTTCTGCCCCTGGTGTGTACGAGTCGATGCGGTACGGGCCCGAGGACACGGGGTGGCGGCGGTACCCGGGAAAGTCGTCGTGCTCGCGCGGCACCGGGATCGTCGTGGGAAGCGCTGCGAGGTAGTCGAACGCGGCGAACGGCTCGCGCAGGTGGAAGACCACGGTGCGGTCGTCCGGCGTCTCGACCCCCTCCGGCCCGGTGAGGTACTGGCGGAGGTAAGCAGGTCCCCCGCGCGTGACGGGGACCCCGTACACCTCCTCGGGGTGAGCGGCGCGCAGCACCGCGTACTTCACGTCCCGGGACGTGACGGGGGTGCCGTCCTCGAAGCGGATTCCCTCGCGCAGCCGGTAGGTCCAGGTGCGCGAGTCGTGCGATGCGTGACCGAGTTGCTCCGCCAGGTCCGGTACGAGGATGGAACCGCCCTTGCCGTCGGTGGCGTAGCCGACGAGCGGGCGTCCGATGAGCCGGATGAAGTTCCAGGTGTACGCGTAGTAGGTGTCGGCGGGGTCCAGGGAGTCGAAGTCGTCGGTGCGGACGTACCTGAGGGTGCCGCCGCGTCGGTCGGACGGATTCACGATCCCGTGCGAGGTCGTGTGGGATGCCACGGTGTTGTCAGCGCCCTTCGTGTCGAGCGGATGGTGCGGGGTTCCTGGATCCGTCTAGTGATCCAGCGCCACGTCCGGCCGGCCGGCGTCCGATGGCGGGTGGACGGCCAGTTCCCACATCGACCGCGTGCCGGCGGGGGTGAAGCCGAACGCGGCGTTGATGCGGAGCATGTGGGCGTTCTCGGACGAGTTCCACGTGTCCACGTGGGCGAGGCCGGGCTCGGCCGCTCGGCACGCGGCCAGGTTGTGCTGTTTGACCAGCAGTCCGAGACGCCGCCCGCGGTAGGCGGGGTCGACCACGGTGACGGCCTGGAGGGCGTTGTCCGGGTTGGCGCGCGTCATCGAGAGCGCGGTCCACGCGGCCATCCGCCCCGAGCGGGCGTCGAGGATGCCGCACTGGTAGGCGCGCCGGCCCCGGGCGATGCGCATGCGCTCGAAGTCGCGGATCCGGGCCACGGCGCTCGGCTGGGGTGCCCATGCGAGCCGGCCGGTCGGGGCATCGGCCGACAGGGTGGCTTCCAGGCGGGCCGCCTGCGCGGCGAGGTCCTCGGGAACCGTCGAGCCCCAGAAGCGCAACCGCAGCGGTTCCGGGACGGGTCCGGTGCGGGGCACCGCGTCGACGATGAGCCGCAGGTGGTGGAACGTGGCGAGGGGCCGGGCTCCCAGGGCCTTGGCGAAGTACCGCTGCGCGGGCGGCGCGGAGCGGTCCCCCGGTCCCGCATCCGCGGCCAGCAGGATGCGCGTGCGGCCGTGCGCGGTGGCACGGTCCCGCACGAACTCCGCGGCCCGCGTTCCGACGCCTCTGCGGCGGAAGGCGGGGTGGACGAGGAAGACGGCCGCGGTGACGGCGTTGTCGTTCTCCTCCAGGGGGAACTCCAGCCGTACGGAGGCGACACAGGTCCGGTCGGCCGAGTAGGCCGCCCACTCCTCGATCGCGGTGGCCGGCGGAGGAACGGCGAGGGAGCCCTCCAGGTCGGCCGGGCAGGGAGGTGGGAGATGGGGTGTGTCGGCTGCCTGCGCGGCGAGGCGCAGGCGGTGCACGTCGTCGACCGCCTGCCGGTCGGACGGGGTCACAGGGGCGAAGGATTCCGTCATCGGGCCAGTCCCATGGCTTGGATGTCGTACAGCCCGAAGGCGGGGTGCACGTACACGTTGGTGACGTCGGGGTGCCGGTAGTGCAGTGTGCGGTCGTGGGCCATCGGAAGGATCACGGCGCGCTCCATGACCGTGTCCTCGATGCGCTGCCAGAGCCCGTGCCGCGCGGACGGATCGGCAAGGGCCTGGGCTTCGTCGACGAGACGCCGGACCAGGGGGTCGTCGAGTTCTGAGAAGTTGAAGTTTCCGCCGTCGCGCTTGATCTGCCGCCCGTCCACCAAGGGGGCGAGGAAGCCGTACTCGGTCGGGTAGTCGGCACCCCAGTCGGTGACTCCCAGGCCGAGGCCCAGCGCGCGCACGGTGTCGGGGTGCCCGAGGCCTGACCGGTAGTACGAAGCGGTGTCCAGAACCTCGACGCGGGCCTTGATCCCCACTCGGGCGACCGCTGCCGAGAGGGCGCGGGCCACGAGTTCGAACTTGCCCGGCTGGGTGGCGATCACCGTCTCGAAGCCGTCGGGGACTCCTGCGGCCGCCAGTTCGGCTCTGGCGGCCGGCAGGTCGCCCCTGAGGTCGGCGCCGCAGGGGTAGCGGTCGCTGCCGGTGTGGGAGGGCAGAGTCGGGGGGATCAGGCTGGTGGCGAGCGAGCCGCCCACTCCGTCCCCGCCGCGCGCTTCGAGGAGCGCGGCCTTGTCCGCGGCGTAGAAGACCGCACGCCTGGCATGGAGGTTGTCGAAGGGAGGGACAGAGGTCTGGACGGTGACGTACTGCAGGAAGCCCGTTGCGGGGTTGTCCGCACGGGCCCGCAGAACGGGGTCGGCGAGGATCGCGTCCCGTGCGGCGTGCTGGATACCGCGCCCTTCGACGTCGATGTGGAACTCCCCGGCGATGAGTCTCCTGTCGAGGTCGTCGACGTCCACTCCGAAGGTGACGGTCATTTCGTCCGGCAGGGCCGTGCGCAGCGGGTCGTCGGCGCGGTTCCACAGCGGGTTGCGGATGAGCTGGAGGGAGCGGCCGGCCTCGTAGCTGCCGATGCGGTACGGCCCGGAGCACACCGGGGCCTTCTCGTAGTCGCCGCGGGTGTCGCAAGGGGCCGGGACCGGTGCGGTGTTGGGCTGTGCCATGAGGAAGTCGAAGTCCGCGAAGGGCCTTCTGAGCCGGAAGCGCAGGGTGTGGTCGTCAGGGCAGTCGACGGCTCGGCAGCGCTGTCCCCGGTAGGGGCCCGGGTAGTCGCCGTGGTCGAGGAGGTCGAGGAGGTACGTCGGCCCGCCGGCGAGGGTCTCCTGGGCGAAGACGCGTTCCACCGCGTACGCGACGTCCTGGGCGCGAACCTCCTCGCCGTTCTCGAACCTGACGCCTTCGCGGATGCGGTACGTCCACGTCAGGCCGGAATCCGAGACCTCACCGGGGCCGATGGCGAGGTCCGGTACGACGGTGGGGGACACGGGATCGGTCCCGAACGCCATGAGCGTGCGGTGCATGGTCCGCTGGAGCAGCCATGACCAGACGTAGTAGGTACGGGCAGGGTCGAGGGAGTCGACGTCGGCCGAAGCGACCATCCGCAGACGGCCGCCCGGGGCTCCCCCGGGGTTGGCCAGGGCTGCCACCGCCGCGTTCCAGCCGGACATCAGGCGAGTTCCTTCACGTAGAGGTGCTGCTCCGAAAGAGTGCAGCCGCGGGAGACCTTGGCCTCGGTGGAGCCGATGCCGTAGTGGATCGTGCCCACGCCGTACCGAGCGGCGTGGTCCGCAAGCGAGTAGTACAACAGCTCGTAGTACAGCGGGAGTTTGCCTACGGCCGCGTAGTCGAAGCCGGCGCGGTGGGCGAACCAGGCGTCTGAGTGGGAGAGGATCAGGGCGAACCCCACGATCCGGCCCTCCTGAACGGCCTTCGAGACGAGCGCCCGGTCTCCCAGGCGCTGTGCGGCCGCACGCAGAACGGCCTCGGAGCGCTTGGGGTCCCAGGCCGCCATGCCGTACTTGGCGAACAGTTCCGTCTCCAGGGAGGCGAGGCGGGGGATGTCGGCGGGGTCGAGAGGTTCCAGGGTGATGCGTACGCCGGAGGCCTCGATGCGGCGACGCTCGGCGCGCACCCGGCGCGCACGCCGGGCGGGGAACGCCGACGCGTAGTCGGCGAAGCCGTCGCCGGGCAGGACCAGGGACGCGAACTGCCCCGACACGTGGGACACGTAGCCGCGTGCACGGAGCACGCTGCGCTGGACCCGGTCGGCTGCGTCGACGTACGGCAGGCAGATCGACCGCGCCCCTTCCCGCGCGGCGGTGCCCTCGGCCTCTTCGAGGATGCGGTGCGCGGTGTCCGCGTCGGCGCCGGGGCCCAGGAGGAGGCGGGTCCGTCCGAGGTGGCGTCCGCCGCACATCATCGAGGGCATCAGCCGCTCGACCTCGCCGAACGCGCCCAGTATCGCTGCGGCCCCGTCCATGCCCTCGTCGGCGCAGTGCCGGATCAGCAGATCGGTGCGGCCCAGCGACCACGGGGACTCGCGAGTGGCGTGGACCATGGGCAGCGCCGCGAGAACACGGCTGCCGACCCGGGCCGTGAGGTACCCCATCCGCGCTCCCGCGGAGTCCTGCAGGACACGCATCCAGTCCGGTAGGAGGAAGAAGTCCTCCGGCCCGACGAGCGTGTCCCAGCCCGCTTCACGTGCGTCCTCGGGCGTCTGCCATCGGTTGATCACCAGTGCACTGCTCACGTGGCAGATCCTCGGTTACGGCGGTCTCCACCCGCTCTCGGCGCGCTCCTTGATACCCGCTGGAGAGAACGGCGAGAGCGGACCGCCCCAGGGTGGGCCCCGACCCCCCGTCACACCGTGAACAGGAGAACCTAGATGTCCCGTGTGTCCACCGGCCCCAGTGAGCAGCCGACCACCGCGCACGCCCTGCTCAAGCGCCTGCGAGAGCACGGGGTCGAGAAGGTGTTCGGCGTGGTCGGCCGTGAGGCGGCCTCGATCCTCTTCGACGAGCAGGACGGTATCGAGTTCGTCCTGACCCGCCACGAGTTCACCGCCGGCGTGGCTGCCGACGTGCTGGCCCGGATCACCGGGCGCCCGCAGGCGTGCTGGGCCACCCTGGGCCCCGGGATGACCAATCTGGCCACCGGCATGGCGACCAGCGTCCTCGACCGCTCCCCGGTGATCGCGATGGCGGCCCAGTCGGAGTCGCACGACATCTTCCCCAATGACACGCACCAGTGCCTCGACCTGGTCCGGATCGCCGAGCCGGTGTCGAAGTACGCCGTCGAGCTGCAGCGTCCGCGGGAGATCACCGACCTGGTCGACTCGGCGGTGACGGCAGCCATGACGGAGCCGGTCGGGCCTTCCTTCATCAGCCTGCCCGTGGATCTGCTGGGCTCCTCGGAAGGCATCGACATCGAGTCCGACCCCGGGCCCGCGCTCACGCCCGCCAAGCCGATCACAGCGGTCCAGCCCGGGTGGCAGCTCGCGGCGGACCAGGCCGTCGCCCTGGTGCGCGAGGCCGCCAATCCGGTCTTCGTCGTCGGCGCCGCCGCAATCCGCGCCGGTGCGGTCCCCGGGATCCGCGCTCTGGCCGAGCGGCTGAACATCCCCGTGATCACCACGTACATCGCGAAGGGCGTGCTGCCCCACGACCACGAGCTGAACTACGGTGCGGTCACCGGCTACATGGACGGCATCCTGTCGTTCCCCGCGCTCGAATCGCTCTTCGGGCCGGCCGACGTCATCCTGACCCTCGGCTACGACTACGCGGAAGACCTGCGGCCTTCCATGTGGGAGCGGGGCAGGTCCAAGCAGACCGTGCGGGTGTCCCCGACGGCCAACCCGGTTCCGCGGATCTACCGGCCCTCGGTGGACGTGGTCACGGACGTGCTCGCGTTCGTCGACCACCTGGAAGCCGGCACCTCGCAGGTGCGGCCCAAGGACCGGCACGAGATCACGGCGGTCCGTGAGCGGATCGCCGAGCTGCTGGCCGACCCCGAGCAGTACGACGACGGCATGCGCGTCCACCAGGTGATCGACGCGATGAACACCGTCATGACCGAGACCGCCGAGGGCTCCGAGGGGACGATCGTCTCCGACATCGGGTTCTTCCGTCACTACGGTGTGCTCTTCGCCCGCGCCGACCAGCCGTACGGGTTCCTCACCTCCGCCGGCTGCTCCAGCTTCGGCTACGGCATCCCCGCGGCCATCGGCGCCCAGCTCGCCCGGCCCGGCCAGCCGACGTTCCTCATCGCGGGCGACGGCGGCTTCCACTCCAACAGCGCCGATCTGGAGACCATCGCGCGTCTGGGCCTGCCCATCGTCACGGTCGTCGTGAACAACGACACCAACGGCCTGATCGAGCTGTACCAGAACATCGGCCACCACCGCAGCCACGACCCGGCCGTCAAGTTCACCGGGGTGGACTTCGTGCAGCTGGCCCAGGCCAACGGGGTCGACGGCACCAAGGCGACCACGCGCGAAGAGCTTCTTGCCGCGCTGCGCAAGGGCGTCGAGCTGGGGCGGCCCTACCTGATCGAGGTCCCGGTGGACTACGAGTTCACCGCGGGTGGCTTCGGAGCGCTGAAGATCTGACATGACGCAGACCCACCTTCCCGCCGCATACGGCTTCCTGGCCTCCGCCCACACCGGCGGGGGCAGGACGCCGGCGGCCGTCTTCGCCACGCGCGGACACCAGACGCTGCTGGCCGAGCGGCTGCGCGCACAGACCGTGGACGCGGTCCTGGTCCACCCCGGATCCGACGCCGACGGGGCCTACACGACCGACGGGGACTCCCTGCTGCTGTTCGCCGGGGAGATCTACAACCGCGAGGAGATCCACGGCACGCTGGGCACGGAGGCGAGCGCGTCGGACGCCGTTCTCGTGACGGGACTGATCGAGAAGTACGGCCTGCACGCATTCCGGATGATCAACGGCCGGTACGCGGCGCTGGCCGTGTCGGGCACCCGCGTACTGGCCGCCACGGACCACGCGGGCTCGATCCCCTTCTACGTACGCGTCGAGCCGGGTCAGGTCCTGGCCGCCACAGAGGTCAAAGCACTGGCCGGCGCCGGTCCAGTGGGCCGCTGCGCCCCGGTGCTGGGAGCACGCCGCATCCGCGGGCTTCCCGGGCTCCACCAGGTACCTGCCGGGGCTGTCGTCGACATCGGCGTGGACACCGGGTCCGCCGCGGTGCACCGCACGTGGCTTCCGCCCGTGCACCGGTGCCTGACGGAGCCGGACGATGCCGTCAACGCGGTACGGGCGGCCCTGGGCAAGGCCGTGGTGCGGCGCCTTCCGGCCGCCGGCCGGCCACTCGTGGTGCTGTCGGGAGGAATCGACTCCTCGGCCGTCGCCGCGCTGACCGCGGGCGCGTCCCCGACCAGGACCGACACCCTGTCGATGGGCACGGACGTCTCGAACGAGTTCCCGCAGGCGAGAGTCGTCGCGGAGCACCTGGGATCGGACCACCGGGAGATGACGGTGGAGTCCGGCGAACTGCTGGCCCTGCTCCCCCACACCGTTCACGCCGCTGAATCGCTGGACCCGGAAGTGATCGAGTACCTCCTGCCCCTGACGGCGATGTACCGCTGTATCGGCGGCCCGCCGCGCAGGGTCCTCACCGGCTACGGAGCGGACATCCCCCTGGGCGGTATGCACCGGGAGGACAGGCTGCCGAACCTGGACGCGGCCGTGGCCCTCGACATGGACACCTTCGACGGGCTCAACGAGATGAGCCCGGTGCTGTCGGCCGCGTCCGGCCACTGGTCCACCCACCCCTACTGGGACCGCGAGGTGCTGGAGCTCCTGACCTCGCTGGAGTCCGGTCTGAAACGCAGGTTCGGACGGGACAAGTGGGTCCTGCGGACCTCGGTGTCCGACCTGTTGCCGACCGAGACCGTGACCCGGCCCAAGCTGGGTGTGCACGAGGGATCGGGCACGACGGCCTCCTTCTCCCTCCTGGTCCGCCGGGCAGGAGCCGGGGAGGAGGACGTCGCCTCGGTCAAGGCCCGGGTCGTCCGGCACCTCTTCGACCGGACGGTGGTGGGCGGCGAGCAGCCTGACGGCATCGACATCGAGGACGTCATCGACAAGATCGTGGGCGGGGGCGGGACATGACCGGATACGAGCGGTTCCGGGGCAAGCGGCTCGCCATCGTGGAGTCGATGCTCCACGACGCGTTCTACTCGGGTATCCACCGCGCCCGGGACTTCGGCTGTGAGATATGGCTGCTCGTACAGGGGGAGGAGTGGTACACCGGCGGGGAGCGGCCGCTGTCCGAGCACCCTCTCGGCCGTGTCGACCGGGTCCTGCACGTGGACACACACGACTGGCGTGCCGTTCTGGAGGCCCTCACCGACGAGAACGGCAAGCCCCTGGTGGACGGCGTCCTGTCGTTCTCCGACTACCACACCGAGGTGACCGCCCGCGCGGCGGAGGCACTCGGACTGCCGTCTCAGGGACGGGACGCGGTCCGCTCGGCGAACGACAAACACCTGCTGCGGGCCGCGCTGGACGGGGACCCGGCGAACGTCCGGTGGCGCCTCGTGACCTGTGCCGACGAGCTGGACGAAGCCATCGCCCACGTCGGGCTGCCGCTGATCGCCAAGCCCCCCTCCGAAGCCATCTCCTACGGTGTCCGCAAGTGCTCGACGGTTGCGGAGGCCGAAGGGGCGTGGCGCGAGCTGTCGGGTGTCCGGCGCTCCCTGCGGGGGCAGCCGAGGCCCGGTCACGTGCTCGTGGAGGAGTACGCCGAGGGCACCGAGGTCAGTGTCGAGTCCATGACCGTGGACGGGAGCACCCACTTCTTCGGCGCGACATCCAAGCACCTGCACAGGCAGACCATGCTGGAGGAGGCCCACTCGTTCCCGGTCGCCCTCGACCCGGATGTCTGGGAGGCGGTCCGGTCCAGCGTGGAGAGGGCCCTGCATGCCATCTCCTACCGGCAGGGCCCTGCCCACACCGAGGTGATGATCACCGGTGACGGGCCGCGCGTCATCGAGGTGAACCCCCGGCTGCCGGCGCACATGATCTCCACGATGGTCACCGACGTGTGCGGAACCAACCCGCATCTGGACGCGAAGCTGCTCGCGCTCGGAGTCGAGCACGTACCGGAGGGAGTACCCGGCCGGGGGACGGTGGGCGGCGCCGCGGTGGTGGTGCTGTTCCCCGACGAGAGCGGCGAGTTCGTCCGTATCGAAGGGCTGGACGGGGCAGCCCGTCCCGGCGTCTCGGTCAGCCTCCACCACCAGCCGGGCGACCTGGTGGCCGAACGGCTGGACAACTCGGCGTCCGTCGGCTTCGTCTACGCCCGCGGGGACACCGCCGAGGCCGCTCTGGAAGAAGCCCGGCGCGCAGCGGCGGGCATCCGCATCCGCACCCGAAGGGCGGCTCCGTGAGCGGTCAGATCAATTCGAGCGTCTCGCCGCGGTACGCGCAGGTCCCCACGTTCATGCGCCTTCCGCACGATCCTGCCCCCAGAGGGATGGACGTCGTGGTCATCGGCGCTCCCTACGACGGGGGGACCAGCTACCGCCCGGGGGCGCGCTTCGGTCCTCAGCAGATCCGCTGCGAGTCCGGGCTCGTGCACGGCACCGGCATCGACCGCGGCCCCGGCGTCTTCGACCTGATCGAGGTCGTCGACGGCGGGGACATGAACCTGACTCCTTTCAACCAGCACCTCGCCATCAAGGCGGCGCAGGACCATCTGTCCACCCTACTCGCGGACAACGCCTCCTTCCTCATGCTCGGCGGCGACCATTCGCTCACGCTGTCCGCGCTGCGAGCGGTGCACGGCCGGTACGGCCCCGTGGCGGTTCTGCATCTGGACGCGCACTCGGACACCAACCCGGCAATGATCGGCGGGGAGTTCCACCACGGTACGCCGTTCCGCCACGCCATCGAGGAAGGGCTGGTCCAGGCGGACGCGATGGTCCAGCTCGGCATCCGAGGGCACAACCCGAAGCCGGACAGCCTGGACTACGCGCGGGGGCACGGGGTGCGCATCGTCACCTCGGACGAGTTCGCCGACTTGGGAGTGCGGAACACCGCCGACCTCGTCAGGGAACGGCTGGGGGGCCGACCGGTGTACGTCTCGGTGGACATCGACGTGTTCGATCCCGCGTTCGCCCCGGGCACCGGCACCCCCGCCCCCGGCGGTCCCACCAGCCGGGAGGTGCTCGCACTGCTGCGGACGGTCGGTGAGCTCGATCCGGTCGGGTGCGACGTCATGGAGGTGTCTCCCGTGTACGACCACGCCGGCATCACCAGCCTGCTCGCCACCGAGGTGGGAGCCGAACTGCTGTACCAGTACGCCCGCGCGCACCGAGCCAAGAAGGAAGAGGAGAGGTAGGCATGGCGACCCTGGACGTCACCGAGCACCGCGACCACCTGCTGGCACTTGCGGCACAGCTTCCCGCCGTACCGCGTCAGGACCTGTACGGGTTCCTCGACGTGGCGCACAAGCTCGCGCAGGAACTCCCGTACGCGGTCTGCGACGCGCTGGACACGTTCAACCGAGTGGGCAACGAGGACGGCTACCTGCTGCTGCGCGGGCTTCCGGTCGAGGCGGACGAGGAGCTCCCGCCGACGCCCACGAGCACGCCCGCCCCGGTCGGACGCGGCCTTCTGCACATGGAGGCCTTCCTCGCGATCCTCGGCCGGCGGCTCGGTCTGCACACGGGGTACGCGGAGCTCAGGTCGGGGACGGTCTACCACGACGTGTACCCGTCACCGGGCGCACACCACCTGTCGTCGGAGACCAGCGAGACCCTCCTGGAGTTCCACACGGAGATGGCCTACCACACGCTCCAGCCCAACTATGTGATGCTGGCGTGCTCCAGGGCCGACCACGAGCGCAGGGCGCAGACGCTCGTCGGCTCGATCCGCAAGGCCGTCCGGCTCCTCGATCCGGAGACCGTCGGCCGGCTGCACGACAGCAAGCAGCCGTGCGAGGTCGACGTGGCGTTCCGGGGCGGGATAGAGGACCCCGGTGCCATCGCGGAGGTGAAGCCGCTGTACGGCCCCCTGGACGATCCGCTGCTCGGATACGACCGCGAACTGCTCAAACCGCACCCGGGCTCGGACGCGGAAGCCGTGGAGAAGCTGTCCCGGTCGCTGGACGACGTCACGGAGGGGGTCTTCCTCACCCCAGGTGACGTTCTGATCATCGACAACTTCCGGACCACGCACGCGCGGACCCCCTTCACGCCGCGCTGGGACGGCAGGGACCGGTGGCTGCACCGGGTGTACATCCGTACGAACTCCCACGGCCAGCTCCCCACTGGTGGCGAGCGCGCCGGTGACGTGATCACCTTCACTCCGCGCCGGTAGCTGCGCCGAAGCCGCGTACCCGACGGGAAGGGGCCGCTCCGGGCACCCTCCGGTCGGGTACCCGCGGCGCACGGCCCGTCTCCCGGTCCTCAGCGGACGGGGAGTGGGGCGCCTGGGCCCTGGCGGGGGCGCGATCCGTGCGCTGCCGGGGAGTGGCCGGCTCGGGCACTCGCGGTTCGGCCACGCTGTGCCCGCAACGGGCTCGCCTCTCGTCACGCGGGCAGGAGGGTGCTGTCCTGTCGCAGGATCGCCTGGGCCAGGGTACGCAGGACGGGGCCGGGGTCGATGCCCAGCTCCTCCGAGAGGGTCCGCCGCACGCTGTGGAAAACCTCCAGGGCGTCGGCTTGCCTGCCCGAGCGGTAGAGCGCGAGCATGAGGTCCGCGTGCAGGCTCTCCCGCAAGGGGTAGTGGTCGACCAGCTCGAAGAGCTCCGGGATGACTTCTTCGTGACGCCCGAGCTGGAGTTCGAGTGAAGCCCGGTAGTGCACCGCGGCGACGTGCTCTTCCTCAAGACGCATGGAGCAGCTCCGCAGTCCTTGATGAGGTATGTCGGCGAGAGCCGGACCGCGCCACAGATCCTGGGCCGATCGCACGAGTCGTGCAGCCTCGTCGGGCCAGCCGCGCCGGTGCATCGCGCGGGCCGAGGCGAGTCGGGCCCGGTAGATCGCGACGTCTACGGAGCACAGGTCGGCGTTCAGCCTGTACCCCGTAGCATGGGACTGCACTACCTCCGAGGGGGCTCCGGCGGCGACGAGTGCCGTCCGCAGCATCCAGATGCCGGTCTGGACCTGCCCCGTCGCGGTACGCGGCGGGCTGTCGTACCAGACGGCTCTGATCAGCTGCTCTGCGGCAACGATCCGGCCGGACTGCAGGGCCAGAGCAGCCAGCATCCCCTGCTGGCGACGGCCCGGGACGGTCACGCGCACCGGGCCTGCGTGCACCTCGAACGGACCCAGCACGGCGATGTGAACTGGCCGGTTCGCGTCGCGACTGTCATCTGCATTCATTCTGGGGACCCTTCGCCTACTGACCTACCCGAACTTGCAGTTGAGCTGTGCGTCAGAAGTAGACGGAACGTGGAAGCTTTGTGTCAATGGACGCATCTGGGCGCCGGTTAATTGGCTGATTCGCTATGGGGGCGGACGACTGCCGACAGGATCACCGGAAACCGAACAGCGCGTGAGCCGGTCCGGACGTTCGGCCCGGGGCGAACCCTCTCCGCGGACCCCTCCCGCACGGGTCCGGTCATCACGGCGCCTTCCGGGGTCGGCGTCCTCCTCCTGAAGCCGGTGCGCTGCCGCTCGCGTGCTTACGCAACCACGAACAGTGCCGCCGCCGGCGACGAACAGTGCACAGTGCGTAGCCTCCGCCATGGCCGCTCCGCCGGACGGAGTGCGTCCAGCCATGCCCCCGTTCGCTCCCGGGAAGGCCGGCCCACCGGTGAACCCAACGGTGTGGACACTCCGCCCAGCCGCCGTGCGCCGCCCACGGCCGAGATGCTCCGGAAGGGCGCCCCGCCCCGCGGAGCGCCGGGGCGGCCCTCCGCTCCGGCTGCCGTCGACGCGCCCCGCCATCCGATCGGCAAGCCCTCCGGCCTCCAGCAGGCCTACCACGGAGGACATCGTTTTCGGCCAACTCCGGCTGCTGCCCCTGTGCCGAGGCCCGGCCGTTCGCGGAGCCCCTCCACGTCTACAAGTTCTGTCGGATCGCCAGTCCTTCTGAGTACAGGGGCAGGTGGGGTGGGTGCGGCGGGTGGGGTGCACGGCGCGCCTCGAAGACTGTTCGGACAGCAAGGCGTCGCATCGAACGCGCGCCCGAGTCGGGAAGTCCGGCGGAGAGGCGGCACTGCGGGCCGTCCCGTCGACCGACCTCTCGCCGGACTCTCCGCCGACTCTCTCCACCGCCCCGTCCCAGACCCGCCCGGCATCCATTTCACGGCGCTGACCTGCGACAAAGCCGACGCGGTGCACTTCGGCCCGATCTCCAGAGCATTGCGGGGGGCACCGATGACGCATAGCTTCTGGGCGTCCAGAAGCGTCCCCGCCCGCGGGGCCCGGTCCGCCGGGGGAGTACTGGCGGTGCCATGCAGATCAGCAAGTTCCGTGGGGGCAGGGCCGGCAGCGCCCGTCGGAGCGGGCGGGAGTCGAACCTGCGCCGGCTCCTGCTCGCCCAGGCCCTGAGCCAGACCGGCTTCGTGGTGCTCAGCCTCGCGATGCCCCTCCTGGCCGCGACGACTCTGCAGGCCAGCCCGTTCCAGGTCAGCATGGTCTCCGCCTCCCAGACGGTCGCCTTCCTCCTCATCGGACTGCCGGTCGGCGTCTGGGTGGACCGGATGCGCAGGCGTCCCGTCATGATCGTGGCCGACCTCGTCCGGGCAGCGGCTCTGGCCCTGGTGCCCGCGCTGTGGATGCTGGATGCCCTCGCGGTCGCCCACCTCTGCGCGGTCGCGTTCGTCGTGGGCCTGGCCACTGTCTTCTTCGACGTCGCCGATCAGAGCTACCTGCCGCACGTGGTCGGGCGGGACGGACTGGTCAGGGCCAACGCCCGCCTCGTCGCCGTGGACCAGACGGCTTCGGCTGCGGGCCCCGGCATGGCAGGCCTGATCGTCCAGGCCGTCACAGCACCGCTGGCGATCGTCGTGTCGTGCGTCTCCTACGCCGCATCCGCCCTCTGCGTCGCCCGGATAGGGGGCCCACCGGAGCAGGTCGCCCAGGAACCACGTGAACGCCTCGACCGTTCGATCCTCCAGGGAATCAGATACGTACTGGGCCATACCGTGCTGCGCCCCCTGGTGGCCTGCTCCACGACCATGACGTTCTGCTGGAGCATGGGATACGGCATGCTGCTCGTCCTGCTGGCCCAGGACCTGGAGGTACCCGCCGTCACGATCGGACTGCTGTTCACCGCGGGGGGCGTGGGCGGCCTGGCTGCGACAGTCTTCGTGGGGCGGGTGGTGGAACGGTTGGGCGACGGCCGGGCCGTCGTCCTGAGCGTGACCCTGGCGGCGCCGTGCACCCTTCTGGCAGGCCTGACCGGGACAGGCCCCCGGCTCGCGCTCGTGGCCTGTGCGCAGTTCGCCTTCGCGGCGGGACTCGTCATCTACAACGTCGCCCAGGTCAGCTACCGCCAGCGGTCCGTACCACCGGACCTGCTGGGACGTGTGAACGCGACGGTCCGGTTCTTCGCCTGGGGCGCAAGGCCGCTGGGAGTCCTCCTGGGCGGCGCTGTCGCCGAGTTCCACGACGCGCGTTCCGCCGTCTGGGCGGGAGCCGCGGGAACCGCGCTCTCCGCTCTCTGGCTCCTCCTCTCCCCACTGCGCAGCATGCGCGTACTGCCCGCTCCCGAACCGCCCGTCGACAAGGAAGTGCTGTGAAGAACACCGAAACCGGAGCCTCCGCACGGCCGAGACTCGTGTGGATCACCACGCCGGACAACTACGACCCCCATGTGCAGGAGCAGCTGAAGCGCGGAGGGTCCGAGCGCCTCGACATGCTGACAGCCGCGGGCTTCGACGTGCGTGTCGTCCACTCCTGCGACATAGTCCCCGTCTGGAACGGCCGTCCGCGCCTCCTGCACGGCGAGGAGGACCTGCTCGCCCGGTACGCGGGGTTCCTGGTCACCTCCTGGACCTGGGACCCGGCCATCGCACGGCACATCGAGGCCATCACCCGGACCGTCCGCGCGTCCGACTGCGTCCTGCTGACGGACGGGACCCTGGATCCCGACGCCTTCGGCCTCGACAAACTCGCCATGTACCACCATGCGGCAGCGCTGGGAGCGCCAGTCCTGCCGACCGTCTCAGTGCCCTTCGGCCGGTACGCCCGACGAGCTCTCGACGCCGTACGAACCCAGCTGCCGCCCGGGCCCTACGTGGTCAAGCCGCGTTCCATGGCCATGGGTTACGGGGTACTGAAGGCCGACACGGTCCAGCACCTCGGAGCCTCGATCGATCTGATGGCACCCGGCGGGCTGGGCTGCCTGGTACAGCCTTACCTGCCTGACAGCGGCGACGCCCGTGTCTACGTACACGAAGGCAAGATGATCGCCGCGCTGCTGCGCGAGCCCGCAGGCCAGACGTACCTTGCCAACGTCAGCCAAGGCGGCAGCGGATCGGGCTACGAGCCCCCTGCCGAGATCGCGGACCTCAGCGAACGCCTGGCACGGAGCCTGCACTCCGACTATCTGTGCGTGGACTGGCTTATCAGTGGGGAGAGTTACACATTCAACGAATGGATGACCGTCTCCGCTGCCTACGAGGACCTGCCCCCTTCGACCAGGAAGCTGGTCGCGCAGGCCCTTGTCCAGTACATCAACCGCCGACTGGACGAAGGCGGCGCACCTCGGCGACGGACACACGGGGAGCGATGCTGATCCACCCCGCGGACGCGGACCTGCTCTCGTGACCGGTCTTGACAGTCGACGGCGGCACGGGACTGGCCCAGCGCCGGGGGCGGGTGCCACCATGCAGCGTTCGACCGACATGCGAATTCCAGTTCGGGTTCACCCCTCGGACGCGACACATATCGACACTTCGTCGCACCGGGGTCGAACAGCACCCGGACAGAAGCCACCGATCAGAGGTTGAGGTAGAAGATGGTAAAGCGCCGAGCGCTCCTCGGAATGGCAGGAGCGGCCGTGGGATCGGGGATGCTGGGCGCGGGCACCGCCGAGGCCGGCACCCCGAGCGGCCTGGCGGGAAGGCACCGGCCTGCGCGCCGGAAGCTGAAGGTCCTCCAGTTCAACATCTGGATGGGCGGCAGCCAGGTGGCGGGCGGCCGGGCCGGTATCGCCGACACCATCGCCGCGGTCGAACCCGATGTGGTCATGCTCAGCGAATCGAACGAGGAGCGGGTCGCCGCCCTGCTGTCGGACCTCGCCGACCGCGGTCTGACCTACTTCGACAACGCGAACCCGGGTGACCCCGGAGTGATCTCCCGCTACCCGATCATCGAGCACAGCTCCTTCCCGTCCTGGTCGAAGGCGGTCATCTCGGTCGACGGCACCGAGATCGCGGCCTACTCCGGCCACCTGGAGTACCGCTACTACGTCAACTACCTGCCGCGCGGCTACGGCGGTGGCACGCCGCCTCCCCTGGAGACCTCCGAGTACGGGTGGAACGAGATCCCGACCGGCCCGATCACCGATGTCGACCTCATCATGCGGCTCAACGAGGCCTCCGGTCGCACGGCGGTGACGAAGACGGTCCTGGCGGACGCCGCCGAGGAACGGCGCCGGGGAAGGCTCACCCTGCTGGCCGGTGACTTCAACGAGCCGTCGCACCTGGACTGGACCCGTCGGACGCGGAATCTGTTCGACCACAACGGCACCGTCGTCAAGTGGTCGACGACCAAGGCCATCGAGAAAGCCGGATTCCGCGACAGCTACCGCGAGATCCACCCCGACCCCGCGCGCTCGCCGGGCTTCACCTGGCCGAGTGACAACGCCGGAGTGGAGCCCGGGCAGCTCACCTGGGCCCCGAAGGCGGACGAGCGGGACCGGATCGACTTCGTCTTCTACCACCCCGACCGGCGGCTCCGTCTTCTGGACAGCGTGATCGTGGGGCCCTCCACCACGATCGTGCGCAACGAACGTGTCCGGGAGACCGGACGGGACAGGTTCTGGGAACCGAGCTGGACCTGGCCGACCGATCACAAGGCCGTGCTCAGCACCTTCCGGGTGTCCGGTAGTCGCCGTCGTCACAGCTGACAGCTGACAGCTGCCGGGGGGGGCGGACAGCGGTCCTGGTCCGTCGCCCCGGCGGGGTCGTGCCCTGCCGGTGTCAGACCGTCCGCTGCCGGCTCATCGGGCGGCAGAGGGCCGCGGACACCGCGCGAGCGCCGGGCGGTCCTTCGTCCGGACGGCGGGCAGCCACGCCGTGACCTCCGCGTCCGCGCCCGCCTCGGTACGCGCGCCCGCCCGGGGGACGCGGACGCGGTACCAGAGGGTGGACTTCAGGCCCGCCTCGTCGATGATCGGCTCGCCCTGCGGCAGCCGGCACTCGGCACGCAGGACGTCGCCGTCCCATACCCGGGTCGGTACGACGTTCTCGGCGACGTAGGGGCGTGTGGGGTCGACCGCCAGGCCGAGGCTGCACTGCGGGTCCCGGTCCGCGCGGTCCTGGCAGCCCCGCTCGGCGTTGAACACCCTTACCTCCGAGCGGAGTTCGCCGGACGCCTGCGGGGCTTCGGACGGCCGTTCCTGTCCGGAGTACGCCCCGACCGCCGCGCCTGCCGCACCGCACACCGTGACGGCGAGGACGGCGGCGCGGGTCCGTTGCCACACGCGTCTCACACGGCTCCGGGGGGCGGGCTCCGCCCGCTCGGCCTCGTGGGCGGTGATGCGTTCGAGCAGGCTCGCGGCGGTGTGTGCGGAGCGGGCTGTGTGGGTGGGGGCCAAGCAGTCGGCGGCCAGTGCGCGCCAGAACTCCGGAACGGCCGCGTCCATGCGGAGCGGGACGCGGCCCTCGGCGTACTCCTGCACCGCGGCACCACGGGCGACGGGTGTGGCGCCCGGGAACGGTGAGGCGCCGGAGGCGAACACCTCGTGGATCACGATGCCCAGGGCCCAGATGTCGGCGCTGGGCCGGACCTGCACGCCGAGGTCTCCGAGCGGGGCCCGCCACCGCTCGGGCGGGAGGTAGTCCAGGGTGCCCATCGGGGGCGCGTGCCCGTGCGTTCCGGTCAGCTCGGTGGCGAGGCCGAAGTCCGAGAGCTTGACCGATCCGTCGACGCCGATGAGGACGTTCTCGGGCTTGAGGTCCATGTGCACCCAGCCGGCCCCGTGCAGATGCGCCAGGCCCTCGCAGATTCCGGCGATGTGCCGGGCGCCCTCGGCCTCGGCCACCCCGCCGTCGAGGAGATCCCGCAGACTGCCGCTGGCCCGCTCCATGACCAGCACGATCGCACCGTCCAGGAAGGGGTGTTCGGGTGCGTGGAGGGCGAGGGAGTCCAGCAGCCGGACAAGCCTGGGGTGCCCGGTCCGGCGGGCGAGTCCGACCTCGCGCCGGGCGGCCTCCGCCACACCGCGCGCCTGGCGGGGCGCGAGTCCGGCGGTCGGCATGACCTTGAGGGCGACCTCGCCCCCACCAGGTACGCCGCCGCCGTCCTGCCCCGGCGACAGGGGTGTCCGGTCCGCTGAGCCCGTACGGCCGCGGGCCGGTCGACCGGCGTAGACCGTGGCCCAGCCCCCGGCTCCGATCGGCTCGCCGATCTCCCAGGACCCCACCCGGTAGCCCTGGGGCAGCAGTTCCGTACGGCCGCTCTCCCAGGTGGCCTGTCGACGCTGCACGGGTGCCACGCCCTCTACCGTCCCCGCGCGGCCGACTCGGCCCGGGGCGGCAGCAGCGCGAGATGCTCCTCCTGGACTATGCCGAATCTCAGCGCGATGGCGACCACGGCCTCGCGCTTCCCGTTCCGGCGGTCCCCCTTGCCGGTCTCGGCCGCGTGAGGCAGGCCGATCCGCAGCTTCTCCTCCGCGAGGTAGTCGATGTGCGACGTCACCGCTCGGGGCGTCAGTCTGGCGCAGGCCTCATGGGCCCTGAGCCGCTCCACCACCTGCGGGGTGGTCGGCACGGCCACGGGTGACTGGTCGCGCAGCCAGGGTTCGCAGAGCGCCACGAGCACCAGGAAGTAGGTGGCCGTCTCGTCCAGCGAATACGCCATGACCGTGCGGCTCTCCCAGGGGCCGCCCACGCCCTGCGGGTCCAGGTAGACGTGGTCGGGCGCGAACACCTGGAAGGAGACCGTGGTGTCGCGGCGTGTGGGCAGCACCACCCGGGAGAACTCGAACGGAATGGGCGCACCGGCCCGGCACGGCGGTACGCGCAGGTACTCCCCCGCTCCTTCCGGATTCTCCACCAGGTAGCTGTGGGTCCTGCTGTAGTTGCTCAGCTGCCAGTGGTCGTCGGTCACCCGGATCTCCCCGGCCAGTCGGGAGATCGCCGCGTCGGCGAGGCGCAACTCGACCGGCGTCCCGGATGATCCGCGCCCGAAGCGCGCGCGTTCACCCGGGCCGAGCCGGAGCGTCACCGCCTCGCCGTACGGCTCCCCACTCCCCCCGCTCCCCTGCGGCAGATGCACGACTATGCCACTCACGGCTCCCCCCGTTCTGAGCGTTGACCGCTGTTGCACGGCAAACGCTACCGGTCGGAGCCAGGGGTTCACCCTATGTTATCGGTCACTTCCGGGGTCCGGGGGGAAGGGCGCGTCACGCCTTGCGGAGCCTCGCGATCACGCCGTTGATGTCGCGTTCGAGGGCCCAGTGACGTACGAAGTGGCCGCCCGGGTCCTCGTACGACTCGTGCCCGATGCCGCGGGAGTCGAGCAGGGCCTTGAACTCCCGCTGTCCGGCGAGGACCTGGGTCTCATTGAGGGTCTGGAACCAGTCGATCGGGTTGGGGCTCGTTCCGGCGATCAGGAACACCCGCTTGTTCCGGTAGCTCTCGACGCGCTCGATCGGGTTGTCGTCGGTGACCCTGCGCTCGTCCCACAGCGGCACGCCGTAGATCGAACCGCCGTTCAGGTCCACGGCCGCGGATGTCGCGTTCGCCCAGTGCACGACCGCGCCGTGGTCGCGGCGGAGGCTGGCCGGGCCGGAGTGGGAGCTGACCGAGGCGAAGTGGCCCCAGTACTTGGCCGCGTACTTCAGCGCGCCGAAGCCGCCCATGGAGAACCCGGAGACGGCGCGGCCGTCGTACTCGGCGTACGTCCTGAAGTTCGCGTCGATCCACGGGAGCAGCTGGTGCATGTGGAACGTTTCCCAGTTGCGGGGGCCGACGTTGGAGTGGACGGGGTTGGAGTACCAGCCGGTGCGTCCGCCGTCGGGCATGACGACGATGAGCCGCTTTCCGGCCGTCAGGGCGCGGATGTGCTTGTGGTCGAAGCTGATGAAGTCCTCCATGCCGCCGTGGAGGAGGTAGAGCACCGGGTACCTGCGGCCGCTGTGGTGGTAGTCGTCGGGCAGCAGGACGTTCACGGCGGGTTCCCAGCCGATCGCGTCGGTCGCGAACCGGTAGTAGCGCATCCGGGGGTCCGACTCGCCGCGGTCCACGATGCGCAGGCCGTGGCCGTCGCCGACGGCCGCGGCGGGTGAGGCCGCCGCGAGGACGCCTCCGGCGCCCAGGGCCATGGCGGCCGAGACTCCGCCGGCGGACTTGAGGATGGTTCTGCGGGTGGGGTGATGCGCGGTCAACGCGACCTCCTGGTCGGGAGCGACGGGCGGTTCGGAAGGTATCGCCGGGTCGGCCGGCCGGAGTATCCGGAAGGTTACGGAGGGACAGGCGCACCGGCCTCCCGTAGAGCCCGGGGACCGGCCGCGCGAGTCCCGGTCGCACCGGCGGGGTTCGTCGTGCGCGTGTCACTCCGGATCGTTCCGGATGCCCGGTCCGGCGCTCCCGCCCCTACCTTGTCGACGGCGCCCGCCAGACCGACCAGTCCGCAGCCCGGGGAGCAGCGATGCCTACGACCGCGATCACCGACCGACCGACGGACACCGCGCTCGGGCACCTGGAGCGCAGGGTCCTTCGCGCGGTCGGCTGCGGACTGCGGGACGAGGAGATCGCCGCCGCGCTCGACCTGCCCGAGGACTCCGTGGCCGAGCACCTCGCGCGGATTCTCGGGAAACTCGGTCTGCGCGACCGGGCCGCCGCCATCGTCCACGCCTTCGACCGCGGCCTGGTCGTTCCGGGGAGCGGCCCCCGTACGCGGTCGACGCACCCGGCCCCGCCGGTGGTGGAGATCTCCGTGCTCGGACCGCTGCTGGCCTCGCAGGACGGGCTGCCCCTGAGCCTGGGCCCGCTCCGCCAGCAGGCCGTCCTGGCGGCGCTGGCGCTGTGCGCCGGGCGGACCCTCAGCCGGCCGGAACTGCTCGACGGCGTGTGGGGCACGGAACCGCCGGTCGCGAACGTGGTGCCCGTGTACATCTACCGGCTGCGCAAGGCGCTGCGCTTCGGCGACAGCCCGGATTCCGTCATCGAGCACGGCCGGCGCGGCTACCGGCTGGCCTCCGGAGCGGTCGACGTCGACGTCGTACGGATGGAGCGGCTGCTCACCGACATCCGCGCGGCGGAGCGGGCGGGCGACGCGGAGCGGACGGTGCGCCTGTGTTCCCGGGCTCTGAAGCTGTTCCGGGGCGAGGTCCTGGCGGGCCTGCCCGGGCCGCTCGCCGAGCGGGAGCGGATACGGCTCACGGAGCGCAGGATCGCCCTCGTGCGGCGGAAGGTGGAGTGCCAGCTGCGGCTGGGCCGTCACTCCGAGGCCATCGCCGAGCTGTTCGCGCTGTCCGCGGCGCATCCCCTGGACGAGCCGGTGGCCGCGATGCTGATGCGTGCGCTGTGCCGCAGCGGCAGGCAGGCCGAGGCACTGACCGTGTTCGACCGTGCCCGCCGCCGACTGGCCGACGATCTGGGTGTTCCGCCGAGCCTGATGCTGCGGCGGACGCACCAGATGATTCTGCGCGGTGACGAGGCGGGGCTCGGGCTCACCGGCGCCGCGGGGTGACCCGCCGGGTCAGGAGGCGAAGGACCTCTCCAGCCTGGGGATCAGGTCGCGGAGGTCCTGCTCCCAGCAACCGGCGTTGTGCCCGCCGTTGCAGTGATCGCCCCAGGCGGAGCCGTCACCGTAGTTGACGTAGTAGTAGTCCATGCCCAGGGCGTCCATGCTGTTCTTGACGTGCTTGGCCGCGCCTTCGAGCCAGAATTCGAGATCGAGGGGATTGCCGCCGCCGTTGCCGACGTAGATGGAGACCCCGACGTCGGCGTTGACCAGCTTCTTCATGTTCTGTGACGGGTCGACCTCGTTCCACCGCCAGTCGGCGTTGAACACCGGGTACGGGGAGCCGAAGGCCGCATCGCTGTCCACGGCGGGCCGGTAGGGGCTCTTACTGGGGTCGCAGCCCGCCACCGCGCCGCATCGCACGCTTTCGGCGTCGATGAGGGAGGCGACGACGGCCAGCCGGAGGTCCATGGACTTGACCGAGAAGTCGATGTCGCCCGACAGGGACGCGGTCTCGCTGAACAGGTCCGGGCGGACCTGGGCGTAGTGGAAGGCGCCGAACCCGCCCATGGAGACGCCCGCGACGGCCCTGCCCTTCTTGGTGGCGACGGTCCGCAGGTTCGCGTCGATGAACGGAATGACCTGCTTGAGGTGGAAGTTCATCCAGTTCTGGGCCCCGAGCACCGTCTTCTGGTTGAGCCAGTTGGCGTACCAGCCCCGGGCGCCGCCGTTCGGAATCACGGTGATCATGGAGTCCGATGTGGTCAGCGCCGGGTAGTTCTGCTGGGTCGGGTTGTCGGGTGACCCGTGCAGGAAGTACATCACCGGGTAGCGCCGGTCGGGGTTGTCGTAGTACCCCTTCGGCAGAATGATCTTGATCGGGTGTTCGCCCGAGACCTCGGGCGTGGTCACCGTGAGGTGGAAGTTGGTGGGGCTGCCGGTCGCCGTACCGACCTGGGTCAGGCCGAAGCCGTCCGCCATGGGCGGCGGCGAGCCGCCGTCGGCGGCCTGTGCCGTCCCGGCCGGTGTGATCACGGCGACGGCCGCTACCAGCCAGGCCAGCGCCATGCGCCACCCGTTGGATGTTCTCTTCACTGCATGCCCCCATCGTGAGCTCGGTCGTTGCGTGAACTTCGTCGGTGCGCGGTGCGTTCGCGCGTCAGTGGGAGGCCCGCTGCCCAGAAACGCCGAGGTCCAGGACCTCGACCTTCAGTTCCGGTGAGGCCGCGATCTGTTCCTCGGTGAACCGCCCGGTCACCCACTGGCCTGCCGAGAACAGCCTCGTCTGGTCGGCGTAGTGCGGTGAGCTCGGGTCGGCCGACTGCGAGTAGGCCATGACGGAGTACGCCTCCGGGGGTCCGTCGGCGGTGAACCGCACCTGCTGGATGAAGCTGGACCCGAAGGTGATGTCGAACTTTCCGTCGACCTGGCCGGGTGTCATCACGTTCAGTACGCCCAGTTCGTGGAGCGAGCCGTGGATCGGGATCTGCTCGGCGCCCCGGGTGACCTTCTGGATGTCCGAAAGCGGTGCGTTCAGTGGAATGTTCGCCTTGCGCAGGGCGAGAATCGCCCGGGCGAGCGCGTCGCGGACGCGGGAGTCTCCGGAGTCCAGCGAATTGGGCGTGTGCACCGGGTCCTTGGGGTCGAAGGCCACCCGCCAGGGCAGCTTCTCGACCCCCTGTCCGTTGAGCAGGAAGGCCCAGTAGTTCGCGAACAGCCACGATCCCCGGCTGTCGTTCGTGTAGGCGTGGTCCTTCCAGGCGGCCAGGACCGGGCACGCCTCTCTGACGTCGACCAGGTTGCCGTCCACCAGGACCAGCCCGAAGGGGACGTCCCGGCAGGCCTTCACCGTGGCATTGAGGGCCAGGTCGGCGGCGCGACTGTTGTCGGCGAACAGCAACTGCCCCATGGTCTGCGGGGTGAAGCCCTTGCCCGGCAGGCCGTCGGTGCCGTCGATCCGGTGCCGGGCGGTGAGGATCAGCTCCTGGGTGCGCAGCGAGCGGGGAGCCGCGGAGTCACCCATGATCCGGGGGAAGGTCAGCGGTTGTTCGGGGTTGGCCAGCCAGGGGCTGTCGTTGGCGTTGCCCACGTAGTCCGAGCGGATCAGGCGGGGCTGCGCCTTCGGGTCCAGCAGCCCGGGCGCGGCCGCGTTCGGGTCGTCGGGCCAGTCGCACGCGCTGCGTTTGCCGTCGAGGATGGAGATCGGCGGCGCGTTCGACTGCGGGACCTGCTGGTGGAAGAGCAGTCGGCCGGTCAGGGTGAGACACGACTCGGCGTGGGCGTCGGTGATGTTCGGGGTGGCCTGGATGTCCGCGTACAGGGCGTTGCCCTCGCGGTCGGAGGCCACGGTGTTGAAGAAGGGGACCCCTTGCGTGGTCTCCAGGATCGACACCACGTCGTGGACGTCCTTGGCCTGGTCGAGGCGGAACCAGGTGTTCAGCGCCCGCAGGTTGTGCATGTTCACATCGCGTACCGCGTGCGCGCTGACCACCCAGGGCAGCGGGATGGTCTGTATCGACGTGGTGATCGGGCCGTAGCGGGTGGACCACAGCGTGCGGGTGACCTTGGTGAGGGAGCCGTCCGGTTTCCGTACGTCGACGGCGACCTGCTGCGAGGCCATCTGCTCCCAGGCGCCGTCCACCAGGTACTTGGTCGGGTTCAGCGGATCGACCTGCACGTCGAAGAGACCGAAGGGAGCGACGGTGGCGACCGTGTGGCTCCAGGCCACGTCGTTGTTGTGGCCGATGTTCACGGCGGGGAAGCCGAGCAGGCTGGCCCCGGAGACGTTGATCTTCCCCGGGATCGTCAGCTGGCTCTGCCACATCCGGTTCTTGCCCTGCCACGGGAAGTGCGGGTTGGCCAGGAGCATGCTGGTGCCGCCGGACACGCCCTGCGAGCCGACCGCCAGCGCGTTGCTGCCCATGCTGTGCTGACGGCTCTCCGCCATCGCCTCCCGGATCTTCCGCGCGGTCTCCTCGGGCTTCACTGCCTTGGCGGCCTTAGCTGCCTTCTCGGCCGAGGACGTGGCCGACGCGGCGGCGGATGCTCCCGGAGGTGCTGCGTTGACCTGGCCGTCCAGCAGGGGGTCGGCGCTGCCCATGATGATCTCGGCGTGGGCGTGCCGGTAGACGTCCAGTTCAGTGATCGGCCGGACCCAGTCCGCCCCGCGGCAGGCGGGGTCGGAGATGTTGTCCACGCCGGTCTCGGACAGGTACCGGTTGTAGCCCTGGACATAGCCGCGGATGGCCTCCTTGACCTCCGGCTCCGGCCCGTCGGGGGCGGGCTTGTCGAGCAGCCGCTCGACCACCCGGTCGTCCTTGATCCGCTGGAAGTACAGGTCGCTGTTGAGGTTGGTCGTGGTGTTCTGGCGCTCCCCGGGGCTGGTCTTCCCGTCGGGCCCCAGATAGCGGGACCTCTGGGCGTTCACCATCAGATAGGTGTCGGCCAGGGTGCAGACGTTGTCCTTGGCCGAGGCGTATCCGTAGCCCGTGCCCAGCCCCTCCCAGTCGGAGGCGGTGATGTGCGGGATTCCGTACTCGGTGTAGCGGATCGTCGCCGTGTCCGGATCCTGTGCGCCGGCGGGTGCTCCGGTGCCCGGCGCCCCGGCGGCCGCCGATGTGCTCATCACCGCCAGTGCGGCCATGACCGCGATCGGCAGCCTCGCTCTCCAACTCCTGCGCGCCATCGAGCTGTTCCTCCCGGGTGATGCGGGGCCTCGTCCGAACGGGGCCACGTTAGGGAGGGGCGATGAAATACCGGTGAAGCCGCCTCTACCACTCCACCCGGAGCAGCTGCGGGCTGCGGGACGTCGTCCCGGTCCGCCAGGTGACCGCGTCCGGGGGTTCCGCCAGGCGCAGCGCCGGGAAGCGGACGGCCAGGCGGTGCAGGGCGAGCTGGAGCTCCGTACGGGCCAGCCAGGCGCCGAGGCAGTAGTGGGGGCCCGCGCCGAAGGAAAGGGTGGGGGCCTCCAGCGGGGCGAACAGATCGTGGAGGGTGGTGCGCGGGAAGACGGCCGGGTCGCGGTTGGCCATGCCGCAGTCGGCGAGGACGATCGCGCCCGCCGGGATGGTCACCCCGCCGACCTCCACGTCGGCCGAGGCGTGGCGGGCGCTGCCCCGGTCGTCGCCCAGCGGGATCAGGTGGACGATGCGGTCGGCCGCGTGTCCGGCGGCCTCCTCGTCGGCGGCCAGGCGGGGCCAGGCATCCGGGTGTTCGCCCAGGAGGCAGAGCAGCGCGTTGCCGAGCATGGTCATCGTGCTGTCGTGTCCCCCGACGACCAGGCCGCACACCAGGCTGGTCAACTGCCCCTCGGGGACGCCCCCTTCCTCGTCGGCGGCGCGGACGACGCTGCTGATCAGGTCGTCTCCGGGCGTCCCGCGGCGTTCGGCGAGAAGGTCCGCACCGAACGCGGCGAACTCCTTGAGGACGCTCTCCACTTGTTCACCGGCGTGCGTGCCGTCGGAGAAGGCGTGTTCGCTCCAGTGCCGCATCCGGCTCCGGGCGGAGGCGTCGAGGCCCATCAGCCTGCTGATGACCGCGACCGGCAGCGGAAGTGTGAACTCCGCGACCAGGTCGGCCGGTTGGCGCTGCTCCGCCAGCCGGTCGAGGAGTTCGTCGACGATGGCGGCGATCCAGGGCCGCCAGCGGGCGACGGCCCGCGGTGTGAAGGCGCGGCGCAGTGTCCGGCGCAGCCGCAGGTGGTCGGGGCCGTCCTGGTTGAACATCAGGTCGGGGTCGTTCACCAGGTCGGGTACGCCGGAGAGGGCGGGTGCGTCGAGGGCGTAGAGCCGGGCCCGGCCGAAGCGCGGGTCACAGAGCACCTGGCGGACGTCGGCGTACCGGCTGACCAGCCAGGCGGGGGCGCCGCCCGGCAGCTCGGCGGGGCGGGGCGGCCCGGGTGCGTCGAAGGGCAGGCGGTGCAGCGGTACAGGGGAGGGCTGCGGGTGTTCGGGGGTGGTCAACGTGCCTCCTGCGGAAGACGGAAGGGCGTGCGGTCAGAGTGCGACGAGGACCTTGCCGCGGTTGGCCTCCCGGTCGCCGTAGAGGCTTCCGTAGGCGGCGGGGATGTTGTCGAATCCGTGGTGCAGGGTGTGGTCGCAGACGACCTCGCCGCGTCGGACCCGGCCGCCCAGCTCGGCGTGGAGGTCCTTCCAGTTCTGTTCGGTGAACCACTCCGGGGAGAAGATCCCGCGGACGGTGGCGCGCGGGAACATCAGGTACGGCAGCAGCCGGGGGCCGGTGTCGTCCTGACCGACCTGGGTGGCCCACTGCCAGCAGACCGCCACCTGGGCGCCGACGTTGAGCATGGGGAACACCGCGTCGGTGACCGTGCCGCCGAGGTTGTCGAAGTAGCGGTCGACACCGTCGGGGGCGGCCCTGGCGAGCGCTTCGCGGACGGTGCCGGCCCGGTCTCCGTGGCGGTAGACGACGACCGCGTCGAATCCGAGCCCGGTGAGGTAGTCCGCCTTCCGCGGGGACGAGGTGGTGCCGATGACCCGGGCGCCCGCGAGCACCGCCAGCTGGCCCGCGAGGGCCCCGACCGCCCCGGAGGCGCCGCTGACGACGAACGTGTCGCCGGGGTTGACCGTCATGTACTTGGAGAGGGTCCCCCAGGCGGTCATGCCGGGCCCGCCCATCGCGCCGAGGGCGGTCGGCAGCGGCAGGGCGTCGTCGTACCACCCGGGGTCGAGCCTGCGGTACGCCGGGAAGACCATGGGGAACGTCCCGGTCTGCCAGGGCTCGGGCGCTCCGGTGCCGACCACGTGGGTGCGCCAGCCGCCGAAGCCCTGGACGAGGTCGCCGACGCGGTGGGCGGCGCGCGGCCCGGCCGCCACCACCTCCATGATCGAGTCGGCGCCCATGTGGTGGCCGATCGGGGTGTCGAGGGCGATGCCCTGGAGGTAGGGGTCGACCGAGACGTACAGCGTGCGCAGGAGCATCTCCTCGGGGGCCAGGGTCACTTCGACGTCCTCGACGACCTTCTCGTAGACGCGGTCCACGTCGGGCACGCCCTCGACGTGCTCGCGGACCACCCATTTCGCGATCTTCATGGCGTCCTTTCCGGCTGCGCGGCGGAGCGTACGGGCACGGGGATGACGCGGTGGGTCGGCGGCGGAGCGGTGCGGTCGACCGACGCGGTGAAGGGTTTTCCGTCGTCGCGGCAGACGAACTGCATGACGTGGCGTCCGGCGGCCGCGGCCCGGATGAGCCCGCCGGTGGTGGCCCAGACGCCGGACTGGTAGAAGTCGCGCAGGCCGGGGAGGCCGGGGCCGTGCTTCTTGACCAGCTCTTCGAGGGTCTCGCCGCTCTCGACGAACGGCTGCCAGCCGAGGACGGTCCCGTCGTGGTTGCCGGTGTAGCGGACCTGGGTGAGGGGGCTGGAGACGTCGCGGACGACGATGGCGTCCCGCAGGCCGGGGAAACGCTCTTCCAGGAAGCCGACGAGGGCTTCGCGGGCCTGTCGTTTCGCCGCGTAGTAGCCGCGCCCGTGCCGTACGGGAAGGGTGTGCAGCTCCTGGCCGCCGCGGCTGCGGGTGACCTGCTCCGGGCCCTCGTCCAGGGCCCGCCAGGGGGCGATGTCGCAGAAGTAGGTGGCGTAGACGACGGTGGTGCCGTCCGGGGACAGCTCGGGGTAATGGCGGCTGCGGAACTGGACGTTGATGCTGGGGTGGCGGATTCCGGTGAGCTCGGCGGCGGTCTCCTCGTCGAGGAGGTAGGTGGTGCAGGGGTCCCCTTCGGGGAAGGGCCGGGAGAGGCCGAGGAAGAGGGTGAAGTAGCCGGGGAAGATCATGCCGGGTTCGTGGATGGTGCGCGTGTAGAGCTTGCGGTAGTCCTCTCCGAGGTATGCGCCCTTCAGGAACTTCATCGTCGTGGTGTAGCCGTCGCAGGCCGATACGACGATGTCTGCGCGCAGTTCGCTGCCGTCGCTGAGCCGGACGCCCACCGCGCGGTCGTCCTCCACGATGACCGTGTCGACTTTCGCGTTGTACGAGACCTCGCCGCCGAGCCGGCGGTAGCGGGCCTCGATCGACCGGGCCAGGCCGAGGGAGCCGCCTTCGGGTACGCCCGCGGAGAGGTTGGCGTGCGAGGCGAGCTGGAAGTGGAACGGCAGGACGGGGAAGGCCGGGTGCTGCTCGTACAGGATGAAGTTGAACGCCTCGCGCAGGAGCGGGTCCTTGAACCTCGCCGAGAAGTCGCTCATCAGGACGGTGATCGTGGTGCGGACGGCGTTGAAGTAAGGGGCGAACGAGGCGAGCATCCGCCAGCGCTCCGCACGGCCCATGAGACCGACGGGTTTGAGGAACGGGTAGACCGCCAGGGCTCGGCGGAAGCTGCGCAGTCGGGCGCAGAACTTCCGTACGAGCCGGGCGTCGGCGGGTGACAGTGCGATGAGGTGGGCTTCGAGGCGGTCCGGGTCGGAGTAGAAGTGGACGGCCCTGCCGTCCCGCCCGCGCACGATGTTGAACACGTCGAAGTGGCGGATCTCCTTGCCCTGGAGGGCTCCCAGCTCCAGCCAGATCTGGTGCATCTCGTTGCCGGGGCCGCTGCCGAGGAGCCAGCTGACGCAGGCGTCCAGGGTGAAGCCGCCGCGTTCCCAGGCGGTGCAGCAGCCGCCGGGGATCTCGTGCATCTCCAGGATGTGGCTGCGGTAGCCGTTCAGCTGCGCGTAGACGCCGGTGGACAGACCGCCGAGGCCCGCACCGATGATGATCATCGTCTCCCGTGGGCGTCGGGGGCCGCTGTGCTCGGTGGTCATCAGGTGCGGTCCTCCCGTGCGGACCAGCGGTCGAGCTGGGGCAGGTGGCCCAGCTTCGCCGGGTGCCAGGGTTCGGCTCCCTTGCTCTCCCAGGCCCTGAATTCCAGGCCCAGTTCGCGACACAGGTACTGGACGGCGAAGCGGCCGGTGGCTGCCGCGCGGATCAGTCCGCCCATGCCCGCCCACTGTCCGGCCATGGAGAAGCCGCTGAGGCCGGGCAGCCGCATGCGGTCCTTGCCGACCAGCCGGGACGAGACGTCGTCGGCCTCGGAGAACGCCTTCCAGGCGAGGATGGAGCCTTTGAGATTGCCGGTGTAGCGGTGGGTCGTGGCGGGGGTCGCCACCTCGACGACGTCGATCCGGTCCGCGATGCCGGGGGTGCGGCGCTCCAGGAAGTCCCCGACGAAGTCGGCGACTTCGCGTTTCCGCCGCCGGTACTCCTTGCGGTTCCTCGTACGCAGGTCCTTCCAGTGGGCGAAGTCGCTGAAGTAGGTGCAGTGCAGGACGGAGTGGCCGGGGGGCGCGAATCCGCCGGAGTAGCGGGAGCGGGCCTGGAGGACCAGGCTGCTCTGGAGGGCGCCGGGGAGGCGGTCCGCGTCCTCGTCGGTGAGGAGGTGCGTGGTGCTGTGGGCCTCGTCGGGCGCCAGATCGCCGCGCAGACCGACGAAGGCGGAGACGACGGCGGGGAAGAGCGTGCCGGGGCGGTGCAGGAGGTCGGTGTAGAGCCGGTCGATGCGGGGGCCGGTGTAGCGCCCGCCGAGCAGCCCGTAGACGGTGGTGTGGCCGTCGCAGGCGGAGACCACGTGCTCGGCGAAATACCTTCTGCCGCCCCGGAGTTCGATGCCGATCGCGCGGTCGTTCTCGACCAGGACGCGTTCCGTGCGGGCCCGGTAGGCGATGTTCCCGCCCAGGCTTCGGTAGCGCTCCTCGATGGAGCGGGCGAGGCCGAGCGAACCTCCTTGCGGGAAGCCCGCGTTGCCGTGGTGGGCGGCGGCCATGTTGAAGAGGTAGGGCAGCAGCGGGAAGCCCTCCGGGTCCTGGAAGAAGATGTTGCGGAAGGCCCGTCGCAGCAGCGGGTCCTGAAACCGGTCGGCGAAGACGTGCATCGGGGTGGCGGCGGTCCGCCAGAACAGCCGGAAGGCGGGGAGGACGGTCCGCAGGGTCTGCGCCCGCTCCCGTACGGTCCGCAGGGCGGGCGCGGTGAGGAACGGGTACAGCTCGATGCCGATGAACCGCCGCAGATCGCGGGTGAAGGCCCGGATCAGGGGGGCGTCGGCGGGCGAGATCTCCAGGAGGTGGGCCTCCAGGCGGTCGGGGTCGTTGTAGAACGTCACCGACCGGCCGTGCTCGTCCTCGACCTTGTTGAACAGGTCGAAGTTGGTGACGGTCTTGCCGTCGAGGGCGCCGAGTTCGCTCCACACCCGGTGGGCGTCGTTGCCCGGGGCGGTACCGATGAGCCATTCGATGCAGTAGTCGAAGAGATAGCCCTCGCGCGACCAGGCGGTGCAGCAGCCGCCGGGCAGCACGTGCTTCTCGAACACGCGGGTCCTGGCTCCGCTCATCTGGCCGTAGCAGCCGGTGGAGAGTCCGGCCACGCCGGCGCCGATCACGATGACGCGGGGCGGGGTGCCGGGGGCGCGCTCCCGGGTGGTCCAGTCGGTGCCGTCGTCATCCACCATGCGCGGCGCCCCCCGTCAGGACCGAGCGCACCAACGCGGCGTTGCGGGGCAGGTGTTTGGGGTCGAGCATGTCGGCGTGGACGCCGGAGCCGCGCAGTACGGCGGTGACTCCGGTGGAGCTGCCGTGCCAGGTGCCGTGCTCGCCCGCGGCGTAGAGGGCGGCCTTCTCCTGGTCGGTGATGACACTGACGGCGGCGTCGACCGTGCCGGTGTTGGGGGTGCGCCCGCAGAAGGCGAGGTAGTCGGCGGCGTGGGCGAGCGTCTCGGCGGCGACGGCGTCGGAACCGGTGTGCTTGCGCAGATGACCGGCCAGCTCCGCCTCGAAGACAGCGATGCCGTCCTCGTCCGGTTCGTAGGCCTCCAGGATGCGGCGGGAGTCGATGATGACCACATGGGCGACCTCGCGGCCGCGCCGCTCCAGTTCCCGGGCCGTCTCGAAGGCCAGGTTGCCGCCGAGGGAGTAGCCGAGGAGCAGGCAGGGGCCGTCGGGCCGGGCGGCCTCGATCAGGTCGGCGTAGCGGGCCACCTTGTCGTCGCCCGGAAGGTAGTTGAAGCCGATGAGGGTGTACTCGGGGAGCTGTCCCGCCAGGCCCCGGTAGACCAGTCCGTGGCCGCCGGCGGGCGGGAAGCAGAAGAGCTCGCGGGCCCCTCCGGCGTTGAAGGTCAGGCTGGGCAGTTCCTCGGCGGTGGTGCTGTGCAGGACGTCGGCCACCGTGGCGGCCATGCCGTGCAGGGTGGTGACCTGGTACAGCCTGCTGACGGGGACACCGACGCCGAACTCCGTGCGCAGATGGTGGAGCAGCTCGATGAGCTTGACGGAGCTGCCGCCGAGCTCGAAGAAGTCGTCCTCCAGGCCGATCTGTTCGATCCCGAGGAGATTCCTCCAGTGCCGGGCGAGGCTGACCTCGTACAGCGTGGCGGGCTCCTCGTGGGGCCGTTCCCCTCCATGGGGACGGGGGGCGGGCAGGGCGGCGGTGTCGACCTTGCCGCTGGGCGTGAGCGGCAGCTCGGGCAGCTCGACGTAGTGCGAGGGGATCATGTACGAGGGCAGGGAGCGCGCCAGGTGGCGGCGCAGGGCCCGGGTGTCCAGCGCCGCTCCGGCGGCCGGTACGCAGTAGGCGCAGAGGGCTGCCTCTCCCCCGGCGTCCGTGGTGACGGTGACGACGGCGCGGGCGAGTGGGGGCCACTGCGCGAGGTGGGCCTCGATCTCGCCGATCTCGACGCGGTGGCCGCGCAGCTTGACCTGCCCGTCGGTCCGGCCGAGCAGGTGCACCCGGCCCTGTGCGTCCCAGCGGGCGGTGTCGCCGGTCCGGTAGAGCCGTTGGGGACGGGCGTCCGCGGCCCGGCCGAGGGTGCGGGTGACGAAGCGCTCCTCGGTCTGCTCGGGGTCTCCGGCGTAGCCGAGCGCGACGCCTTCGCCGCCGATCCAGAGCTCCCCGGGAACGCCGGGCGGGACGGGTTCGCCGTGGGCGTCGAGGACGTGGAGGGTGCTGTGGGGCATGGGCCGGCCGATCGGGACCATCGCGCCGGGCTCCAGGTCGTCCACGGGTCCTTCGAAGTACGCGCTGTCGATGGTGGCTTCGGTGAGCCCGTAGGAGTTGACGAGGCGGGTGCCGGGGCCGCACAGCTCCCCGAGGCGCCGGTACTCCGCCACGTTCCAGGCGTCCGAGCCGACCACCAGCAGCCGCAGGAAGTCCAGCCGCAGCCCTTCCCGGTCGCAGTGGTCCATCAGCCCGCGCACCACGGCGGGCACGAACTCCGCGCAGTCGACTCGTTCCTGACGCATCGTCCGGTAGAGGCGTGTCGTGTCGAAGAGCAGGTCGCGGTCGACCAGTACGAGAGTGCCGCCCGAGCACAGGGCGCGGACCAGGTCGCCGGTGAAGACGTCGAACGAGGGGTCGGCCATCTGGAGGTGCACGCGGACGTCCCTCTCCAGCCGGTACTCCGCGCGCCAGGCGGCTTGGGCGGAGGCGAGGTTGCGGTGGCTGACGCGGACGGCCTTGGGGCGGCCGGTGGACCCGGAGGTGGTGATGACGTACGCCGTCGAGTCCGGGGCGATGGTCCGCCGGGGGCCGTCCGGGTGCGGCTCGGTCGCGTGCAGGGCGTCGAGGGTCACCGTGATGACCGGCAGCGCCGCGGTGCCCTCCCGCCCGTCCTCGTCGGCGACGACGACGAGGGCGGCGCCGCTGTCGTGGACGAGGGACGCGAGCCGACCGGCGGGCAGACCGGGCCGGAGCGGGAGGTAGGCGGCTCCGGTCCTGAGCACGGCGAGCAGGGTGACGATCAGGTCCGGCGACTTGTCCAGGCACAGCACGACGACGGAGCCGTGCCCGACGCCGAGGGTGCGCAGCCGGGCGGCGGTCCCGGTGGCCCGCCGCTCCAGCTCCGCGTAGCTGAGCCGGTGGGCGTCGCCGTACGGGGAGGGCGTGACCAGGGCGACGGCGGTGGGGTGCTCGGCGGCGGCGCGCCCGATCAGCTCGTGAACCGGGGTGAACCGCTCTCCCCGGTCCTCGGCGGGCGGCAGGGCCGGGCGGCTCCATTCGGTGACGAGCCGGTGCCGCTCGCGTTCGCCGAGCATCTCCAGCCGGGATGCGGGCTGTTCGCCGGGGGCACGGGTCATCCGGTCCAGGAGGCGGGTGTAGTGGGCGGCCATGCGGCGCATCGTCGCCGGGAGGAAGAGGTCGGTGTTGTACTTGAAGACGCAGTGGAAGCGTCCCTCCGCCTCGTCCTCGTAGGCGGACAGCGTTATGTCGAACTGCCCCTCTTCCTCCGGAAGTTCGATGTACTCCAGGCGGTAGCCGTACTGCTCGGTGGCCACCTTGTGGGTGAGGAGGATGAACATCGCCTGGAACACGGCCGAGCGGCTGGGATCGTGCTGGAGTCCCAGCTCCTCGACGAGGAGGACGAAAGGGTACTCCTGGTTGTCCAGCCCGCCCAGTACGGTCCTGCGGACCTGTTGCAGCAGTTCGGCGATGGTGGGGTCGTCCGACAGGTCGGCGTGCAGTGGCAGCGGGTTGACGAAGTACCCGTAGACGGAGGAGAAGTCCTGCCGGGTGCGGCCTGTCACGGGGCTGCCGACGACGATGTGGTCCTGCCCGGAGTAGCGGTGCAGGAGGAGGTAGTAGGCGCTCAGCAGCACCATGAACGGGGTGACGCCGTGCGCCCGGGCCAGGGCGTGGACGCGGGTGCTGAGCTGGGCGTCGAGGACGAAGAACTCCGAGGCCCCGTTGTGGGTCTGGACGGCGGGGCGCGGCTTGTCGACGGGAAGGTCCAGGAGCGGGACCTCGGCCGGCAGGTGGGAGCGCCAGTAGTCGAGCATGCCCGCGGCTTCCGGCCCGGCCAGGAACGCGTTCTGCTGGTTGAGGAAGTCGAGGTAGCGGGCCTGCACCGGGGGCAGTTCGGGCTGCCTGCCCTCGCGCAGCGCCTCGTACACGGCGAAGAGTTCCTCGATGAAGGTGAACGTGGAGATGGCGTCGGAGACGATGTGGTGGACGGCCTTCATGATGACCCAGCGGTCGGGTGCCCGCTTGAAGAGGCGGAAGCGGACCAGCGGGTCGCGTGCGAGGTCGTAGGGCTTGCGGTATTCGGCGACGATCGTCGCGTGGATGGTCTCCCAGTCCTGCCCCTGGACGTCGAAGAGACCGAGGTCCGGTACGACGTCCGGGGAGACCCGCTGCACGGCGTGCCCGTCCTCCAGCAGGAAGTTGGTGCGCAGCGCGGGGTGCCGGACGATGAGGCGGCGGACGGCCTCGAACATCAGGTCCGGTTCGAGGGCCACGTTCACCTCGACGGCTCCGCCGATGTTGTAGGCGTACCCTTCGGGGTTGAGGTGCTTGAGGAACCAGAGCGCTTTCTGGTTCTGCGTCAGCGGGTACTGCCGTTCGTCCTGGTGGAGTTCGACGGCACGGGCCGTTTTGTCGGGGGTGTCGGTGGCGGCCAGGGCGGTGAGGCCGTCGTGGAGCCGGGCGGCGAGCTCGCCCGCCGGGGTGCCGCTGAGGAGGGCGACCACGGGCAGGGAGACGCCGAGTTCGGCGTGGATCCGGGCCCGTAGCTCCATGGCGAGCAGCGAGTCGAGCCCGAGTTCACCGAGGCCGGTGGCGGGGTCGACGCGGTCCGTACCGGTGCGGAGCACGGTGGCGCAGAGCGCGGCGAACCTCTCGGTCACCAGCGTGCGGCGGGTCTTCTCGTCGGCTTGGCGGAAGGCGTCGAGGAATCCGTTGCCGGACGCCGGGTCCGGCGGCGGGGCGGCGGCCGCGGCGAGGTCGGCGACGAGCGGGGGCGGGGAAGGGTACCAGGCGAGGAAGGCGGGCCAGTCGACGACGGTGGCGACGACCAGTTGGGCGTGGTCCTGGCCGATGACGCGTTCGAGGACGGCCATGCCCGCTTCCGGGGAGAGCGAGCTCATGCCGCGGCTGTGCAAGTAATGGTCGACGAGGCCGAGTTCCTCGATCATGCCGGTGGCCCAGGGGCCCCAGTCCAGGCTGAGCGCGGGCAGGCCCAGCGCGCGGCGGTGGTGAGCCAGGGCGTCCAGGAAGGCGTTTCCGGCGGCGTAGTTGGTCTGGCCCGCCGTGGTCAGCAGGGAGGCGACCGAGGCGAAGAGCACGAAGTGTTCGAGGGGTTCGTGCCGCAGGTGCCGGTGCAGGAGGTAGGCGCCGACGGTCTTGGGGTCGTGGACGGCGTCGAAGGCGGGCCGGTCGAGTTCGGTGACGAGGGTGTCGCGGACCTGGCCCGCGAGGTGGAACACCCCGCGCACGGGTGGCGCGCCACTGGCTCGGTGGGCGTCGAGCCAGCCGGTCAGGGCGTCCTCGTCGGTGATGTCGAGGCGGGCCGGGACGGTCTGCGCGCCGAGGGCCTCCAGTTCGCGCAGCAGGGCCACGACCCGGCCCTCGGCGGTGGCGGGGTCGGTGGCGGCCCACTTCTCCCGGGGCGGTACGGGGGTGCGGCCGACCAGGATCAGCCTGCGGGCCCCCCGCCGCACCAGCGTGCGGCACAGCAGCCGTCCGAGCGCGCCGTACGCGCCGGTCACCAGGTAGCTGCCGTACTCCCGCAGGCGCGGCGGCAGGGGCCGGGTCAGGCCGTCGGCAGGGCGCAGGCGGCTGGTGCGGCGGCGGCCGTCGCGCAGGGCGATCTCCTCCTCGTCCTCGGCCAGCGCCTCGCTCAGGAGCGCTTCGGCCTCGGCGCGGTCGCCGTCCGGGCCCGGTTCCCGCCGGGGGTCGAGGTCGATCAACTTGCCCGGCCGGTCGGTGAGTTCCTGGTGCCGTAGGACGCGGCCGACGCCCCAGGCGGGTGCCCCGAGGGGTTCGACGGCCTCGCCGGGCAGGGCGGGCTGGGCGCCCCGGGTGACGATGTGCAGGCGGCTGCCGGAGCCCCGGGCGAGCAGGGTCCGGGCCAGGGCGACCAAGGAGTAGGCGCCCGCGCCGGTGTGGTCCACGAGGGCTTTCCGGTCGCAGTCCGCGAGGGCGGGCCGGTCGAGGTTCCACAGGTGCAGGACCGCCCCGCGAAAGGGTCGGCCCTCGCGCTCCACATCGGCGAGGAGGCGCTCCAGGCCGCTGTCGGATGCGGGGTCGACGGTATAGGTGTCGCCGTCGCCGGAGCCGGTGTACGCGGCGCCCCGGCGCACCAGCAGGCAGCGTTCGCCCCGGGCGGCGGCGAGCTCGGCGAAGGCGTCCGCCACTCCCCCGTTGTCGGCGAGGACCAGCCAGCCGTGGTCGCGGGCGGCCGCGGCGGGCCCGGAGGGTTCACTCCGTACGTCGTCGTCCTCGGGCAGCGGCGGGCAGTCGGTCCAGGCCGGTTCCGCGAGCCAGGAGTCGATCGTGGTGCGGGCGACCGCGGTCGCGGCCTTCTCGACGTCACCGGCGCGGAAGCCGTGGACGCGGCCGAGCGGCGTGCCGTCGTCGGCGTAGAGGGCGATGTCCCCGAGGGTGGTGTCCGCGTCGCCGGTCAGCAGGGTGGCGTGCGCCCAGAACGGCTGGTCGCCGACGGGGTCGATGGCTACCTCGTCGAGGGAGAGCGGCAGCCTGATGCCCTTGCCCGGTGCGGGCCCTTCCAGGATCTGCGGGGTGAGCAGCGTCTGGAAGCAGGCGTCGAGCAGCACGGGATGGAGGTGGTGGTCCGCGGCGGCGTCGCCGATGGCCCGGGGCGGACGGATGCGGGCCAGGACTTCGCCCCTGCCGATCCAGACCTCCTCGACGGCCCGGAAGGCGGGGCCGTAGTGGTAGCCGAGGGCGGCCAGTGCGGTGTAGCAGTCGGGGCCTTCGAGTCGCCGGACGGTACGGGAGCGGACCGCGGCGGCGTCGAGGGGCGGTCCGGTCCTGCGGCGCTGCCCGGTGCGGACGACGCCGCTCGCGTGGACCGCCCGCTCTCCGTCGTCACCGGCGGCCGAGGCGACGGTGAATGCGGCGTTCTCCAGGGAGAGGGAGACCTCCACGGTCCGGTCCTCTCCGTCGGGCAGGAAGAGCGCCTTGCGGAGGTCGATGCCGGTGAGGACGGCGGTGGCGCCTCCGGTGAGCCGTCGGACGGCCTGGGCCGCCATCTCCAGGTAGCCCGCGGCGGGGAAGACGACGGTGTCCTGGATACGGTGGTCGGCGAGGTAGGGCAGGGCCTCGGTGTCGAGGCGGGCCTGCCAGGTCGGTTCGGTGCGGTCGGTACGGCGGCCGAGGAGCGGGTGGTCCTGGTGGCCGAGGCGGACCTGGGCGACCGGCCGGGGCTCGGTCCAGTGGCGGTCGCGCCGGAAGGGGTGGCGGGGCAGGGTGACCGGGCGTCCGGTGGGCTGGAGCGCGTCCCAGTCGATGGCGGCGCCCAGGTTGTGGAGCGCGGCGAGGGAGGCGGCGAAGCGTTCGGGCTCGTTCTCCCGGCGGCGGATCGAAGGCAGGGTGACTCCGGTCGCACCGGTGGCGTCCAGGCATTCCCGGATCGCGTGGCCGAGCACGGGGTGCGGTCCGATCTCCAGGAAGACCTGGTGGCCGTCGGCGGCGACGCGGTCCACGGCGGCCCGGAAGCGCACCCGGTCGCGGACGTTCTTCCACCAGTAGGCGGCGTCCAGCTCATCGCCGCGGGCCGTGCCTTCAACTCCCGTCAGGTAGAGCGGCACCTGTGCGGGGCGTGGCTCCAGGGCGGCGAGCTCCGTGAGCAGTTCGTCCTTGATGAGCTCCATGCCGACGCTGTGGTAGGGCACTTGCACGGTGAGGAACTTGGCGAACTGCTGCTCGGCTCGCAGTTCCCCGGCCAGCAGGGTGAGCGTCGCCTCGTCCCCGGCCAGGGTGATCGAGGTGGGGCTGTTGACGGCGGCGATGGAGACCCGGTCGCTGTACGGGCGCACCCGGCGCTCCGCCTCGTCCTCGGACAGGCTCACGGCGAGCATGGTGCCCGTGCCCGACAGGGTCTGCTGGAGCCTGCTGCGGTGCACGGCGATCCTGGCCGCGTCCCGCAGGGAGTAGACACCCGCTTCGTGGAACGCGGCGATCTCGCCGGTGCTGTGGCCGACGACGGCGTCCGGGCGCACCCCGTAGGACCGCCACAGGGCGGCCAGCGCGACCTGCACGGCGAAGTTCGCGGGCTGCGCGAGCCAGGTCTCGTCCATCCGGGAGGCGGATTCGTCGGCGGTCAGCTCCCCGATCAGTGACCAGTCGGCGAACTCGGCGACCGCACAGTCGCACTGGAGGAGCGCGTCACGGAAGACCGGTTCCTCGCGCAGTAGTTGGCGTCCCATGCCCCACCACTGCGGACCCATTCCGGTGAAGACCCAGACCGTCCGCCGCTCGCCCGACTCGCGTGCCCGCCCCCGGACGACCCGGGGGTGGGGCTCGCCCCGCTCGTGGGCGGCCAGCGCCTCGTCGAGGGAGGCGCGGGAGGAGTAGACGACACAGAGCCGCTCGGGAAGGTGCTGGCGGCGGTGGGCGAGGGTGTGGCCGAGGTCGGGGAGGGCCACCTCCGGGCCGTTCTCCCCGGCCAGTTCGCCGCGGATGCCGGTCGCCATCGCGGTGAGGGCGTCCGGCTGCCGGGCGCTCAGCGGCAGGATGCTCCAGCCGCGTCCGGCGGGATCGGCCCGGCGGGTGTCCGGCGGGGGCGGCGGGGCCTCCTCCAGCACCACATGGGCGTTGGTGCCGCCGAACCCGAAGGAGTTCACCCCGGCGCGGGCGGGGCCCTCGTGCGCCGGCCAGGGGACGGGCCGGGTGGGGATCTCGTACGGCAGGGTGGCCGGGTCGATGGCGGGGTTGAGGTTCTCCAGGTTGATGTGGGCCGGGATCTGCCGGTGTTCGAGGCACAGGGCGGTCTTGATCAGTCCGGCGATCCCGGCGGCGGATTCGGTGTGGCCGATGTTCGTCTTGACCGAGCCGACGTAGGCGCGGGCGCCCGGGGCCCGTCCGATGGCCAGCGCGCGGGCCAGGGCGTTCGCCTCGATCGGGTCGCCGACGGGGGTCGAGGTGCCGTGCGCCTCCATGTACTGGAGGTCTCCGGGGGTGATGCCCGCCTCGGCGCAGACCCGGCGGATGAGGTCCACCTGGGCGTCGGCGTTGGGCACGGTGATGCCGTTGGTGTGGCCGTCCTGGTTGACGCCGCTGCCGAGGATCACCGCGTGGATCCGGTCCCCGTCCCGTACGGCGTCCTCCAGCCGCTTCAGCGCGACCAGTCCGACACCCTCGGCCCGCACATAGCCGTCGGCAGCCGCGTCGAACGTACGAGAGCGGCCTGCGGGCGACAGGAAGCCCCCCTTGGTCTCGGCGACGGTGTACTGCGGGGCCATGTGAAGCAGGGCGCCGCCGGCCAGCGCGAGGTCGCTCTCACCACTCTTCAGCGCCTGGCACGCCAGGTGCACGGCCACCAGGGAGGAGCTGCACGCGGTGTCGATGGACAGGCTGGGGCCGCGGAAGTCGAAGCAGTACGAGATGCGGTTCGACACCATCGTCATCATGGTGCCGGTCGCGGTGTGGGCGGCCAGCGAGGTGAAGCCCAGGTCGGCGAACTGGAGGATCTTGTAGTCCAGGGTGAACGCGCCGACGTAGACGGCGACGTTGCCGCCCGCGAGGTCGGCGGGCCGCTGGCCGCCGTCCTCCAGGGCGTCCCAGGCCACTTCGAGCAGCTTGCGCTGCTGGGGGTCCATATGGTCGGCCTCGCGCGGGCTGATACCGAAGAACGCGGGGTCGAACTCGTCGAATCCGTCGATGTATCCGCCGCGGCCGCCGACGAGGCGTCCGGGCTTGTCGCGGAACCGGCTGCCGAGCGTGGCGACGTCGTACCGGTCGGGCGGGGTGGGCGTGATGCAGTCCTTGCCCGCCGTCAGGTTCTGCCAGAACGTGCGGTGGTCCGAGGCGCTGCCGGGCAGTCGGCAGCCCATTCCGATGATCGCCACCTTGTCGCGTAACGCCCGGTTGTTCGCGTCGGCCATGTGTTGACTCCTCAAGTCGCGGTGGAACGTCGAGGGTTGGCGGTCACTTCGGCCGGGGGCCCGGTTCGGGTCGGCGGTGCCGCCAGGGGTGCAGGAGAGCGGCCAGGATCTCGCCGGTGCCGGGGAAGGCCGTGGGGTCGTGGAGACCGACAGCGGCGGGTTCGCGGCCGGCATGCCAGGTGAAGCTGCCGAAGAGGTGGTCCCAGCACGACAGGTCGGAGCCGTAGTGGCCGGCTTCGGACAGATCGGTGCTGTGGTGCAGTCGGTGCTGCTCGGGGCTGGCCAGCAGATGGTTGAGCGGTCCGATGCGGACCTCGATGTTGGCGTGGACGAAGTAGCCCTGTGCGACGACGAAGAGACCGACCACCAGCACCGCGGGGCGGGAGAATCCGACGAGGGCCAGGGTCAGCTGGACGAGGCTCTGGGCCAGGACGATGTCCAGCACGTGGTTGACGCCGTTGTTGGCGACATTGACCTTCTCCGGCACGTGATGCACCCCGTGCAGCCGCCAGAGCAGTGCGCTGCGGTGGCCCAGCCGGTGCACCGCGTAGCTGACGAGCGATCCGGCCAGGAGCGCGCCCGGGATCTCGACCCAGAGGTGACGGGCCGGCTCCTCCGGCGCGATCAGGCCGACGGCCAGCGCCACCAGCAGTTGCGCCAGACCGCTTCCGGCCATGGTGAGCAGGAAGTAGATGCCGTACCAGCGCCATTCGTCCTTTCCTGGGTGCCAGTTCCGGTCATAAGGAATCAGCCGCTCCAGGAGGGCCAGATAGGCGATGACCCCGATCAGGAAAAGCGAACCGACCCACGCGGGGTCCCATTTCAGCCACAATGCGGCTGCACTCACGGACACGACCGAGAGGAGGAGAATCGGGTAGGCGACGGCGCGAAGGAACCGCATAGGTGAATTACCGACCCTCCCCTTCCGCCCGACCGAAAAGCCGGCCGAACAGATTTCGCCATCGGCGGAGCGTTCGCGCTCGTCCATCCGTGACCCTCCACAAGTGACAGTGCCGGGGAGAGAGACTCATCGCATCGCATCAGCGCAGGCCAGAGCAGCCTGACGAGAACAGGAAACCCGGGTGGCGGCCATGGCCCCCGCGCCGGCGACTTCCGGACACCCGGCCCCGATCACATTCGGCCGCGGCGTGAACCGATGCCCCCGATCCCATCAGCCCAGATCATCTATTTCCCGTTTCCACGGCTTTAATCACGACCGGCTCGCAGAAATTGCGCGGCACTTTTATCCGCGGCAAGAATGCGGGGAGAATCGCACAACCGAGGCGAGTGCATTTGTGCGAGCAATTTTTTCATAGGATCATCGCCACACCGAAAGACGGCGTATTCCGATGCGCCGGTACCCGATGCCCCACGCTCTGGCGTGCGTTCGGGTGGGGGGCGGTGCGCCCGCGCGGAAGCCGCACCCGAAAGCGCCTCAAGCGACCCCACTCCTTCCGCTCGGGGACACCTCCTGCGATGATCACGGCGGACCCGGCAGCGGAATCCGACAGCGAAACCGGTAGCGCAGCCCGGCAGTACAACCGGCAGCACCTCAGCGAAACGAGGAGTCTCCTTGTCGTACGACGTCGGCGCGGTGCGCGCGCAGTTCCCCGCCCTGCGGTCCGGTACGGCGCACTTCGACGGACCGGGCGGCACCCAGACTCCCGCCTCCGTCATCGCCGCGATCGGCGAGGCCATGAGCCGCCCCCTGTCGATCCGGGGCACGGCCCTGCCCGGGGAGGTGAACGCGGAGGAGATCGTCCTCGGGTTCCGGCAGGCGATGGCGGATCTGCTGGGCACGGACCCGGGCGGGGTCGTGTTCGGCCGCAGCGCCACCCAGCTCACCTACGACTTCTCGCGCACCCTGGCCGGGTCCTGGCGCCCGGGGGACGAGGTGGTGGTCAGCCGGCTGGATCACGATGCCAACATCCGCCCGTGGGTGCGGGCGGCCGAACGGGCGGGGGCCGTGGTGCGGTGGGCCGATTTCGACCCGGCGACCGGCGAGCTGTCCCCGGAGTCCGTCGGCGCGCAGATCACCGAACGGACCCGGCTGGTCGCGGTGACCGGCGCGTCCAACCTCATCGGCACCCGGCCCGACGTCCCGGCCATCGCCGGACTCGTCCACCGGGCCGGCGCGCTGCTGTACGTGGACGGGGTCCATCTCGCCGCGCACCACACGGTCGATGTGGAGCGGCTGGGCGCGGACTTCTTCGTCTGCTCCCCGTACAAGTTCTTCGGCCCCCATCACGGGGTGCTCGCCGCCCGGCCCGAACTGCTCGACACCCTGCGCCCGGACAAGCTTGCACCGTCCACCGACGCCGTACCGGAGCGCTTCGAACTCGGCACTCTGCCCTACGAGTCGATGGCGGGCACCCGGGCGGCGGTGGACTTCCTCGCAGGCCTGGGCACCGACGCGGACGCCGGTGTCGGCGTCGGCCGCCGCGAGCGGCTGCGGTCGGCGTACGCGGCGATCGACGCCCACGAGACGGCTCTGCGGATGAGCATCGAGAAGGCGGTGCGCGAACTGGACGGGGTGACGCTGCACTCCCGGGCCGTGGACCGCACCCCCACCCTGCTGCTCACCTTCGAGGGCCGGGACGCGGCGGACGCCTACCGCACCCTCGCCCGCTCCGGAGTGCACGCACCCGCCGGATCCTTCTACGCCCTGGAGGCCTCCCGCCACCTGGGGCTCGGTGACAGCGGCGGCCTGCGCGTCGGGCTGTGCGCGTACAACGACACGGACGACGTGGAGCGACTTCTGACGGGGCTGTCGGACTTCCTGCGGTGACGGCGGGCGTATACGGCAGATACGACGGACCCGGTCACCGCGCGCGGAGCGTGGCCAGTACGTCCACCGCGTCGGCCAGCCTGGCCGGACAGCGCACCCCCGGCGGCGGCTCCCCGGTCCAGCCGGGTCCGGCCACCACGACGACGGGCCGCCTGCGCGCTCCCCGTACGCCCCACTCGATCGCCCCCACCCGTGCCACGAGCGAGCGGTTCGCCGTACCGCGGGACTGCGCCCAGAGCACCACCGCCACGGGGCCGGTGCGCCGTACCGCCTCTTCCAGCGCCCCGGCGGGCAGGGAGGCGCCGAACATACGAACCGGCACGGCCTGGCGGGCGAGGGTGGCGGCGAGTGCCTCCAGGGCCAGCGTATGGGTCTCGCCGGGCAGGCAGGCCAGTAGGGAGACGCCCGCGCCGGGTGCGGGGGGCCGCGCGGCCGAGAACGCGCGCAGCGCGCCGGAGACATGCCATGACAGCAGGTGCTCGACTTCGATGTACCGCTCCCCCGCGGTCTCCCACTTGCGGCCCACCGCGTGCAGCACCGGCATCATCACCTCGTCCCACGCGGCCGGCAGTCCGTAGCGGTCCAGCACCGCCATGAGCAGCTCGTCCATGGCCGGCGCGTCCAGTCGGACCGCCGCCCGGGCCAGCCCGCGGCACTCCCGGCGGGCCCGGCCGAGCGCAAGCGGTCCGGAGGCCCGGGAGGCGCGCCCGGACGGTGGCACGGGCGCGTCGCGGGAGGTTCCGGCCAGGACGGTGCGGGCGGCCTCGGCCGGTGGCAGGCCCGCGCTCGTCAGACGGCACATGGTCCGCAGAGCGGCGATGTCCGCCCCGGTCCAGCGCCGGTGCCTGCCGTCCTCCCGGGCCGCCGGGCCGATGCCGTAGCGACGGTCCCACGAGCGCAGTGTGGTCGGCGCGACGCCCAGGAGACGGGCCACCGCGCCGGTGGTCAGCCCTCCGTCGGCCGGGACTTCCGGCGCCGACTCGCGCGCCGGGCCCGTCACGGGGCTCATCACTGGGTCCATAAATCCACCATACGACGCAAAAGCGACGCGTGTTGCCCGGTGCCGCGCCGCGCTGTTCGCTGAGGACGACCGGCCGAGAGCAGCAGGAGTGAAAGGAGACGGCCATGAAACTGAGCGACGAACTCCCCGTCGATCACCGGCTGGCGACCGTGTACCGGATCGGTGCGGGCCTCTGCGGCACCATCCTTCTCGTCTTCGGCGTCCTCGGCTTCGCGCAGCGGCTGAGCTTCTTCGACACCAGTGGCGACCGCATCGCCGGACTGTCGACCAACGGCCTGCTGAGCATGATCTCGGTGGTCGTCGGCGTGCTGCTGATCGGCGGGGCCGCGGTGGGGGGCAACGCCGCGTCCACGCTGAACATGACGATCGGCTCGCTCTTCCTGCTGAGCGGCTTCGCGCACCTCTTCGTCCTGGACCGGTCCGCGAACATCCTGGACTTCGGCATGCCGAATGTGGTCTTCAGTTTCGTTATGGGGCTGCTGATCCTCACGTTCGGGATGTACGGGAGGGTGACCGGCGGCCTGCCGCACGACAACCCGTACTGGCGTCACCGCCACCCGGAGCAGGCGGACCGCGAGGCTGAGGCCGCCGCCGCCGCCCGCAGGAGTGCGGCGGTGCGCGGGCCTCTCGGTCGGTGAACGTGCCGGGCGGGGCGAGCCCCGGGCCGTGCGAGTCCAGGCCTTGCGACAGCGGGCGTTCACCCAGGAGAACACGCCGAAGGCGACCAGTCCGAGGACGCGGACCAGCCCACGGGCCCCGAACCCGGCGCGGGTCCCCGCCTCCATCCCTGTGCTGTTCGCGGCCCGCTCGGCCCGGCCGCCTCCCTACGCTGCCACTGAACGGGCAGGCATGTCATTCCGCTGGCCCCGGCGAGGCGGATCGACGCAGAAACGACGCGACGGGCGAAGCGAACCGTTGCGCGGCAGCGTGGTGGTGACGGAGAAGACCATCCCCACTCGCCGGAGGAGACATCATGACGATCAACCGTCTGCAGCGCACTGCGGCGGCCGCCGCGGCACTCGCCCTTCCCGCCTCTCTGGCGTTCTTCGCTCCGCAGGCCCAGGCCGTGACTCCCGCCGAGCCGTACGGCCCCGCCTGCTCGTCCGTGCCCGCCGAGGGCGCGGGCAGCCTGGAGGGCATGGCGAAGGACCCGGTCGCAACCGCCGCGTCCAACAACCCCGAACTCTCCACCCTCGTCAGCGCGGTGGAGAAGGCGGGTCTGGTCGACACCCTCAACAACGCGAAGGACATCACGGTGTTCGCGCCGACCAACGCCGCCTTCGACAAGATCCCGCAGGCGGATCTGGAGGCGCTCCTCAACGACAAGGCCGAGCTCACCAAGGTGCTGACGTACCACGTGGTGGGCGAGAAGGTCACGACCCAGCAGATGGAGGACGGCACCTTCGAGACACTGGAGGGGAGCGACCTCACCACGAAGGGCTCCGGCACCGAATTCACGGTGAACGACACCTCGAAGATCGTCTGCGGCGATGTGCCGACGGCCAACGCCACGGTCAACCTGGTCGACACGGTGCTCATGCCGCCGTCGTCGTGACGGCCGGGGCGCCGCCGACCGCCCACGGCGGATCCCCCGCCGACCCCCGTGCCCGAATCGCCTGACGGTTCGCGTGCCGGTCCGGGCACGGCCGCTGGGTCGGGGTTCTATACGCTGAGGGCGTGACCAGCGCCGACGACCGACCGACCCGGAGCGGCGCCTCGGAATCCGAGGCGCCGCTCGCGGACCTTCAAGCGTTCGCGGTCGAGCTGCGCCGGATGAACGGTGAGATCAACCGGATGACCCACGGTTTCGCGGCGAGCCAGCAGCTGCACCCCACGGACGTGAGCGCGCTCGCCGCCATCCTCGACGCCCCGTCGCCCCTGACGCCGGGGGCGCTGCGCGAGCATCTGGGCCTCACCTCCGGCGCGGTGACGGCATGTCTGGACCGGCTGGAACGGGCCGGGCACATCCGGCGGGCCCGGGAGAGCGCCGACCGCCGGGTGGTGCACGTGTACTACGAGGCGAGCGCCCGGACGGCCGCGCGCGACTACTTCATGCCGCTCGCCGAGGCCACGGCACGGGCCAGGGCACGCTTCAGCGAGGCGGAGCTGACGACCGTCCTGCGCTTCCTCGCCGCCATGAACGAGGAGCTGGCCGAGGTCCCCCCGGCGCGTCGCTGAGATCTTCACCCCCCCTTGCGGTTGTCTTCGCGAGCACTCGCGTAATGTATTTCAACGATTGAGATTGTTTGTCGATGAGATACCTCCACCCCCGGGAGAGGCATGTCCACCCCTGCACGGTCGGTCCGCCGGCTGATCCCCGTCGTTCTGCTGATCGCCTGGCTCTGCATCGGCGGCGGGCTCGGCCCGTACGCCGGGAAGCTCGGCGAGGTCGCCACCAACGACCAGGCGGCTTTTCTGCCGCAGAACGCCGAGTCCACCCAAGTCATCGACGCCCAGAAGGCGTTCCAGCAGAACGAGACGCTGCCGGCCATCCTCGTCTGGACCTCGACGGAGAAGGACGCCCCGGTGGACGGCGGGCAGCGGGAGGCCGCCACCGGCGCCCTCGCCTCGCTCGCCGGAAGCGAGGGCGTCGTCGGAACCCCCTCCCCCGCGCTGCCTTCCGAGGACGGCCGCGCGCTCCAGGGCATCGTGCAGCTGAGCCCCGGCCTCGGGGACGAGTTGCCGACCGTACTGGAGAGGATCGAGGAGGCGGGCGCGTCCGTGTCCGGCACGACGGTCCGGCTGGCGGGTCCGGCCGCGAGCCAGGCCGACCTTTCCGACGCCTTCGCGGGCATCGACGGGCTGCTGCTCGGGGTCGCCCTGATCACGGTGCTCGTCATCCTGCTGCTGGTCTACCGCAGTGTGCTGCTGCCCTTCGTCATCATCATCGGCGCGGTGTTCGCCCTCGCCCTGTCCTGTGCGATCGTCTACGTCCTCGCGGACCACGACATCGTGCGCGTGGACGGTCAGGTGCAGGGCATTCTGTCGATCCTGGTGATCGGCGCGGCGACGGACTACGCGCTGCTGCTCACCGCCCGGTTCCGGGAGGAACTCGCCGTACACGACGACCGGTTCACCGCGATGCGTATCGCGCTGCGCGAGTCCTTCGGCCCGATCACGGCGAGCGCCGCCACGGTGGCGGCCGGTCTGCTCGCGCTGCTGCTCAGCGACCTCACCAACAACCGGGCCCTCGGTCCCGTGGGAGCGATCGGCATCGTCTGCTCGGTCCTGAGCGCCCTCACCTTCCTGCCCGCCGTCCTGGTGCTGCTGGGCCGGGCCGCCTACTGGCCGGCGAAGCCCAGGCCCGCGGACGACAAGGCGTCCGGCGGCCGCGGTATCTGGCACAAGGTCGCGGCCCTCGTCGACCGCGCGCCCCGCAAGGTCTGGGCGATCACCCTGGCGGCCCTGATCGCCTGTGCCACGTTCGCCCCCACGCTCACCTCCAAGGGCGTTCCGCTGGACGAGATCTTCGTCAACGACGCCCCGTCCGTGGCCGCTCAGGAGACGCTGAGCGAGCACTTTCCCGGCGGCTCGGGCAATCCGGTGGTGATCGTCGCGGCGGCCGACCGGCTGACCGAGGTGACCGAGGCCGCCACCCGTACCGACGGGGTGGCCTCGGTCGCGCCGGCGAGTGCGAGCGGACGGCCGGGCGGCGAACCCCTCGTCGTCGACGGCAGGGTCCGCATCGACGCGACCCTGAAGGACGCGGCCGACAGCGACAACGCCAAGGAGACCGTGGCCGCGCTGCGCACCGAGGTCCACGCGGTACCCGGATCGGACGCCCTGGTCGGCGGCTACACCGCTCAGCAGTACGACACACAGCGCACGGCGGAGAACGACCGCAAGGTGATCGTTCCGGTGGTGCTGGCGATCATCCTGGTGATCCTGGTCTTCCTGCTGCGGTCACTGCTGATGCCGGTGCTGCTCGTGGCGACCGTGGCGCTGAACTTCCTGGCCACGCTCGGTATCTCCTCGTTGGTCTTCACCCATGTGTTCGGCTTCAGCGGCACGGATTCGTCGGTGCCGCTGTACGGATTCGTGTTCCTGGTCGCCCTGGGCGTCGACTACAACATCTTCCTGATGTCCCGGGTCCGGGAGGAGTCGCTGCGGCACGGCACCAGGGAGGGCATCCTGCGCGGGCTGACCACGACCGGCGGGGTCATCACGTCGGCGGGCGTCGTCCTGGCGGCCACCTTCGCCGCACTCGGTGTGATCCCGCTGGCGTTCCTGCTCCAGATCGCGTTCATCGTGGCCTTCGGCGTCCTGCTGGACACCCTGGTCGTCCGCTCGCTCCTCGTCCCGGCGCTGGTGCGGGACATCGGCCCGAAGGCGTGGTGGCCGGGCACACTGAGCCGCGAGACGTCCCAGGGTCGACGCAGCGCGTCCCCCGGAGCCCGGCCCGGGTCCCGGTAGGCGGTCCGGGCGCGGATCACGAAGAGGTCCAGGGCGATGACGATCCCCGACCGGACGGGCGCGTACGGCGGGCAGAGGAAGTGCGCGAACAGGCTCAGGGAGGCGAAGAGGATGCCGGCCATCCGCGCCCAGCCCGCCCCCTTGAGCACCCATCAGCACTCCGGCGAAGAGCACCCCGCCGGTGACCCATGCGCTGTCCGGGTCGGGCGCGGGGGCCGGGACGGCCGGGCCGTCGGAGCGCTGCCAGGGCGCGTCCGCCTGGCCGGACGGCAAAGTGCCGGGAGGAGGCGTGGAGCGGGAGCCGAGGGGCCGGAAGGCATGGAGCCGGAAGACGTCATGGAGCCGGGGGCATGGGGCCGGAAGGCGTCGTGGGGCCGGGAGGCCGGGCGGGGTCCGTGCGCATCAGGACTCCTCCTGAGACCGGCCGGACTGCCCCTTCGCACGCTTGCCGACCACCGCGGCGGCGGCGGCCGCACTGCCCGCGAAGGCCAGTGCGACCATCCAGGGACGGTCGAAGACATGGCAGGTGGCGTGGTCCACCGAGTAGCGTCCGGGGCCGGTCAGACCGATGGCCGCGGCGGTGAAGCCGAGGAACGCCGGGTATTCGTAGCCGCCGCCCTGGGCGAAGAAGCCCGCCGGGGCGTGCACGGCGACCGCACCGGCCATGGCCCCGGCGGCCGCGGCGCCCGCCGCCGGGGTGGCGAGACCCAGCGCCAGCAGCGCGCCGCCGCCCGCCTCGCCGAGACCTGCGGCCACAGCGCTGTGCTTGGGCGGGTGGAAACCCATCGCCTCCATCGCGGCCGCAGTGCCCTGGATTCCTCCGCCGCCGAACCATCCGGCCAGTTTCTGGCTGCCGTGGGCAGCGAGCACCGCGCCGGTACCGACGCGCAGGGCGAGCAGACCGAGATCACGCCGGTTGACGCGGACCATGGGGACTCCCGGGGTGAGGGGCTTGCGGTACGGCTCCCACTCTCGCCGGACGGGGGCGGGCGGGCCCGGCCGATTACGCCGTACGGGACACGGGCCGGTCGCCCCAAGGCCCCGATGCGACGCAGATCATTGTGCAACTTGTTGCATAAGGGTCTCGTGGTGGTCTACAACTGACGCGACGACCCCGTGCGGAGGAGACCCCGGATGAGCCTGTACCCGAACCTGCTGAGCCCGCTGGACCTCGGGTTCACCACGCTCCCCAACCGGGTGCTCATGGGCTCGATGCACGTCGGCCTTGAGGAGGCCGAACGCGGCTTCGAGCGAATGGCGGCCTTCTACGCCGAGCGCGCCCGGGGCGGCGTCGGCCTCATGGTCACCGGCGGCATCGCCCCCAGCGAGCGGGCCTGCTCCTTCCCCGGCGGGGCGAAGATGACGACCGAGGCGGAGGCGGAGCAGCACCGGGAGATCACCTCGGCGGTGCACGCGGCGGGCGGCCGGATCGCCATGCAGATCCTGCACTTCGGCCGGTACGCGCACCACCCCGACCTGGTGGCGCCGAGCGCGCTCAAGGCCCCCATCAGCGGGTTCACCCCGAACGCCCTGACCGACGACCAGGTCGAGGAGACCGTCGAGGAGTTCGTCCGGGCGGCGGAGCTGGCGCGGCACGCGGGGTACGACGGCGTCGAGATCATGGGCTCCGAGGGCTATCTGATCAACGAGTTCATCGTCTCCGCGACCAACCTCCGCACCGACCGCTGGGGCGGCTCGTACGAGAACCGCATCCGGTTCCCCGTGGAGATCGTCCGCCGGGTCCGCGAGCGGGTCGGCAACGACTTCATCCTGATCTACCGGCTCTCCATGCTGGACCTGGTGCCGGGCGGCTCGACGCTGGAAGAGGTCGTGACGCTGGCGAAGGAGATCGAGGCGGCGGGCGCGACGATCATCAACACCGGCATCGGCTGGCACGAGGCGCGCATCCCCACCATCGCCACCTCCGTCCCGCGCGGCGCGTTCAGCTGGGTGACCGAGAAGGTGCGCGGCGCGGTCTCCGTACCGCTGGTGACGAGCAACCGCATCAACACGCCCGAGGTCGCCGAGGAGATCCTCGCCTCCGGCCGGGCGGACATGGTCTCCATGGCCCGGCCCTTCCTCGCGGACCCGGAGTTCGTCGCCAAGGCGGCGGCGGGCCGGGCGGACGCGATCAACACCTGCATCGGGTGCAACCAGGCGTGCCTGGACCACATCTTCAGCCTCCAGATCACCTCCTGCCTGGTCAATCCGCGTGCCTGCCACGAGACCGAGCTGGTCCTGAGCCCGACCCGGACCCGTAAGCGCGTCGCTGTCGTCGGCGCCGGTCCGGCGGGCCTCGCGTGCTCGGTGACCGCGGCCGAGCGGGGCCACGCGGTCACGCTGTTCGACACCGCCGACGAGATCGGCGGCCAGCTGAACGTGGCCCGCCGGGTGCCGGGCAAGGAGGAGTTCGACGAGACGCTGCGCTACTTCCGTACGCGACTGGCCGAGCTGGACGTCGAGGTGCGCCTGTCCACCCGGGCGGACACCGGAACGCTGGACGGCTTCGACGAGATCGTGCTCGCCACCGGCGTCGAGCCCCGTACCCCCGCGATCCCCGGCACGGACCACCCGAGCGTGGTCAGCTATCTGGACGTGCTGCGCGACGGGGCGCCGGTAGGTGACCGGGTCGCGATCGTGGGCGCGGGCGGCATCGGCTTCGACGTCGCGGAGTTCCTCACCGACGGCGGCGAGGCGGCGAGCCTGGACGCGGACACGTTCTTCCGGCAGTGGGGCGTGGACACGGCCTACGCGGAGCGCGGGGGCCTGCGCGCCCCCGAGCGCCCCAAGCCGCCGCGCACCGTCCACCTGATCCAGCGCAAGACCACCAAGGTCGGCGCCGGGCTCGGCAAGACGACGGGCTGGATCCACCGCACCGAACTGCGCCACCGGGGTGTCGAGATGATCGCGGGCGCCTCTTACGACCTGATCGACGACGAGGGCCTCCACCTCACCGTCGACGGCGAGCGGCGGGTGCTGCCCGTGGACACGGTCGTCCTCTGCGCGGGCCAGGAACCGCGCCGGGAGCTGTACGAGGAACTGCGCGCGGCGGGCGGCCCGGTCCATCTGATCGGCGGCGCGGACGTGGCGGCCGAGCTGGACGCGAAGCGGGCGATCCGCCAGGGCACGGAGCTGGCCGCGGCACTGTGAGCCAGCTCCCTGCCGGCAGCCGCGTACTTCTGTGAACGCGCGTCCTGCCGACAGCCGCGTACTTCTGTGAGCCCGCGCATTGCCGACAGCCGCGTACTTCTGTGAGCCCGCGCATTGCCGACAGCCGCGTGACTCCGCGCCCCCTCGTCCTACCGGGAGCCCAGCACCTCTGTGAGCCCCCTACTTAGGATGCACGTCATGTCACTGCCGCACGCGATTCTCACCGCTCTGCTGGAGAAGCCTTCCTCGGGTCTGGAGCTGACCCGCAGGTTCGACCGGTCGTTCGGCTACTTCTGGTCCTCGACCCACCAGCAGATCTATCGCGAGCTGGGGAAACTGGAGCAGGCCGGGCGGATCAGGGCGCTGCCGTCTGCGGTTCCGGCCCGGGGGCAGAAGAAGGAGTACGAGGTACTGCCCGCGGGCCGCGAGGAGTTGGCGGCCTGGGTGGCGCTGCCCGAGGACCCGCGCCCGGTCCGTGATCCGCTGCTGCTGCGGATGCGGGCGGCGGCAGTCGTCGGGACGAACGGGATGGGCACGGAGCTGCGCCGCCATCTCGCGCTCCACGAGCGGCAGTTGGCGGAGTACCGGGAGATCGAGGAGCGGGACTTCACCCCCGCGCCGACCACGGACGAGAGCCGGCTGCGGTATCTGGTGCTGCGGGGCGGCATCGACCTGGAGACGTTCTGGATCGGCTGGCTCACCCGGGCCATCGCGGACCTGGACAGCTGACCGTAGCGCCCGTCACGGGTGGGGGCCGCCGCCCGCCTTTACGGCCAGGGGTTCCGCGACGACCACGGGGCGGGGGCTGCCGATGACCACCCGCGAGGGGACCGGCCCTTCCGGGGAAGCCCCGTCGGCCACGCGCTCCGGCTCCGTGCCGCGCACCTCGGCCACGCCGTCCGTGGCGCGAGCCTGGGCCCGGCTCAGGAGGATCACGCCGCGTACGGCGGCGGCCGTACCGAGCAGCGCCAGGACCAGGCTGACCGGGCCGCCCTGGAGCCGTTCGCCGAGCAGGGCCAGGCCGATCGCGGCGGCGGCGACCGGGTTGGCGAGGGTGACGACGGCGAACGGGGCGCCGAGCCCGCCCCGGTAGGCGGTCTGGGACAGCAGCAGGCCTCCCATCGCGAAGGCCGAGACGAGCAGCGCCACGGTCAGCAGCCGCCAGCTGAACAGCGGGCCGCCGGAGTGGTCGGTGACGGCGACCGTGAGGGTCTGGGTGAGGGCGGAGGCGACACCCGAGGTGATCCCGGAGGCCGCCGCGTGCCGCAGGCCCGGGCGGGCTCCCGGGCGGCTGAGCCCGGCGACGACCGCCATGGTGGCCGCTCCCACGCCCAGGGCCTCGGGCAGGGTGAGGGTGTCGTGCGGGGCGGAGCCGCCCGCGGTCAGGAGCAGCGCGCCGAGGCCGAGCAGGGTGAGGACCGTGCCCTGCCACTCGATCCGGCCGACCCTGCGTCCGGCGGCGTGCGCGCCGAGCGGGACGGCGACGACGAGGGTGAGCGCGCCGAGCGGCTGGACCAGGGTGAGCGGCCCGTAGTTGAGTGCGGCGACGTGCAGCAGCGCGCCCGCCGCGTTGAGGCCGACCGCCGACCACCACGCGCCCCGGCCCAGCAGCCGCAGGACGCCGGCGGAGGACTCGGTGCGTCCGGCGAGCCGGGACTGCGCCACGGCGGCGGCCGCGTAGGCGCCGGCCGAGACGAGGGACAGGGCGACGGCGATCAGGGTGCCGCTCATCGGGCGGCCCCGGTCGGAGCAGGCTCAGGGACGGGCCGAGGGGTGGGCTCAGGGACGGGCTCAGGATCGGGGATGCGCACCGCGGCAGCCTCCGCGGCGGACGCCCCGGCGGAGCTCACGAGGGGCGGCGGCGCGTCGGCACCCCCACCGGACATCACCGACCCACCCGGCACCGTGCCCCCACCGGAAACCACCGATCCATCCGACACCGTGCCCCCACCAGACGCCACAGCCCCACCCGACACCAGGACCTCACCAGACACCACAGCCCCACCCGGCATCGGCAGCCGGAAAACGGCGAACGCGACGGCGAGCAGCGCGACGGCCACGATCGCGTCGAGCCAGTAGTGGTTCGCCGTGCCCACCACGACGAGCAGCGTCAGCGCCGGGTGCAACAGCCACAGCCAGCGCCACCGGGAGCGGGTCGCGGCGATCAGACCGATGGCGACCATGACCGCCCAGCCGACGTGCAGCGAGGGCATCGCGGCGAACTGGTTCGCCATCGTGTCGGTCGCGGGCGTCTGCCCGTACACCGTCGGCCCGTAGACCTGCCCGGTGTCGACCATTCCGGCGGCCGGGAACATCCGGGGCGGAGCCAGCGGGAACAGCAGGTGCAGCACCAGGGCGGCGGCGGTGAGCGCGGCGAGGACCCGGCGTGACCAGAGGTAATGGCGGGGGCGACGCCAGTAGAGCCAGACCAGAAAGAGGGCTGTGGCCGGGAAGTGCACGGCGGCGTAGTACGTGTTCGCCGCGTGGATCAGGGTCTGGCTGTGCAGCAGCAGGTCCTGGACGGCGCCCTCGCCGGGCAGGCGCAGGGTCCGTTCAAGGTCCCAGACGTTCCGCGCGTTGCGGAACGCTTCCTCGACATGGCCGTTGGCCGCCCGGCGGCCGAGTTTGTAGGCCAGGAAGAGTCCGGCCACGAGAAGGAACTCGCGGACGAGGGGCGGTCGGGCACGTATGTCCGGCTCCTGGTCCACGGGCTCGGTGCGGGCGTGCGTCACCCGGTGCCCCCTTGGATGCGAAGCGGTGTCAGGACGGCATGGTCCAGTCCATGCCGAATCGATACGCCAGTGTACCGATACGTTGGCGTATCGGTACACCTGCGTATCGGTACACTGGCGTATCGAGAACCTCGCCGCACCGCCGCAGGAGGTACAGCCCATGCCCTCGCCCGATTCCGCACCGGAGTCAGCCCTCGCCTCCCGCCGCTCGAAGATCACACCGGAGCGGGCGCAGGAGCTGTACGAAGCGGTGCTGGACCTGTTGCGGGAGAGCGGTTACGAGTCGCTGACCATGGAGGGGGTCGCCGCCCGCACCCGGTGCGGGAAGTCGACGCTGTACCGGCAGTGGGGGTCCAAGCCGGAACTGGTCGTCGCCGCACTGCACGGCACCCGGCGGATGCGGCTGCCGCACATCGACACCGGGACGCTGGCCGGGGACCTGCTGGAGGCCGCGCAGGCGATCGGGAAGGCCTCGGAGAGCGACACTCCGCTGATGCACGCCCTCAGCCATGCCGCACTCCAGAGCCCGGAGCTGCTGTCCGCGCTGCGCGAGGCGCTGATCGTGCCGGAGGTCGCGGCGATCGACGCGATGGTCCGGCGGGGCCAGGATCGCGGCGAGATCCCCGCGGACCTGCCGGCCGCCGCGTTCGTACCGGCCCAGCTGCTCGGCGTGCTGCGCGCCCGGCCGCTACTGGAGGGGCGCTACGCCGACGCGGCGTATCTGACCCGGTTCGTGGAGAGCGCGATCTTCCCGAGCCTCGGACTCACGGCACAGGTGCCGGAGTCCTGACAGACGTGGACCGCCCGTCCCAGCGGATGGGGGCCGGTCCACCCTGCGCCGCACCGTGGGGACGGGGGCGGCGCACCGCCCGGGGGGGGGGGGGGGGGGGGGGGGGGGGGACGGGGGGGGGGGGGGGGTCCCCCCCCCCCCCCCCCCCGGGCCGGGTCAGGCCTTGCTCACCGGCTCCACCGGCTCCTGGAGCTCCGTGACC